>DASXVR010000308.1:0-12292 GCA_036504175.1 Actinotalea sp. | reverse complement strand
GTGTGGCGCGACCCGGGGACCCTGTTCTTCTCGCTCGTCATGCCCGTCGGCCTGTACGCCTTCATGCTCACGACGCAGGGCCAGTTCGAGATCCACGGCATGCCGTTCGCGGTCTTCTTCGCCGCCAGCATGGCGGTCTGGGGTGCTGGGGTGACGGCGTTCATGAACCTGCCCGAGGGCGTGGCGCAGGCCCGCGATCACGGCGTGCTCAAGCGGCTCCGGGGCACACCCGTGCGTCCGTGGCACTACCTCCTCAGCCGGGTCACCGTCGCCGTCTGGTTCGCCCTGGTGATCACGGCGGCTGTCCTCGCCCTGGCTGTGCTCGCCTACGACGTCCACCTCGCGGCCGGCTCGCTCCTCAAGGCGTTGGTGGTCGTCGTCGTCGGGACGGTCAGCATGGGCGCATGCGGGTTCGCGCTCGCCGCGTTCGTCCCGAACGCCCGGGCGGTCGGCGCCGTCGGGCTCGTGGTGCTGCTGCCGCTGGCCTTCTTCTCCGAGCTGTTCGTCGGGGACGCCCCCGACTGGATGGACCGCGTCGGGAACTTGTTCCCCCTCAAGCACTTCCAGAACGCCCTGGCTGCGGTGCTGGCCGATGCCGGAGCGCCGGTGGGTGGGACACACCTGCTCGTCCTGCTCGCCTGGGGAGTGGCGGCGACCGTGGTGGCGCTGCGCTTCTTCCGATGGGACACCCGCGCCGGGACGTGACCCCTGCCTCGCGGGGTCGGGGTCAGCGCGCACAGGAAGCTCCCAGCGATCGCTCAGCAGCCTTCGAGGCGGAGCGGCGAAGGTAGAGGTCGTGAGCTGCAACTTCGCGACCACACCCACCTGGTGACCGGGAGGTCACAATGCGTCGCATCGTCGTCGTCATCGCCAGCACGCTCACCGGGCTGGTCCTGCTCTTCTCCTACCCCACGAGCCTCAACCGCACGGTCGGGACCGGCAGGCTTGCCGCAGCGCCCGCGGCGAGCGGTGGCGGGACGGCGGTGGCGTCCACCGGGCAGGGATCGGGCACCTTCACCGGGACCGCCGCCCCGACTCCCTACGGCAACGTCCAGGTTCAGATCACCGTCGCCGCCGGCAAGATCACCGACGCCCTCACCGTCGACTACCCGAGCCAGAACGGGCACGACCAGCAGATCAACGCCTACGCGCTGCCGATCCTGCAGAGCGAGACCGTGCAGGCGCAGAGCTCGTCGGTCGACATGGTCAGCGGCGCGACGTACACCAGCCAGGGCTACGTCACGTCGCTTCAGAGCGCGATCGACCAGGCCGGCCTCTGACGAACGACGCCCCGGCCACCACAAGGGTGACCGGGGCGTCGTTCGCGCACGTCAGCGGCTTACGGCCTGACCCGTGAGCGCCGACGATCAGACGTCGTAGTACAGCTCGAACTCGTGCGGGTGCGGGCGCAGACGGATCGGGTCGATCTCGTTGGCGCGCTTGAAGTCGATCCACGTCTCGATCAGGTCGGGCGTGAAGACGTTGCCCTCCGTCAGGTAGTCGTGGTCGGCCTCGAGGGCGTCGAGGACCTCGCCGAGCGAGCCCGGGACCTGCTGGATGGAGGCGTGCTCCTCGGGCGGCAGCTCGTACAGGTCCTTGTCGACGGGCTCCGGCGGCTCGATCTTGTTGCGGATGCCGTCGATGCCGGCCATCAGCATCGCCGCGAACGCCAGGTACGGGTTCGACGACGGGTCCGGCACGCGGAACTCGATGCGCTTGGCCTTCGGGTTGGAACCCGTGACCGGGATGCGGATGCACGCCGAGCGGTTGCGCGCCGAGTAGACGAGGTTGACGGGCGCCTCGAAGCCGGGCACCAGGCGGTGGTAGCTGTTCACCGTCGGGTTTGTGAACGCCAGCAGCGACGGCGCGTGCTTGAGCAGGCCGCCGATGTACCAGCGAGCCAGGTCGGACAGGCCGCCGTAGCCCTTCTCGTCGTAGAAGAGCGGCTCGCCGTTCTTCCACAGCGACTGGTGCACGTGCATGCCCGAGCCGTTGTCACCGAAGAGGGGCTTCGGCATGAAGGTCGCGGTCCGGCCGGCGGCGTGGACGACGTTCTTGACGACGTACTTGAAGAGCATCACCTTGTCGGCCGACTTGGCGAGCTCGTCGAAGCGGTAGTTGATCTCCGCCTGGCCCGCGGTGCCGACCTCGTGGTGCGACCGCTCGACCTGCAGGCCCAGCTTGTCGAGCTCGAGGCAGATCTGGTCGCGCAGGTCGGCGAAGTGGTCGACCGGCGGGACGGGGAAGTAGCCACCCTTGTACGGCGTCTTGTGGCCGAGGTTGCCACCCTCCTCCTTGCGGCCGGTGTTCCAGGCGGCCTCGATGGAGTCGATGTGGTAGTAGCTCTCCGCCTGGCTCGTGTGGAAGCGGATGTCGTCGAAGATGTAGAACTCGGCCTCGGGGGCGAAGAACGCCGTGTCCGCGATGCCCGTCGACTTCAGGTACGCCTCGGCCTTCGCGGCTACCTGGCGGGGGTCACGGCTGTAGGGCTCGTCGGTGTACGGGTCGACGATCGACATGTTGACGTTGAGCGTCTTCTCGGTCCGGAACGGGTCGAGGTACGCCGTGCCGATGTCCGCGAGCAGCTTCATGTCGGACTCGTGGATGGCCTGGAAGCCGCGGATCGAGGATCCGTCGAACATCTGGCCCTCGGTGAAGAAGGTGGCGTCCACCGTGGAGGCGGGGACGTTGAAGTGCTGCATCACGCCTGGCAGGTCGCAGAACCGGACGTCGACGAACTTGACGTCCTCCTTCTTGATGAAGGCCATCACTTCATCGGCGGAACTGAACATCCGGTGATCTCCTTGGTGTGCGGTGCGCGGTCGGTCTGCGTCGTGCCCGACGCTAGGGCGCCGGAGTTTCCCCACGGTGTACCCCGTGTTTCAGCCGCGTTACCTGGCTCCCGGCCTGGTCAGGGGGCCTCGGTAGGCTGACCGGGTGGCGACGCGACGGGAGGACCTGGGGTCCTGGCTGGAGGGTACTCCCGGCGGTGGGCCTGCCGGTGGGGCGTCCAGGCTCGGGCTGCCACCCGCCGGTCCAGGCTCTCTGGCCCCTCTGGGACGGCGCTTCGCTGCCCTGGCCGTCGACTGGCTGCTCTGCCTCTCGGTGAGCTCGGTCTTCTGGCCGACGACGCGTCCCGCCGTCACCCGGCTGCTCTCGGGCGACCCGACGGCGACCCTCCTGGTGCTGGCCCTGTCGACGACGCTCCTCGTGGGGCTGCTCGGCAACACGGTCGGTCACCGGCTCGTCGGCCTGCGCGTCGTCCGGGTCCTGGCACGCGACGACGGCACCGGCGGGACCGACCTCCGGCTCATGCCTCCCGGTCTGCCGCGGGCCGCGCTGCGCACCCTGCTGCTGTGCCTGGTGATCCCTGCCGTCGTGTGGAACGCGGAGGGCCGGGGGATGCACGACGTGGCAGCCGGGACGGCCGTCGTGCGCCGCTGAGCTGGGTCAGATCGGCCGCTGAGCTGGGTCAGATCGCCGGGCGGTGTCCGACCGGCAGGTCAGCGCCCGCGCATGCCCTTGCGGTCGGGGCGGGCGCGGTAGGGGTCGATCCCCTTGGGCACGGGCAGCTTGACCCCGCCGAGGGCGCGCAGACGCTTGGTGATCTCCGCGACCTCCTGCTTGGTCAGCGTCGGCTTGAGCTTCTGCACCTCGCGCGGGAGCTTGCGCAGGGGGACCTGACCCTCGTCCTTGCCGGCCTGGATCAGCGTGATGGGCACGTTGGGCAGGATGCGGGCGACCTTCTTGCGCTCGGCCTCGAGCAGGCGCGGCACCCGGCTGGCCGGACCCTCGCCGACGAGCACGATGCCCGCCCGGCCGACGCCGCGGAACACGATGTCCTGGGTCCGGGCGTCCATGGCCGCCGGCTCCTCGGGGAAGTCCCACCCGCGACGGATGGTGCGCAGGGCGGAGAGGGCCGCACCGGGCTGACCCTCGATCTGCCGGTAGGCCGAGGCCTCGGCGCGGCGGGCGAGGACGAACATGGCCGCGAGAGCGGAGAACGGCACGCC
The DNA here is from genome assembly GCA_036504175.1 of Actinotalea sp. Taxonomy (GTDB): domain Bacteria; phylum Actinomycetota; class Actinomycetes; order Actinomycetales; family Cellulomonadaceae; genus Actinotalea. The sequence goes on along the minus strand of DASXVR010000308.1, from coordinate 8,279 downwards.
GACGAAGAGCCAGTACCCGACCTGGTGGAGGAGGAGGCCGATGATCAGGGCCACGACCATCACGGCGAGGAACGCGCCGAGGACCCACCAGGTGACGGCCGGGTCGTTCTTGCGGGTGACCTGGTAGGCCTGCCACAGCTGGTGCCACCAGCGGGTCTTCTTGACCTTCGGGGCCTTTGCGCCCGTGCCGCCGGCGGGCGTGGATGTGGTCGAGCTCTGACGTGCCATGAGGCAGGAGTCTAGTGGTCCGGCGCGACCGCTCAGCCGGGTCCTCCGGCCCGTCGGCCGGCGCCCCCGGCGGTGCCCGGTGCTCAGCGCGCGAGCAGGCTGGACGCCTCCTGGCGTGACGAGCGGGCCTCGGCGAGGTGAGCGAGCTCGGCGGGGATCTCCTGACCGCGACGGCGCATCGCCTGCCCCCACAGGCGACCGGCCCGGTAGGAGGAACGGACCAGCGGGCCGGACATGACACCGAGGAACCCGATGCTCTCGGCGTGGTCGGCGAGCGCGACGAACTCCTCCGGACGGACCCACCTGTCGACGGGGTGGTGACGGACCGAGGGCCGCAGGTACTGCGTGATCGTGACGAGGTCGCAGCCGGCTTCGTGCAGGTCGGCCAGCGCGGCGGCTGCCTCGTCGTAGGTCTCGCCCATGCCCAGGATCAGGTTCGACTTGGTGACCAGACCCGCCTCGCGGGCGGCGGTCAGCACCGACAGCGACCGGTCGTAGCGGAAGCCGGGCCGGATCTGCTTGAAGATGCGTGGGACGGTCTCGAGGTTGTGGGCGAGGACCTCGGGCTCGGACGAGAAGACCTCGGCGAGCAGCTCGGGGACCGCGTTGAAGTCGGGGATCAGCAGCTCGACACCGGTGCCCGGGTTGAGCAGGTGGATCTGGCGGACCGTCTCGGCGTACAGCCAGGCCCCGCCGTCGGGCAGGTCGTCGCGGGCGACGCCGGTGACCGTGGAGTAGCGCAGGCCCATCGCCTGGACCGACTCGGCCACCCGGCGCGGCTCGTCCGCGTCGAAGTCGGCGGGCTTGCCGGTGTCGATCTGGCAGAAGTCGCAGCGCCGCGTGCACTGGTCGCCGCCGATGAGGAAGGTGGCCTCGCGGTCCTCCCAGCACTCGAAGATGTTGGGGCAGCCCGCCGCCTCGCACACCGTGTGCAGGCCCTCGCGCTTCACCAGACCCTTGAGCTCGGTGTACTCCGGACCCATCGTGGCGCGGGTCTTGATCCACTCGGGCTTCTTCTCGATCGGCGTCGCAGCGTTGCGGGCCTCGACGCGCAGCATCCGGCGTCCCTCGGGAGCGATGGTCACGTCGTCACCCTACGTCAGTCGTCCGACGACTCCGCCGGCACCGTCCGCTGCCCGGTCAGGTGCACGGGCGGCGGTGCGCAGCCGCCCGAGCGATCGCCCGACGAGGTCGCGGAGCAGGGGCTCGGCCTCGGCCACCGTCACGTCGCGGCCCAGCTCGGCGGTCAGGGAGGTGACGTCCGCGTCGGGGATGCCGCACGGCACGATCCGGGTGAAGGCGTCCAGGTCGCAGTCGCAGTTGAGGGCCACGCCGTGCATCGTCACCCCGCGGGCCACCCGCACGCCGATGGCCGCGACCTTGCGCTCGCGGCGCGTCCCCTCGGCGGGCAGCCACACCCCGGAGCGACCCTCGACCCGGATCGTCGCGAGGCCCAACGCCGTGCAGGTGTCCATCACAGCTTGCTCGAGGGCGCGCACGTAGGCCACGACGTCGACGGGCTCGGCGAGCCGGACGATGGGGTAGGCGACGAGCTGGCCGGGGCCGTGCCAGGTGATCTTGCCGCCGCGGTCCACGTCGACCACGGGTGTCCCGTCGACCGGCCGGTCCCACGTCGCCGTGCGCCGGCCGGCGGTGTAGACGCTCGCGTGCTCGACCAGGAGGAGGGTGTCGGCGCGGGAGCCGTCGGCGACTGCGCCATGGACCTCGCGCTGGAGGGCCCACGCCTCGTCGTAGTCCACGAGCCGTTCGCCGAGACCGACCCGCACGACGTCGAGCGGCACTCTGTTCGCGGGCACTATGTCCGCGGGCACTGTGTCCGCCGGCGCGGCCGGCAGCGGCGCGGTGGGCGCGGTGACGGTCAGATCCATCCGAGCACGTTACCCCGGCGTGCCGAGCCCGTCCTCGGGGCCCGGGTCGGCGGCGCCCGGGCGCTGGGCCATCATCACCAGGAGGATCTCGCGCAGCTGGGCGACCTGCTCGGGGCTCAGCCCACGGATGCTCATCTGCTCGGCGGAACGAGGGTCGCCTGCCTCGGCAAGAACCTGCCGCCCGACCTCGGTCACGACGACCTCGTGGCGGCGGCGGTCACCGCCGTGGGGGTGCCTGACGATGTAGCCCGTCCGCTCGAGCCGACCGATGATCCGGCTCATCGTCTGCTCGGTGACCCCGGAGGCGAGGGCGAGCTCACGCTGGGACCGCGGGCCTCCTTGAAGCAGGTAGAGGACGGGCAGGGAGGCGTGGTTGAGCTCCCAGTGGGCCAGGTGCGCGTTCCAGTCCCGCTCGATCCGGCGCGCGACGGCCGAGACCAGCCTGCCCGTCGGCCACTGACCCACGGCGCGAGGGCGTCCCGGCTCGGGCACCTGCGTGGCGGCAGGTGGCTCGGTCGACGGCGCCGTCATTGCCTGGCCCCTCGGGCGCGAGCCGCACGACGGGCGGTCGTCCGGTCGAGGGGGGCCGCACGGCCGGGGGCGGACGCACCGGCAGTCGTACGTGGTGACACCGGACCTCCCGACGCGAGTTGTCAAACAAGGCTAGACGGGTCACGATACTCAGCATGCTGAGCAATTCATCCCGTGGCCGAGCCGTCCGTCGCGGGGCGGTCGTCGCTGTCCTGGTGCTGGTGTGGCTCGGGATCGGCGGCCTCGGCGGGACGTCGATGGGCAAGCTCTCCGAGGTCCAGCAGAACGACGCGGCGTCGTTCCTGCCCCAGGGCGCCGAGTCGACGCGCGCGGCTGAGGCGGCCCGCGCCTTCCGCTCCGAGACCACCCTTCCGGCGATCGTGGTGATGGAGGGGAGCGGGGCACTGACGCCCGAGCAGCTCGCACGCGCCCAGGCGTTCGCCGCGGCTGTGCCCGCCCTTGCTCTGCCCGACGGCCGGACGGTGCAGGACGTCCTCCTCGCGCCGACAGTCGCCATCCCCTCGCAGGACGGGCAGGCGGTCCTCGTCGCGGTCTCGCTGGACGCGCGCGCCGCGAGCGAGCAGGTCGACGGCGACCGGGTCACCAACCTGGTCGTCGCCCAGCTGAGGTCGGCCGCCTCCGAGCTCGACAGCGCCGGCCTGACCACGTGGGTCACCGGACCCGCAGGCGCCATCGCCGACCTGGTGGAGGCGTTCGGCGGCATCGACGGGCTGCTCCTGCTCGTGGCGCTGCTCGTGGTGTTCGTGATCCTGGTGCTCGTCTACCGGTCGCCCAGCCTGCCGTTCGCCGTCCTGGGAACCGCGATCTTCGGGCTCTCCGCCGCGGCGCTCGCCGTCTACGAGCTGGCCAAGCACGGCGTGCTCGTCCTCAACGGCCAGAGCCAGGGCATCCTGTTCATCCTGGTGGTCGGGGCCGCCACCGACTACTCGCTCCTGATCGTCGCGCGGTACCGCGAAGAGCTACGGCGCGTCCAGTCGCCCTACACGGCCATGGGCCGGGCGCTGCGGGCGTCCCTGCCTCCTGTCGCTGCCAGCGCGGGCACCGTGATCGCCGCCCTGCTGTGCCTGCTCCTGTCGGACCTCTCCTCCAACTCCAGCCTCGGACCTGTCGCCGCCATCGGCATCGGCGGGGCGTTCCTGGCCGCGACCACCCTCTTGCCGGCCCTCCTGCTGATCGCGGGCCGCCGGTCGAGGCTGGTCTTCTGGCCCCGCGTGCCCCGGGCGGGCCTGTCGGCTGAGGACGGCCACGCGGAGGACGCCGTCGCCCCGCACGACACGCTCGAGGAGGTCGAGACCCGGTCCGGCCTGTGGGGCCGCGTCGCCAGCCTCATCGGCCGTCATCCGCGGCGGGTGTGGGGAGTCACGGCCGTGGCGCTGCTGGTCGCCGCAGCCTGGGTGCCGACCCTGCGTGCCCAGGGCACCAGCGAGAGCGACATCTTCCTGACCGACGTCGAGTCGGTGGCGGGCGAGACCGTCCTGGCCGACCACTTCGACGCCGGCCAGGTCCAGCCGATCACCGTGGTCGTGGCGGAGGGGGACGCTGCCGCCGCACTCGCAGCGGTCCAGGGCGTGCCCGGGGTGCTGTCCGCGGCCGCGCTCACCGACACCGGCGGGGCCCCGTCCGGGGCTCCCGTGGACCCGAGCGCGCCGCCGCTGGTGGTCGACGGCCGGGTCGAGATCGACGTCGTGACCGAGGCCGGGTCCCAGACGCAGGAGGCCGTGGACGTCGTCCAGGGCGTGCGCGACGCCGTGCACCCGGTGTCCGCGGGTGCACTCGTCGGAGGGCCGGCGGCCGAGCGCCTCGACACCAACCTGACCAGCGAGCGGGACCTTCGGGTGATCGTGCCGGCGGTGCTGCTGGTGATCCTGGTGGTCCTCATGCTGCTGCTGCGGTCGGTGGTGGCGGCGGTGCTCATCGTCGTGGCCAACCTGCTCTCGTTCGCGGCCACGCTCGGCATCGGCGCCCTCGTCTTCAACCACGTCCTGGGGTTCCCGGGAGCCGATCCGTCCGTCCCGCTGTACGCGTTCGTCTTCCTCGTCGCCCTCGGGATCGACTACTCGATCTTCCTGATGACCCGGGTCCGCGAGGAGGCGCTGGTGCACGGCACGCGGGAGGGGGTGCGACGCGGCCTCGCGGTGACGGGCGGCGTCATCACCAGCGCGGGCATCGTGCTGGCGGCGACGTTCGGCGCGCTCGCCGTGCTCCCGCTGCTCTTCCTGGTCCAGCTGGCCTTCCTGGTGGCCCTCGGCGTGCTCATCGACACCCTGGTGGTCCGCACGCTGCTCGTGCCTGGCCTCGTTCACGACCTGGGTCGGGCATCCTGGTGGCCATGGCAGACCAGGATGCAGGACTGACCCTGCGCGCAGGCATCATCGGGTACGGCGACGCAGGCCGGGGCATCCACGCCCGGCTCCTGCGCGAGGCGGGCCACCGCGTGACGCACGTGGTCACGCGGGACGCCGCTCGGGCCCAGGTGGCCCGCGACGACTGGCCGGGGGTCGAGGTCCACCCGGACGCGGCCTCCTTGCTCGGACGTCGCGACGACCTCGACGTCGTGGTGGTGGCGTCGCCCACGGGGCGCCACGTCGAGCACGCCCTGCTGGCTCTCGCCGCGGGCGCGCCCACGGTCGTCGACAAGCCCCTGGCCCTCGACACCTCCGGCGCGCGGCGGCTGGTCGCCGCGGCGCAGGAGGCCGGCGTCCCGCTCACCGTCTTCCAGAACCGGCGGTGGGACAGCGAACAGCTCACGCTTCGCGGCCTGCTGGCTGCGAGGACCCTCGGTGACGTCCACCGGTTCGAGCGTCGCTGGGAGCGGTGGCGTCCGGTGCCCAAGGACCGCTGGAAGGAGAACGCGGTCGGCGAGGGCGGCGGCCTCCTGCTCGACCTGGGTGCCCATCTGGTCGACTCCGCCGTCCAGCTGTTCGGCCCGGTGACCTCGGTCTACGCCGAGCTTCGCGCGATGACCACGCCGACGGAGGACGACGTCTTCCTGGCCCTGACGCACGCCTCGGGGACGATCAGCCACCTCTCGGCGGGGGCCGTGGTGGGCGCACCCGGACCGCGCACGCGGGTGCTGGGCAGCGCGGGGGCGTACCTCGTGACCTCGTTCGAGGGTGAGCCGACGCCGTTCGCCGTCCTCGACCCGGGACCGGGCAACGAGGGCTGGCTGGTGCGCGGGGACGTCGCCGAACCGGTGGCGAGGGTCGATGGCGGCCACGTGGACTTCTACCGCGCCGTGAGCCGCTGGCTCCTCTCCGGTGGTCCTGTGCCTGTCGACCCGCGCGATGCCGTGGCCACGGCAACGGTGCTCGACGCGGCGCGCGCCAGCGCGGCGAGCGGGCACCCGGTGCTGCTCGAGCCCGCCTGACGGGCCTGTCCGGTCGGGAACCGCACGTCGTCGGGAGCTGAACGCACGTCCTGGGCCACCGGGGCCTGTGGACAACCGTCGCCGCGGACCCATGGGTGATGCCATGACCGGGTGACTGCGACCACCCCACCACCCGGTCTGGCCGCCGACCTCCGGGACGCCGGTCTCGTGCTCGCAGGACCGGTGGGGCGCGGCAGTGGTGGGGCCCGGTGGTGCGCACGTGATGCCGACGGCCGTCGCTGGACGGTGACGGTGGTGGACCGAGCCTCCCCGGCTCGCGCCGCCCGCCTGCGCCAGCGGGTGGCCGAGCTCCGGCGGCTCGGGCACGAGCACCTCGCGCCCGTCGGTGAGGTGGTCGAGCTCACGGGCGGGGCCCTTGCGGTGCTGCAGGCGGAGGTCGCGGGGACGGACCTGGAGACAGTCCGCGTGGCGCGGGGGGCGTGGTCCGCCGGTGAGACGGTGACGGTGCTCGTGCCGCTGGCCGGGGCCCTCGCCGCGCTGCACGCTCGCGGGTTGACCCACGGGGACGTCGCGGCGGCCAACGTCGTGCTGTCCGGCGGCGGCCGGCCCGTCCTCGTGGACCTGCTCATGGGGGACGACGCCCAGGAGGCGGGGACGGCGGGCACGGCTGCGCCGGAGCGGGTCCGCGGCGCCCAGCCGCCCGCCGACGTGCATGCCCTGGCCCGCCTGGGTCTGCAGCTGCTCGGCCCTGACACCGAGTCGCCCCTGGAAGGGTCGGCAGGCAGCCGGCCGGACTCGTCCGGGCTCGCGGCCTATCTGCGCTCCTGCGCCGCCGACGCCCCAGGTGAGCGCCCGGGCGCCGGCGAGCTGGCCGCCCGCGTGTACGCCCTGTGCACCCCGGAGCCCGTGCAGATGCCGGATGCGGCGGTGCTCGCCCGCGCTGCTCTCCGCCGGCTGGCGGAGGACGCGAAGGGGGAGCGGACGGTGCAGCTGCCGCGTCAGCCCCGCGCCCGCCGGGCCCGGCACCGTCGGCGCTCGCGCCTCCGCCGGCCGCTGCTGGTGGTCGTCACGGTGGCGCTCGTCGCCCTGGCCGCCCACGTGACGCTGGGTCTTGCAGACCGGCCGTCGCAGGGGGAGACGTCGGCGTCCCTGTCCAGGGGGGACGCAACGGTCCACGGGGACCCGACGGGCGCCGCCGTCGCGCTCACCCGGGCCAGGACGGCGGCGCTGGTGGCTGGAGACCGCGAGGCGCTGGCGGCCGTGACCGTCGCGGGTTCACCCGCGGCGCGGGCCGACCTCGCCGTCGCGGAGAGGCTCGTGCCCTCCGGGCCGGGCCGGGAGCGGGCCGGTCAGGACACTCTCGAGGTGGTGAGCGCGACGCCGGACCTGCCGTGGGCGCGATGGGTGCTGCCCCGTGTCGCCGCGCCGGCGACGCTGGCACGGGTGCGTCTGGTGACCCGGACGGTCTCGGCCGGCTCCGACGCCGTTGCGCCGGAGCATGCCGTGGTGCTCGTCCTGCGCTGGACCTCTACCGGTTGGCGTGTGGCCGAGGTGCAGCCGGCCTCGTGAGCCAGGCGGCCGCCGAGGCGAGGTCGGCTGCCTCGAACTGGAAGCCGCTGCCCGTCAGGACCGTCGGCAGGGCCCTCTGCGACGACAGCACGTCGTCGGCGAACTGGCCCAGCGCGATCCGCAGCGCGGGGCGTGGCACCTGCAGCCAGGCCGGGCGGTGCAGCTCGTGCGCCACCGCCGCCACGACCTCACGCTGCCTGGCCGGCGTGGGGGCCGTGAGGTTCACCGGGCCGTGCACGGCGGCAGTGAGCAGGTGGGTGATCGCGCGGACGTCGTCCCGCAGGGTGATCCAGCTCCACACGTTCTTCCCGTTGCCCAAGGGCCCGCCGACGCCGAGGCGCAGCAGCGGCAGGAGGCGTCCGAACGACCCGCCCGTCGGCGACATGACGATCCCGGTGCGCAGGTGGCAGACGCGCACGCCTGCCGTCTCGGCCGGCTTGGTCGAGGCCTCCCACGCCCGCACGACGTCGGCCAGGAAGCCGTCGCCGAGCTCGGACGCCTCGGTCAGCACCTCGTCGCCCCGGTCCCCGTAGGCGCCCACCGCCGAGCCCTGCAGCAGGATGCGCGGAGCGCCCTCGGTGCCGGCGAGGTCGGCGAGCGACCGGGCGAGGAGCGCCGTCGGGATGGTCCGTGACGCGACGATGGTGCGCCGGTAGGAGGTCGTCCAGCGGTGGTCCCCGAGGCCGGCTCCGCCGAGGTTGACGACGGCGTCG
>DASXVR010000307.1:0-2256 GCA_036504175.1 Actinotalea sp. | reverse complement strand
CCTGCCTGCTGATAAGACCCCTTCAGGCTCTCGTCACGCGAGGGCCGAGCCGCTAGCGTCCGCCGAGGGGGCGGATGCCCGAGCGGACAGGGGGAGGGGCGTTCGGTGAGCGTGGGGGCGATGCGGGACGGTCACTGGACGGCGCGTGCGTCGTGCGGGACGGGCAGGGTGGCGCCGGATGCGCTGTTCGTCGAGGGTTCGGCGCAGCGGGAGGCGAGGGCGGTCTGCCTCGCGTGCGCGGTGCGCATCGAGTGCCTCGCGGACGCGCTGGACTCGCGCGCGGACTTCGGCGTCTGGGGCGGCATGACGGAGCGGGAACGGCGGGCGCTGCTGCGCCGCCGGCCGGACGTCCGCTCGTGGCGGGCCGAGCTGCTGGCCGGTGCCGACGCCTCGCTGGGCGTCTGCTGACACGTCCCCCGTAGGCTGTGGGCCATGGCCACACGCTGGGAGTACGCGACGATCCCTCTGCTGATCCACGCCACCAAGGCGATCCTCGACCAGTGGGGCGAGGACGGCTGGGAGCTCGTCAGCGTCATCCCCGGGCCCGACGGCGGCCTGGTGGCGTACCTCAAGCGGGCCAAGGAGGCGTGATGTCGGTCGCGGACCGCCTCGCCGAGCTCGGCCTCGTCCTTCCCGTCGTGGCGGCGCCGGTCGGCGCGTACGTGCCCGCCGCGCGGTCGGGGGCGCTCGTGCACACGTCGGGCCAGCTGCCCTTCGTCGACGGCGCCCTCCCGCTCACCGGCCTCGTCGGAGGCGGCGTGACGCCCGAGAGCGCGAAGCACCTGGCCGGCATCTCGGCGCTCAACGCCGTGGCCGCCGTGGCGGCGCTGCTCGCCGACGAGACGGGCGACGAGCCGGTCGCCGCGCTCGAGCGCGTCACCCGGGTCGTCAAGCTCGTGGGCTTCGTCGCGAGCGATCCCTCATTCACCGGGCAGCCCGGGGTCATCAACGGGGCCAGCGAGCTGCTGGGCGAGCTGTTCGGCGAGGCCGGCCGCCACGCGCGGTCGGCGGTCGGCGTCGCGGCCCTGCCGCTCGGCTCGCCCGTCGAGGTGGAGATCGTCGTCGAGACCCGCTGAGCCCGCGTCGTGCGCCTCAGTGCGCGCGCCGCTCCAGCCGGTCGATGTCCAGCAGCGTCACCGCGCGCCCCTCGCGACGGATCCAGCCGCGCGTGGCGAAGTCGGCGAGGGCCTTGTTGACCGTCTCGCGGGAGGCGCCGACGAGCTGCGCCAGCTCCTCCTGGGTCAGGCCGTGCGCTACCCGCAGGCCGTCGGCGACGGGCTGGCCGAACCGGTGCGACAGGTCGAGCAGCGCCTTGGCGACGCGGCCCGGGACGTCGGTGAAGACGAGGTCGGCCAGCGCCTCGTTGGTGCGCCGCAGCCGGCGCGCCAGGGTCCGCAGCAGGTGCTCGGCGACCGAGGGCCGGGTCGAGAGCCAGGTCGTCAGCTCGTCGTGCCCCATCTGGAGCACCAGGGCTTCGGTGATCGCGGTCGCGGTGGCCGTGCGCATCCCGGGGTCGAACAGGGACAGCTCGCCGATGAGCTCACCCGGGCCGAGGATCGCCAGCAGGTTCTCGCGCCCGTCGTTCGAGCGCCGGCCGAGCTTCACCTTGCCGGACTGGATGACGTAGAGGGTGTTGCCGGGCTCGCCCTCGTGGAACAGGACGTCGCCGCGCGGCACGTGCACCCGCAGGAGCGAGTCCAGCACGGACTGCGCCTCCTGCGGGTCAAGCCCCGAGAACAGCGGGGAATCGACCATCGGCTCGACCACGGGACCTCCTGCCACGGGGGTGTCGGCAGCCCAGTCTGCCGCACTCGCCGCGTCGCTGGTCAGAAGCCTTCGTCGTGTTCTGTGCCAGAACCCAGGAGGGCGTCGGGGTCGGTGGCGAGGCGGTCGATGAGCGCGTCCGTGGCACGCACGAACGCCTCCTCCACGCCGGCCTGGTAGCGGGCGAGCCGCTTGTCGAGGGCGCGCAGCGACTCGAGCTGTGAGACGTCGGACGCGTCGCGCCGCCCGAGCACGTGGGCCAGCTCGTCGGGCCGGGGCACCTCGAGGCCCACCTCGAGCGGCAGGGCGAAGGCGATCTCCTCCCCGAGCGCCTGCGGGCCGACGGTCCGGGCGACGAGCAGGTCGAGCCGCGCCCGCACCAGGCGCCGCCACCAGGCGACCCGTGCCCGTTCCGCCCGGAGCGCGCGGTGGTCCAGGCGAAGGCTGCGGATCTCCTGCTCGGTCGGTGCCGGCATGGACTCCCCCGGGGCT
>DASXVR010000306.1:0-2680 GCA_036504175.1 Actinotalea sp. | reverse complement strand
CGGTCTCGCACACCCGACCGACGTCAGGGGCGCGGCGGACGCTCGCGCGACGTGGACCTCGAGCGGGGTCGACTCGTACACCGTGACGATGACGTCGAGCTGCGGCGAGCGCCTCATGATCGGCCAGTTCGAGGTGACAGTGGTCGACGGCTCAGTGACGCTGGTGACCGGCCTGGACGAACCAGGGCGGCGCGCCTCGACGGTCCCCACCCTCCGCGAGGTCGTCCCGACGATCACCGGGCTGCTCGACCGCCTCGTGTCGGCGGACCCGGCGCACGTTCCCGAGGTGAGCTTCGACGAGGCGACGGGCATCCCCACCCACGTCCTGTTCGACCCCTCGCCCCAGGCCGTCGACGACGAAGAGTGCTACGACCTCACTCACGTCACGCCGACAGGATCGTGAAGGCTTCGGCACGATATTCGCGCCGAATCCTTCACATACCCCCGGTCACCTCGAAGGGCGTCCACGGCACCGTCAGCGCTGGGCCTCGACGAGGGCGAGGAGCTCGCGCAGGCTCGCCTCGGAGTCCCACGCGCCGGGCCGATCAGCGGCCGTCCACTGCCGCGTCTCGGCCCGAGCCCATCGCGCCCAGCGCAGGACGGCGAGCTCCTGCTCCAGCTGGAGGCGCATGGTCAGCGCGCTGAGGTGCAGCCGTTCCGGGAAGGCGAACTCCTCCAGCGACTGCCGAGCCATCGCGGCCAGGGCGTCGACCCGCGCCGCGGACTCCTCCTCGATCCGGTCAAGGGTCGCCTGCAGCTGGGCCAGCGTGCCTGCGTCGGCGAAGAAGACCTTCACCAGCGCGGCGAACTCCAGGCCACGGGGCTCCGGGGGCTCCGACAGCCAGTTGGCCAGGGCTTCCGTGCCGGCCTCGGTGATCGCGTAGACCGTCCGCGGTCGCTTCCCGGTCGCCTCGACGGTCGCGGTGGCCAGTCCCGCGGCGGCGAGCAGCTTGGGCTCGTAGTAGAGCTTGCGCTCGGCGCGGGGCCAGAACCAGTGGAGGCTGCGCTGCACCTGCTTGGCCAGCTCGTACGTGGTCCACGGACGGAGCCGGAGCAGCCCGAGAAGGGCGTAGGCGGTGGTGCTACCGGGGGCGGGCATGGCTCATCTTGACATGGTGCCCCGTGCAGTATCTAATCCTCATACTGCACAGGGCAGTATTCGAGAGGATCACTCATGCAGACCACCCCGTCACGGCTCGCCACAACCGTCATCGGCACGGGTGAGCCCGCCGTCGTCTTCGTCCCCGGTTGGTGCGGCGACCGGACCGTCTTCGACGACCTGGTCGACGGAGCGGGCGTGCACCGACGAGCCATCTCGGTCGACCTCCCAGGTCACGGGGACTCCCCCGACGCCGGCGACGACTTCACCACCTCTGACGTGATCGACTCGGTGGTCGCCGCTCTCGACGAGGCCCGGGTCGACCGGGTGGTTCCGGTGCTGCTGTCGCACGCCGGCTGGACAGGCATCGGGCTGCGCCGCCGGCTCGGCACCCGCGTGGCCGGACTGGTGTTCCTCGACTGGATGGTCCTGGGCACGCCGCCCGGCTTCGCGGACGCGCTGTCAGGCCTCCAGACGCCGGGGTGGGCCCAGGTGCGCGAGGCACTGGCGGCCATGTGGACCAGCAGGCTCGACAACCCGCGTCTGCTCGCGTACGTCGACTCCATGGCCGGCTACGGCCGGGCCCACTGGGCTCGGGCCGGCCGCGAGATCGCTGCCGGCTTCGACGAGAACCCGGTTCCCCTCGCCGCTGTCGACGCGCTCCAGCCGTGCCCGACGCTCCACCTGTACGCCCAGCCGTCCGACGACGCGGTCCTGCGAGCGCAGGAGGACTACGCCCGGGCCCACCCCTGGTTCCAGGTCGAGCGACTCGATGCCCGCAGCCACTTCCCGATGTTCGAGGACGCGGGCACGATCGTCGAGCGGATCGAGCGCTTCGTCGCGACCCTGGGGTGACCCTGGCCGCGGCGGTCGAGCACCCCGCGATGGCGCCGGACGAAGGTCAACTCACTGCCCGATTCCCCTGTTCAGGCCAGGTCCACCGGGCCAGGATGGAAGGAGCCCTCCTCTAAGGAGACCGGGGATGCCGCGCGCACCGGACCTGCTTCACAGGTTCCTTCCGGCTGGGTCTCCGGGTGCGGCAGGGGTGGCCGGAGTCCCGACGGACCAGGTGGCCGACGTCGCCGCGGAGCTGGCCCCGGTCTTCGCCCGACTGGCCCCGATCGATGCGCGCTGCGACGAGATCCTCGACCAGGGCCGGCGTGACGCGGCGGAGACCGCGCAGCGGACGGCGGACCAGGTCCGCAGCATCCTGGCGAACGCCCAGCAGCGCGCGGCCGGCGAGCGGGCCGACGCCATGGCTCGCGCCCAGAAGGCCATCGAGCAGGAGACCTCGACCGAGCTCGGCGCAGCCCACGCGCAGGCCGCAGAGCTGCAGGCCGACGCAGCCGAACGTCTCCCCGGCTACGTCGCGCGCATCACGGCCGCCGTCGGTGACCTCCTCGCCGCACCTCGGGCGGAGCGCGCGTCATGAGCACCGCCTGGGTCGCCGTCGGCGTCCGCTCGACAGCGATGAGACGACGACGCCTCGGGCTCCCCGCGATCCGCGCCCTGGCCGCCTCGCCCTCGCTCGACGCGGCACTCCAGACGTTGGCGACCGGGCCGTACGGCCACGACGTCCGC
>DASXVR010000305.1:0-5995 GCA_036504175.1 Actinotalea sp. | reverse complement strand
AGCATCTCCCCGAGCGCGTCGGCCAGCGCCTCGACGTCCTCGGCGGGCACGGTGCGGCCGAGCCCGTCACGCTCGATCAGCTCGGCGAAGCTGTCGCCCTCGGTCGCCACGATCGGCAGGCCCGCCCACAGGTAGTCCAGGATCCGCGTCCGGAACGAGAACTCGGTCTCCACGTGCGGGAAGTGGCAGCTCACGCCGACGTCGGCGTCCAGCAGGTAGTCGGCCCGCGTCTCGTACGGGACCCAGCCCTCGTTGAAGAAGACGTGCGTACCGGTCAGGCCGAGCGCGTCGCTCAGCGCCCGGCACCGGGTGGCGACGGCCATCTCGGGGACGTCCGGGTTCGGGTGCTTCATGCCGAGGAAGTACAGCCGGACGGTCGGCAGGGTGCCGCGCAGCTGGTCGATGCTGCGCACCAGCGTCAGCGGGTCGAACCAGTTGTAGACACCGCCGCCCCACAGGACCACGTGGTCGTCGGGCCCGATCCCGGGCGTGCCGGAGCGGATGGCGTGACGCTCCTGGTGCGGCTCCTCGGCCGACGTGCCGAAGGGGACGATCGCGATGAGCGAGGCGAGCGTCGGGTCGTCGTCGTAGGTGTCCGGGTTGATCCGGCCGGCAGCGGCCAGATGCCCGATCCACAGGTCGCGCTGTCGCCGGGACGCGCACAGGAACAGGTCACCCCGGCGCGCCTGCTCACCGAGCTCGCGCAGCGCGAAGGCGAGCGCCTGGTGGCGCTCCTCCTGCGGCTTGTACCTGTCGACCTCGAGGGTCTCGAGCTGGAACGGGTCGTACAGGTCGACGACGATGACCTGCGGGCAGTCCTGGAGCCAGTCGAACGCGTTGAAGACGAATCCCTGGATGACGACGACGTCGCTGGCCTCGACCTCGTCCCGGAACTGCCCGACCCCGATCTGCCGGGCGACGAACCCGTCACCCTCGCGGCTGCACCTGCCGAACGTCACCAACCGGACGTCGTGCTCGGCGGACAGCGCGCGGGAGATCTCCCAGGCGCGGATGGCCGGGCCCGCCATCCGGTCGGCCAGGGTGTCGAGCGTGACGACGAGCACCCGACGGCGGCCGGCCCCCACCGCGATGCTCACTGCCACCGCCCGTCGAGTGCGACCACGCCGTCCGAGTCACCTGCTCGGCCCACGACCACGTTGAGCCGGGCGCTCCCCCGGACGAAGTCGATCACGTGGGTGGTGGAGGAGTCGGTGATGGCTGCGGTGATCTCGAACGCGCCGGGCTGGAGGGCAGCCGTCGGGATGGTGCAGTCGACGGTCCCGGAGCCGGCGATCGAGTCGATCACCCGGCTCACGTCGCGGGTGTTGCTGCCCCACAGGTGCACCCCGTCAGGGGTGTCGAGGGCGAGGCCGAACACCGGCGTCGCGACGGGCTCGTGCGCGGTGTAGGAGATGCGGATCGTGACCGCGTCGCCGCTGTGGATCGCGTCCACGGGCCGCCCGTCCTGGAGGACCTCGACGCCGTCGATCTCGGCCTCGCCGCTGCCCCAGCGGATCGAGCCGTTCGGCCCGGGGCGGATGTCCCGGCGGGTCGAGTCGAGGTAGCGCTCGAGGATCGGCCGGGCCTCTCCCGTGTCCACCAGGCGGCCGTGCTCGAGCCAGGCGACCTGGTCGCACATGGCACGCAGGGACGGCATCGAGTGGCTGACGACGACGACCGTGCGGCCCTCGCGCCGGAACTGCGTGAACTTCTCCGCGCACTTCTCCTGGAAGGCGGCGTCGCCGACGGCGAGCACCTCGTCCACGAGGAGGATCTCGGGGTCGACGTTGATCGCCACGGAGAACCCGAGGCGCACGTACATGCCCGACGAGTAGTTCTTCACCGGCTGGTCGATGAACTCCTCGACCCCGGAGAAGTCGACGATGCCGTCGAACTTCCGGTCGATCTCCTTGCGGGTCATGCCCAGGATCGAGCCGTTGAGGTAGACGTTGTCCCGGCCGGAGAGCTCCGGGTGGAAGCCCGACCCGACCTCCAGGAGGGCCGCCATCCGTCCCTGCGAGCTCACCGTGCCCGAGTCGGGCCAGAGGATGCCCGCGATGCACTTGAGCAGCGTGGACTTGCCCGAGCCGTTGTCCCCCACCAGCCCGAACGTGGTCGCCTGCGGGATCTCGAAGCCGACGTCGCGCAGGGCCCAGAAGTCCTCGTAGACCGACCGGCGTCCCCGCATGATCGCGGCCTTGAGGCTCTGGTTCCGCTCGTGGTAGACGCGGAAGCGCTTGGAGACCGACTCGACGGTGACCGCCGCGGTCGTCGTGACAGCGCTCACAGGGCCTCCGCCAGCTTCTTCTGGTTGCGCGCGAAGACCCAGCCCCCGAGGACGAGAGCGACGGCGGTCCAGCCCACGCAGTACAGCAGGGAGTCGAGCTCGGGCATCCGGTTGTCGTACAGCAGGTTCCGGAACACCTCGATGAAGCGCTCCATCGGGTTGAGCCGGTAGATGTCGATCAGGGTCGTGAAGCCGAGCACCTGACCGAAGCTGTCCGAGTGCTCCTTGACGAGCGAGACGGGGTACAGCACCGGGCTCAGGTAGAACCACGCCTGGAAGACGATCGACATCAGGTGCTGGGTGTCGCGGAAGTGCACGTTCGCGATCGACAGGATCATGGCCACGCCCATCGAGAAGAGCGCGAGCAGCGCCATCATCGCGAGCACGCCGGGGATCCACAGCCACAGGTCGGCGCCGATGACCAGCAGGACCACCGCCAGCACGGCCATCTCGATCGCCCAGGTGAACAGGGCGGCGAGGGAGCTGGCCGCGACGAGGGTGATCCGCGGGAAGTAGACCTTCTTGATCAGGTTCTCGTTCGCGACGAGGGCACCCATCCCGCTGGTCACGACGTTGGTGAAGAAGGACCAGGCGAGCAGGCCGCACATCAGCCACACGGCGAAGACGTCGAGGCCGCTGGGATCGCCCGGCTCTGCCCGCACGCGGATGATCACGCTGAAGACGGCCGTGTAGATGATCATCAGGGCGATCGGGTTGGCCAGCGACCACAGCTGACCCAGCAGCGTCCTCTTGTACTTGCCCTTCACCTCGCGGCGGGTGAGGTTGGCCAGCAGCTCCGGGGACCGGCGCAGGTCCGCCAGGAGGGTGATCACGAGGTCCATCCCCGGACGGCGGCACGGACGCGCCCGTACACCGCCCGAGGGACGGCCAGCGCACGCAGCGTCTTGGTCGACCGCAGGACGTCCAGGCCGCGCCGGGCCTCGTCGAGGTCCGCGTCCAGCCGGGCGGCGCGCTCCTCGGCAGCGGTCAGTCGTGCCCGGAGGTCCTCGCGCTCGCTGCGTGCTGCCTCGACGGCACCCGTCGCGTCGTCGAGCACGGCACGGACGATGAACTGGTACGTGGACGCGTCAGGCTGCGCGCGGACCCACTCCACCACGCCTGCCGGGAGCCGCGCGGCGTCCACCACGACCTCGCTGTCGAGCGGGTCACGGACGGTGGTCCGGACGTCGACGGCGGTCAGCCCCGCACCCCGCACGAGGTCCAGGAGCGTGCGGCGCGTGAAGAACCGGATGTGGGTGCGGTCCATCAGGCCGAGCTCGCGGTAGTCCCAGCTGCCCTGGAGCAGGGCGAGCCGCATGGACCCGTGCGAGACGTTCGGCATCGAGATCACGACGGAACCACCCGGGGCCAGCAGCGTCGTCAGGCCCGCCAGCACCGGAGCCGGGTAGGCCAGGTGCTCGAGGACGTCACCGAGGACGACGACGTCGTAGCGGCGCTCGCCGAACTCGGCGGCGAAGTCCATCCGGGTCAGGTCGCCGACGACGAGGTGGTCGAGGAACGGGCGGGCCTGCTCAGCGGCCTCCGCGTCGTACTCGATGCCGCTGACCGTGCACCCGCGGGCGACGAGCGCCTCGGCCAGGTACCCGGTGGCGCAGCCGACGTCGAGCACCGTCTTGTTGCCCCCGACCAGGTCGAGGAGCTGGTAGTGACTGGTGTTGGACGCCGAGGGGTCGAGGGTGGTGTCGTACTGGGACATCGTGCTCGCTCTCGTGTACACGCCCCGTGGGCCTGGCGTCTGAGCATAACGGGCGCACCGCCCCGACCGGCCGGAACCAGCACCGACGGGTCCTGACCGGCCCTGACCGGCTCGCGAGCCGCCCTGACGGCGCGCGACCGCCGTCAGCGGAAGTACCCGAAGACGTCCCCGATCACCTGCGTCGTCCCGGCGTTGTTGTAGACCTGGATGGAGCCACCCGTACCGAAGCCGACGACCACGCTGTTCGACTGGTCGCGTCCGCGGCCGGTGTTCAGGTCGGACGTCTCGGGGCGCGCGGCGCCCGCTGCCCAGGCCGTCAGGAACGTCGCACCCGCGCTCTGCTGGGTCGCCGTCAGGGTCATCACCGCGCCGGTCGCGCCCGCCGGGAGCCCCGCAGCAGTGAGCACCGGGAAGGTGCGGGTCGCGCCCTCACCGAGCGGACCGCCGCCCGCGGTGAGCCGGGTGTCGAAGGCGCGCACGGGCACGATCGGCGTGAAGGTGGCGGCCGCTCCCGGCCCGTACCAGCCCACCACGTCCAGGACGACGTCGGCGGGTGCACCGCCGAGCGTGAGGTCGACCTTGCCGCCGGCGAGCGGGACGGTCGCGCGGTTCGTCACGTCCTGGCCGGGCAGGTGGTTGACGGTCGACGTCGTGGCCCGCGGTGCGCCCGAGGGCACGACCGACACGAAGCCGTTGCCCGACGAGCGCACCGAGGTCACGTTCATCACGACGGCGCGCGCGTCGGCAGGGATCCCCTTGACGCCCGCGACGGTGACGGTGCGGGTCTCGTCGGTGGTCATCCGGCCACCCTGCAGGCGGGTGTCGAGGATCCGCGCAGCGGCACCGAGCTGGGCGTATGCGCTTCCGCCGGCGGCGGTGTAGTACCCCGTGACGTCCACGACCAGGTGGGCCGAGCCGGCGTTGTTGTACAGGCTGATCTTGCCCTCGCCGCCCACCCCGAGGACGACGCCGGACGCCGTCGCCGCCCGGGCGGCATCGCCGTTGAGCACCGAGGTCAACGGCCTCGGCTGGCCTGCGGGCCAGGCCCTGACGTGCGTCACGGCCGACGGGTTGACCAGGGTGATGTTCACGGCGACGGCCTTGGCGTCCGCAGGGACGGAGGCGGTCCCCGCGACGACGACGTCCACCCGCGAGTCCGGGCCGATCGACTGCGCGTACGGCCTGGTGTCGAGCGCCCGCACGGGCGTGATCGGGACGAAGGTGAGGTTGCCGACCAGGGGCACTGCGGCCACCGTCGGCGGGTTCTGCGACCCCGTGACCTGGACGGTCACCGCGTACGGACGGACGGGAGCGCCGCTGGTGCTGTCCGTGCCGCTGAGGGTCAGCAGGTAGGGACCGGTCCCGACGGGCTGGCCGATCTGGTTGCGCCCGTCCCAGCCGGCGACCACGCCGCCGAGCGCCTGCTGCGCGAGACCTGTGGACGACGCCAGGGCGACGCCCGTGCGCGCGTCGACGACGTCCAGCCGCCAGCTGATGTTCCCGAGCGTCGCCGCCCGGACGGTGACCCCTTGACCCTGCGCGACGCTCGTCGCGGACACGGACGGCCCGATCAGGCTCGGCGAGGCGAGCTGCGTGGCGCGGGCCCGCACCCACGGCAGGGTCGCGTAGCCCCCGTTGCCGGGGCAGGCGGTGTTCCCGACGTCACGGTGGGCGAAGATCACCGGGAGCGCGACGTCCGTCCCGGCCGGGTACTTCGAGTTCTCTCCGCCGTAGGTGTGATAGGTCATCGAGCCCGACGGGTCCCGGTAGTACTGCCCCAGCCGCCAGGCGGACAGCCGGGCGACGCTCTCCTGGACCGCCGCGGGCGGGGTGAGCGTCGAGTAGGTGCCGAGCATCGAGATGCCGACGGTCGCCGTGTTGAACCCTCCGGCGTGCACGCCGATCACAGGCTTGACCCCGCTGTCGTCCCGACCCTCGTAGACGTTTCCCCACTTGTCGACGAGGAAGTTGTAGCCGATGTCGCACCAGCC
>DASXVR010000304.1:0-5268 GCA_036504175.1 Actinotalea sp. | reverse complement strand
GCCTCGGCAGCGAGGTCTGGGACGCCGACGGCCGGCGCTACCTGGACTTCTCCAGCCAGCTCGTCAACACGAACATCGGGCACCGGCACCCGGCCGTCGTGGCCGCCGTGCGTGAGCAGCTGGACGTGCTCCCGACGGTCGCGCCCGCGCACGTGAACCTGACCCGCGGTGAGGCCGCCGAGGCGGTGCTGAGCGTCGCGCCCGCCGGCATGGCGAAGGTCTTCTTCACCAACGGTGGTGCCGACGCCAACGAGAACGCCATCCGGATGGCCCGGCTGCACACCGGTCGCGACACGGTCATCTCGGCCTACCGCTCGTACCACGGCAACACCGGCGCCGCCGTGGTGGCCACCGGCGACTGGCGGCGGGTCCCCAACCAGTACGCCCGGGGGCACGTGCACGTCTTCGGGCCGTACCTGTACCGCACCGAGTTCTGGGCGACGACGCCCGAGCAGGAGACGGAGCGCGCGCTCTACCACCTGGAGCGCGTGATCGAGGCCGAGGGGTCGTCGACCATCGCCGCGATCCTGCTCGAGACGGTGGTGGGCACCGGGGGAGTCCTCATCCCGCCTCCGGGCTACCTGGCCGGCGTGCGTGCCCTCGCCGACCGCTTCGGCATCGTCCTGATCCTCGACGAGGTCATGGCCGGTTTCGGCCGCACCGGCAGCTGGTTCGCCTTCGAGCGCCACGACGTCGTGCCGGACCTGATCACCTTCGCCAAGGGGGTCAACTCGGGCTACGTGCCGGTCGGCGGCGTCATCATCAGCGAGGCGATCGCTGCAACCTTCGACGACCGCGTGTTCCCCGGTGGGCTGACCTACTCCGGCCACCCGCTGGGGGCTGCGTCGGTCGTCGCGACGATCGGTGCGATGAAGGCGGAGGGCATCGTCGAGAACGCGGACAGGGTCGGTCGGGACCTGCTCGGCCCCGGCCTGGCCGCGCTCGCAGACAGGCACCGGCTCGTGGGTGAGGTGCGGGGGGTCGGTGTCATGTGGGCCCTCGAGCTCGTCACCGACCACGAGACGCGGGAGCCCGTCCCGGCCGCGGTGATGGGGCAGGTCCGCCGTGAGCTCCTGAGCCGCGGGCTCCTGCCGTTCCTCGCGGACAACCGCATCCACGTCGTGCCGCCGTGCGTGGTCACCGACGACGAGGTGGCGCGGGCGCTGCAGATCTACGACGAGGCCCTGAGCGCCGTCGAGGCCCACCTGTGAACGAGCACGTCGACGAGGAGGAGCAGGTCGTGACGAGCACCGAGGTCCCGCAGAGCCCCTTGCGCGCGGTGGTCACCGGGGCGTCGTCGGGCATCGGTGCGGCCACGGTCCAGCTGCTCCGCGCAGCAGGGTGGCAGGTCGTCGCGGTGGCCAGGCGTCAGGACCGGCTCGCCGAGCTCGCCGCCCGGACCGGGGCCGTGCCCGTCGTGGCCGACATCACCTCGGCCGACGACGTCAGGCGCCTCGTCGGCGAGGTGACCGCGGCGGGCCCCGTGCACGCCCTGGTGAACAACGCAGGCGGCGCCGTCGGGGCTGACCCCGTGGCGACGGGATCGGTCGCCGACTGGCGCGCGATGTACGAGGTCAACGTGCTGGGGACGCTGCAGGTCACCCAGGCGCTCCTCCCCGCGCTGCGCGCGTCGGGTCGCGGCGACGTGGTGGTGATCAGCTCGACCGCCGCGCACGGCACCTACCCCGGAGGTGGCGGCTACGTCGCAGCCAAGCACGCCGAGAGGGCGATCGCTGCCACGCTGCGCCTCGAGCTGATCGGGGAGCCCATCCGGGTGATCGAGATCGCGCCGGGCATGGTGCGGACCGACGAGTTCTCGCTGAACAGGTTCGGCGGGGACGCCGCCCGGGCGGACGCCGTCTATGCCGGGGTCGCCGAGCCGCTGCTCGCGGAGGACGTGGCCGACGCGGTCGTCTGGTGCCTGACGAGGCCGCACCACGTGAACATCGACACCTTGGTGATCCGCCCGCGGGCCCAGGTCTCGAACACGCAGGTCGCGCGCGGCTGACGGCGGGCCCCAGGTTCGCAGCCCCGGTGGCGGACCCGAGTCGTCAGTGCAGCGGCGGTGGCGGTGGCACTGCGGCCGGTCCGCCGGGGTAGGTGCCCGCCTGGGCGGCGGCGAGCGCGGCGGCCTGCGCCGACTGCGGGGTGGCGCCGGGCTCCCCGGCCGGGATCGGGACGACCACGACGGCGGTCCCGTAGGCGCAGACCTCGGTGAAGCTGCTGCCGATGGACCCGTTGTCGAAGCGCATGGCGATGATGGCGTTCGCGCCACGCTGGGCCGCGTCGGTGGCCATGCGGTGCATGACCTCCTGACGGCTCTGCTGGACCACCGTCGTGAACTCGGTGATCTCGCCGCCGGCCAGCGAGCGGAAGCCCGCCGTGAAGCTGGCTCCGACGTTGGCGGAGCGCACCGTCAGACCCATGACCTCGCCGAGCACCGCCTCGACGCGGTAGCCGGGGATGTCGTTCATCGTGACAACGATCATGCGGGCGATGCTCCCACACGCCCGCGACGCCGGAGGGCGATCGTCGCTGAGCCAGTGGTCAGGCGGGGTCGATCGGTTCGAGGACGGGTCGCCGGCGCCGGCCGTGCACGGCAGCCGCGAGGAGTGCCTCGATCGCGAACGCGGTGTGCCGCGCGAGGTCGACGGCGTCGCGCTCGAGGAGCCACTGGATCTGCAGACCGTCCATGACGGCGAGCACCGAGGCTGCGGCGGCGTCCACGTCCGCCTGCAGCGGCGGGTCGTCCGGGTCGCACACCTCGGTGAGCGCCTCGGTGACCTGGGCGCGCAGCAGCCGGTAGCGCTCGCGGAACCAGGCCTGCCCGGGGTGGTCCTCGGTCACGGCCTCGGCGGAGAGCACGGCGTAGGTCTGGACGATGCCCGGCCGCTCGGCGTTGAGGCGCGCGGTCTTGACGAGGTGGCGGAACAGGCCGAGCCCGCCCGGGACCTGGTGGCCGTCCAGGTGCTCGACGTCGGTCCGGTCGCGGTACTCGAGCACCTCGAGGAGCAGCTGGTCCTTGGACCCGAAGTGGTGGAGCACGCCCGCGTGCGTGATGCCGACCTGGTCGGCGACCTCGGCCAGGGATCCGTTGTAGTAGCCCCGCGTGCCGAAGGTGGTCATCGCTGCCTGGAGGATGGCCTCACGCCGCTCCGCGGTGGCTGCACGGGGTCGCCGCTGACGTCGCTCCGTGGACGACGGCTCGGCCGCCTGCTGTGCCGTGACCATGTCCGTAACCATACTGTGATTGCGATGGTTACTGACCTGTAAGTAATACGTGGTTTCATGGTCCAGCCGCACTGTCTGCGAGGAGAAGCCACCGTGACGTTGCTCCCCACCGGCCCTCGTCCAGGGTCCGGCCTCTCCGACGACGCCGACCTGCGTCTGCGGGTCTCCCGGCTCTCGCTCGAGGAGAAGGTCCGCCTGGTCACCGGTGCGACGCCGTGGCGGCTCCAGGCGTACGAGCAGATCGGTCTGCGCTCCCTCGTCGTCTCCGACGGGCCGGCGGGGGTTCGAGGCACGGGCGAGACCCCGGGGGAGACGTCGGCCTCCTTCCCCGCCCCCAGCGCCCTCGCAGCGACCTGGGACGTCGACCTCGCAGCCCGCCTCGGCTCCTTGTTCGCCACGGAGGCCCGCGCGCACGGGGTGGACGTCGTCCTGGCCCCGGTGGTCAACCTGCAGCGGACGCCGGTGGGCGGCAGGCACTTCGAGTGCTTCTCGGAGGACCCGCTGCTCACGTCCCACATCTCCGGCGCGCTGATCGAGAACCTCCAGGCCGGAGGGGTCGGTGCCTGCGTCAAGCACTTCGTCGCCAACGACTCCGAGACCGGTCGCACCGACTACGTGGCCGTCATGGACGAGCGCACGCTGCGCGAGGTCTACCTCGCCCCGTTCGAGCACGCGGTCGTGACCAGCGGCGCCTGGACGGTCATGGCCGCCTACAACGGGCTCGACGACGGTGTCGAGGCCTCCACCGCCACCGAGCACACCCGCCTGCTGCGGGGGGTGCTCAAGGACGGCTGGGGCTTCGACGGCGTCGTGATCAGCGACTGGCTGGCCGCGCGGTCCGTGGCGCCGGCCGCCCGGGCGGGCCTGGACCTCGTCATGCCCGGACCGGGCGGTCCCTGGGCCGCCGGGCTCCTGGACGCCGTCCTGGCCGGTCAGGTCGACGAGTCCGACCTCGACGACAAGGTGCTGCGGATCCTGCGGCTCGCGTCGCGGGTGGGTGGGCTCGACGGCGACGCCGAGGTCGGGCACGAGGCGCCGGACCGCGCCCTGCTGCGCGAGCTGGCCGCACGGTCCACGGTGGTGCTCCGCGACGAGGACCGCGCTCTGCCGCTCACCGTCGGGCCCCGGGCGCGGATCGCTCTCATCGGGCCCAACGCGGTCGACGCCTTCGTGCAGGGCGGGGGCAGCGCCAACGTCACACCCGCGCACGTGGTCACTCCTGAGGAGGGGCTGCGGGTCGCACTGCCCGACGCCGAGGTGGTCGTGCTGCGGGGAGGCGACGCACGGCGCCATGCGGCCGACCTCGAGATCGACGCACGCGCCACGGACCCGGTGACAGGCCTGCCGGGCCTGCGGGTCGAGAGGCTCGACGCCGGTGGCGTCGTGGTCGCGACCCACCGCCACGAGGGCGTCTGGAGCGGCTGGCTCCGCGACCAGCCCGCCGAGGTGGCGGCCGTGCGCATCCGCGCGGTGCTGCACCTGGAGGAACCGGGTGACCACTGGGTCGGGGTCGGCACCGTCGGCCGGTGCCACATCGCGATCGACGGCACGACCGTCGCCCACGAGCTCGGCGCTGTCGGCGCGGAGGTCGTCCTGGACTCGAGCGTGAACAGCCCTGACGACGTCGGGCTGGTGGTGAGCGTCGAGGAGCCTCGCGACGTCGTGCTCGAGGCCACCGTCCAGAACATCGTGACCGACGGCTACGGCAGCTTCGCCCGTGCGGCCCTCCGGCACCGGCCGGCCGGCCCCACCGTCGCGGACGAGATCGACGCAGCCGTGGCCGCGGCCGCTGCGGCCGACGTGGTGGTCGTCGTGGTCGGCACCAACGACGAGGTCGAGTCCGAGGGCTGGGACCGGACCTCGCTGGCACTGCCCGGGCGTCAGGACGAGCTCGTCGCGCGCGTGCTCGACGTGGCCCCGGACGCCGTCGTGGTGGTCAACGCGGGCGCCCCGCTGGTGCTGCCATGGCTCGACCGGGCGCGAACGGTGCTGTGGACGTGGTTCCCGGGGCAGGAGTGCGGGGCCGCGCTCGCCGAC
>DASXVR010000303.1:0-5118 GCA_036504175.1 Actinotalea sp. | reverse complement strand
GGCCGCCGTGGTCGGCGCGTCCGACGAGACGACGGGGCAGGCCGTGGTCGCCTTCGTGATCCTGCGTGCCGAGCACCTCGAGGCCACGCAGGCGCCCGGGGCTCCGGACGTCGCGGCGACGCTGCGCGCGCACGTCGCCCGCGAGATCGGGCCGATCGCCAAGCCCCGCACGATCCTCGTCGTCGCCGAGCTGCCCAAGACACGGTCGGGCAAGATCATGCGCCGGCTCCTGCGGGACGTGGCCGAGCACCGGGCCGTGGGCGACGTCACGACGCTCGCCGACTCCTCGGTGATGGGGCTCATCGCCGCCGGCCTGGACAGGCCTGCCGCGCAGGGCGAGTAGGCCCCCGGCCTGACCGGCTGCTCGGAGGTTGTCGAGCAGCCGGTCAGAAGCCGAGGAGCCTGCGCAGGTTGCGGACCGCCGTGCGCCCGGCGCGAGCCGTGTCGTCGGCGCTGGCCTCACCGGCACCGGGGCCGTAGCCGACCAGCTGGAGGCGCGGGTCGGCGACGACCTGCGGTCCGTCCAGGGCGATCGACCCACCGCGCCCACGCAGGTGCAGGGGGGTCAGGTGATCCAGGGCCGGTCGGAAGCCGGTGGCCCACACCACGACGTCGGCGCGCACGTGCTCGGGCGCGGGCGGAGTGTCGACCGGGGACCACACGGCGCCGTCGGCCACGAGCCGCTCGAACATGGGCAGCCTGCGCAGCGTCCCGTCGTCCGGCTCGACGACGACCGGCGGCCGCCGGCTGACCCAGGTCGTCGTGGCCACCCCGGCGAGCTCGACCAGCAGAGTCACGGCTGACATGCCTGCCCCGACCACGACGACGTGCTGACCGGCGAACTCCTCGACCCGCACCACGTCGCGCGAGTGCAGCTGGCGTCCGGCGAACACGCCCTGCCCCGGCCAGCTCGGCCAGAAGGGCTTGTGCCAGGTCCCCGTCGCGCTGACCAGCCCTCGCGTGAGCCAGGTGCCCCCATCGGTCTCGACGCTCAGCAGACCGCCGCCCGCCTCCTCGACCCGCCTGACGCGGACGGGCCGCACCACGGGCAGGTCGAACGTCGCCTCGTACGCGGCCAGGTAGGCGGGGAGGGCAGTGGAGGCGGGGACGTCCAGGCCGACGTCCGGCAGTGCCAGACCGGGCAGCGGGCGGATGCCCCACGCACGGTCGACGGTCAGCCCCTCGCGACGGCGCTGCCACGCG
This sequence comes from Actinotalea sp., assembly GCA_036504175.1. Classification (GTDB taxonomy): domain Bacteria; phylum Actinomycetota; class Actinomycetes; order Actinomycetales; family Cellulomonadaceae; genus Actinotalea. The sequence continues at coordinate 3,915 of DASXVR010000303.1, read as the reverse complement.
CCACCGGGGGCACTGGCATCGTCGAGCACGACGAACTCGCTGTACGGCTCCAGGCCGGCGCGGTGGAGGTGATGGGCGGTGGCCACCCCCGCCTGGCCGGCGCCCACCTCGAGGACCTCGACCCTTTTGACGCGCGCGGGTGCGTACGCCTCTGCGACGCGTGCCACAGGTCTCCTCACGGGGGATGACGCCCGAGTCCTGGGCGCCACCAGAGACATCGGCACCGCCGCCCGCGTCTTCAGTCGCGGGGTGGATGAAACCTCGCCGACCCCGCCGACCCGCCGGCGTGATGGGATGGCCCGATGATCTCCGTGGACCGCGTCGACAGGCCCGACCCGGCGCTCGCCGACCGCGTCCGCGAGCTCGCCCGCGCCGCCGAGGAGCACGACGGCGTCGAGGCGCTCGGCGAGCAGACGCTGCTCGACCTGGTCGACCCGCTCGCCCAGGTCACCCACCTGATCGCCACCCAGGACGCCGACCTCGTCGGCTACGCCCAGGTCGCCCACCCGGACGACGCATCGACCGTCAGTGCCGAGCTCGTCGTCGGCCCTGGGCCCCGGCGCCGCGGGGTCGGCGCCGCCCTCCTGCGCGCCGTGCAGGACGTCGCCCGCGCGGCCGGGGCTCGGCCGGCGGTCTGGGCGCACGGGCGTCTGCCTGGCGCCGAGGCGCTGGCGCGCTCCGCCGGGCTCGTCGTCGTGCGCGAGCTGTGGCGGATGTCGGTCGAGCCCACGTCGACGCCTGCGGTCGCGATCCCCGACGGCCTCGTCGTGCGGCCGTTCGTCGTGGGCTCGGACGAGGCGGCGGTGCTGGCGGTCAACGCGCGGGCCTTCGCCGGCCACCCCGAGCAGGGGCGGATGACCCTGCACGACCTGCAGGCACGTGAGGCGGAGCCGTGGTTCTCCGCCGCGGACCTGCTGCTGGCCGAACGCGGCGGCCGGCTGGTGGCGTTCGTCTGGATGAAGGTCGAGCCGGGCTCGGACGAGGGCGAGCTCTACGTGCTCGGGGTGGACCCCGACGCCCAGGGGCAGGGCCTCGGCCGCCTGCTCACCGACCTGACCCTGGAGCACCTGACCGGCCGCGGCCTGCGTCGCGTGGTCCTCTACACCTCCCCGGACAACGAGGCGGCGGTACGCACCTACGAGCGGTCGGGCTTCGCCGTCTCGCGCGTCGACGTCCAGTACGGCTGAGCCCCCGCGCCGCCCGCCCCGCCCGGCACCGGCGCCGATCCCGGGCTGCCGACCTCCGAACCGACTCCGCACCCCGCGCCGACTGGTGCAACGATGCCTCCATGACAGCCGACGCCTCCGCGAGCACCACCGCGGCCCCGGCCCGCACCAGCCGGGCACGTCGCGACGGTGACCCGGCCCTCGACCGTGCCGCCGCCGCTCTCGTCGAGACGCGGGCCGAGCCGCCGACGATCGTGCCCGCGGAGCCCGTGGTCCGCGAGGGGGAGCTGCCCCTGCCCGAGGACCGCTTCGGCGACCGCGAGCTCTCCTGGCTCGCGTTCAACCAGCGCGTGCTCGAGCTCGCCGAGGACGAGACGCTGCCCCTGCTCGAGCGCGTCAGGTTCCTGGCGATCTTCGCCTCCAACCTGGACGAGTTCTTCATGGTCCGCGTGGCCGGCCTCAAGCGGCGCATCGCGATGGGGATGGCTGTCACGGCTGCGTCGGGTCTGAGCCCGCGTCAGGTGCTCGAAGGCATCGACGCGCGCGCCCAGCAGCTCATGGAGCGGCACTCCGAGGTGTTCTCGGGATCCGTCCAGCCGGCCCTGGGCGCCGAGGGCATCACCCTCGTGCACTGGGACGACCTGGGCCCGGACGAGCAGGAGCGGCTGCACAAGTACTTCCGGCGGCAGATCTTCCCGGTGCTCACGCCCCTCGCGGTCGACCCCGCACACCCCTTCCCCTACATCTCCGGGCTCTCGCTGAACCTGGCGGTGGTCGTCGTGAACCCGGCCACGGGCAAGGAGCACTTCGCCCGGGTCAAGGTGCCGCCCCTGCTCCCCCGCTTCATCGCCGTCGACGCGCGCGGGCGGCCCAGTGCCCCGAGCACGCAGGCGGCCGACCCGGACAAGGGGCCGACGTCGTTCGTGCCCCTGGAGGACGTCATCGCCCAGCACCTCGACGCGCTGTTCCCCGGCATGGAGGTGCGCGAGCACCACACGTTCCGGGTGACCCGCAACGAGGACGTCGAGGTCGAGGAGGACGACGCGGAGAACATCCTCCAGGCGATGGAGAAGGAGCTGCTGCGGCGGCGCTTCGGGCCCCCCGTGCGCCTCGAGGTGGCCGAGGACATCGCGCCGCGCGTGCGTCAGCTGCTGGTGCGCGAGCTCGGCGTGGACGCGTCGGAGGTCTACGAGCTCCCCGCGCCGCTGGACCTGACAGGCCTGAACCTCATCGCCGACCTGGACCGGCCGGACCTGCAGTACCCCCGCTTCGTCGGCGGCACGCACCGCCACCTGGCGGAGGTGGAGAGCGCCTCCGCCGGCGACATCTTCGCGGCCATCCGCGCGCGCGACATCCTGCTGCACCACCCGTACGACTCGTTCGCCACCTCGGTGCAGGCCTTCCTCGCCCAGGCCGCCGCCGACCCCAAGGTCCTGGCCATCAAGCAGACGCTCTACCGGACGTCGGGCGACTCGCCGATCGTGGACTCGCTCATCGACGCGGCGGAGGCCGGCAAGCAGGTGCTCGCGCTGGTCGAGATCAAGGCCCGGTTCGACGAGCAGGCCAACATCTCCTGGGCCCGCAAGCTCGAGCATGCCGGCGTGCACGTCGTCTACGGCATCGTCGGACTCAAGACGCACTGCAAGCTCTCGCTCGTCGTGCGCCAGGAGACGGACGGTCTGCGGCGCTACTGCCACGTCGGCTCGGGCAACTACAACCCCAAGACCGCGCGCCTGTACGAGGACGTCGGCCTCCTCACCGCGGACCCGGAGGTCGGCCAGGACCTCACCCGGCTGTTCAACCAGCTCTCGGGGTATGCCCCGAAGGCGCGGTTCCAGCGACTCCTGGTGGCCCCGCGCTCGGTGCGCGCAGGCCTGATCGAGCGGATCGACCGGGAGACCGCCTCGCACCTCGCGGGCGAGCCGGCCTGGGTCCGGATCAAGGTCAACTCCGTGGTCGACGAGGCCACCATCGACGCGCTGTACCGCGCGTCCCAGGTGGGCGTCCCGATCGACCTGGTGGTCCGGGGCATCTGCGCGATCAGGCCCGGTGTGCCGGGGCTGAGCGAGACGATCCGGATCCGCTCGATCCTGGGCCGCTTCCTCGAGCACGCGCGCATCTTCGCCTTCGCCAACGAGGGCGATCCTGAGGTGTTCCTCGGCTCCGCAGACCTCATGCACCGCAACCTGGACCGTCGCGTGGAGACTCTCGTGCGCGTCGGGGACCCCGACCACGTCGCCGAGCTGCTCGAGCTGCTCGACGTCTCGATGGACGAGGGCACCGCGTCGTGGCACCTCGGCCCGGACGGCACCTGGGAGCGCCACCACGTCGGCCCGGCCGGCGAGAGACTTCGCGACCTGCAGGAGCTGCTCATCTCGCGCCAGCGCCGGCGTCCCGTCAGGGACAGGTGAGAGATGAGCCCGCTGGTGCAGACGCTCGAGGTGCCCGCCCTGACCGGTGTGGTCCAGGCCGCCGGTGCCGTGGTGTGGCGCGAACGGGACGGCCGGCTCGAGGTGGCGCTCGTGCACAGACCCCGCTACCGGGACTGGTCGTGGCCCAAGGGCAAGGTCGACCCGGGTGAGGCGGTGGCCGCAGCGGCCGCGCGTGAGGTCGCCGAGGAGACCGGCACGGCCGTGGTCCTCGGCGTGCCCCTGCCGTCCCTGCGGTACCGGACGCCCGACGGCCGCGGCAAGCACGTGCGCTACTGGGCGGCCCGCCCGACGACGGACGAGGACGCCCCGGCGCTGAC
>DASXVR010000302.1:0-19878 GCA_036504175.1 Actinotalea sp. | reverse complement strand
GGGGTCGCGCGGCGCCACGGGTCGACCTGGAGGGCGGAGCGCAGCACTGCCGTCGTGCGGGCGTCGAGCCCGTCGAGGTCCGCTGCGCCGGAGCGGGCGCGGGCCAGCACCGAGGCGAGCGGTCGGGCGCCGAACGGCGGGCGGCCGGTGGCGGCGAAGGCCAGGACCGCTGCCCAGCCCCACCAGTCGCCGGCGATCGACGGCTCGCCGCCCTCGAGCAACTCCGGCGAGAGGTACCCGGGCGTGCCGACGACCAGCCCGGTGGACGTCACCCGGGCGTCGTCGGCCGCCTGCGCGATGCCGAAGTCGATGAGCACCGGCCCGTGGTCGGTCACCAGGACGTTGCCCGGCGTCAGGTCGCGGTGGAGGACGCCTGCCTGGTGCACCACCGTGATGGCGGCATGGAGCTGTCCGGCGAGGTCGGCCAGCTCGCCGGGCGCGAGCGGGCCGTCCGACTGGACCCGGGCCGTGAGGTCCTGGCCGTCGACGAGCTCGGTGACGACGAAGGCCTCCGCCGACTCGATCTCGGCATCGAGCACGCGGGCGACGCCGGGGTGCCGGATCCGCTGCAGGTGGGACACCTCACGACGCAGCCGCTCGCGCGCATCCGGGTCGGCGCCGAGGTGCGGGTGCAGGAGCTTGAGCGCCACCGACGTGCCGTTCCCGTCGACGGCGCGGTACACGGCGCCCATGCCGCCGTGCCCGAGCGGCTCGACGACCCGGTAGCCACCGATCTCGGTGCCGGGGGCGATGCCGATGCGCTCCATGACGTCACGCTAGCGGCCGCCCGTGCGCCCTTCCTGCGGGCGCGCCCACCCGGCGCCGCGCGGCCGTCGCCTGCTCGTCCCGGTCTCGCGTGAGCCCGGGTGCCCGACGCCGCTGCCCTGGCCGGGCTAGCCTCGGGTGCGCGACGACGAGGAGCTGAGGCAGTGGGATCGACGTACGAGCTGGTGGTCGTGGCGAACCGACTGCCCGTGGACCTCACGACCGCCGACGACGGGTCGACGAGCTGGCAACGCTCCCCGGGCGGGCTGGTCAGCGCGCTCGAGCCGCTCATGCGCGAGAACGACGGCGCCTGGGTCGGGTGGAGCGGCTCCCCGGACGTCGAGGCCGAGCCGTTCGACGCCGACGGCATGCACCTGGTCCCGCTCACCCTCACCCAGGACGAGGTCGCCGACTACTACGAGGGCTTCGCCAACGACACCCTGTGGCCGCTCAGCCACGACGTGATCAGCCCGCCCGAGTTCCACCGCCACTGGTGGGACGCCTACCGCCGGGTCAACCGCCGCTTCGCCGAGGCGGCAGCCGGTCTGGCAGCCAAGGGTGGCGTGGTGTGGGTGCACGACTACCAGCTCCAGCTGGTGCCGGCGCTGCTGCGCGAGCTGCGCCCCGACGTCCGCATCGGCTACTTCCACCACGTCCCGTTCCCGCCGCTCGAGATCTTCGCCCAGCTGCCGTGGCGTCGGCAGGTGGTCGAGGGCCTGCTCGGCGCCGACCTCATCGGCTTCCAGCGCGCGGGGGACGCGAGCAACTTCACGCGGGTGGTCCGCCGGCTCACCGACCTGACGACCCGTGGTCAGCTCATCGCGGTGCCGCTGACCGCACCGGTGGGTGCGGCCGCCGAGGCGGAGAAGAAGGCGCACCGTCACGCGACGACCGGAGGCGCCCACGACCACGGCCACGGCGAGCGCGTGGTCCGGGCGGCACCCTTCCCCATCTCGATCGACTCCGCCGGCTTCGACTCGATGGCGCGCAGCGACGCCGTCCGCGAGCGCGCCCGCCAGATCCGCGCCGACCTCGGCAACCCCGACCTCATGCTCCTGGGGGTCGACAGGCTCGACTACACCAAGGGCATCCGCCATCGCATCAAGGCCTACGGCGAGCTGCTCAACGAGGGACGCCTCACGGTGCCCGAGGTGACCTTCGTCCAGGTGGCCAGTCCGAGCCGGGAGAACGTCGAGGCGTACCAGCTGCTGCGCGACGAGGTCGAGGGCCTGGTCGGCCGCATCAACGGCGAGCACGCGAGCATCGGCACGGCAGCGATCCACTACCTGCACCACTCCTACCCGCCCGAGGAGATGGCAGCCCTCTACCTGGCCGCCGACGTCATGCTCGTCACCGCCCTGCGCGACGGGATGAACCTGGTGGCCAAGGAGTTCGTGGCCGCCTGCACCGACGGACGCGGCGTGCTGGTGCTCAGTGAGTTCACCGGCGCGGCCGACGAGCTCGCCGGCGCCCTGCTGATCAACCCGCACGACATCGACGGCATGAAGGACGCGATCGTCCGCGCGACGACGATGGAGCACCGGGAGATGCGGGCCAGGATGCGGCGCCTGCGGCGCAGGGTCCTCGACGACGACGTCACGAAGTGGTCGCACCACTTCCTCGACGCGCTCCAGGCGATGCACCCGTGACCCTCGACGACGCCCTGGACGGGCTCGCCGCGCAGGTGCGCGACGGCCGCCGCGTGCTCGTCGCCCTGGACTTCGACGGCGTCCTCGCACCCCTGCAGGACGACCCCGCCGCCAGCCGGGCCCTGCCCGAGGCGGTCCGCTCCCTGGAGGACCTGGCCACCGTGGACGGGGTCGAGCTCGCGCTGGTCTCGGGTCGCGCCCTGGCCGACCTGGCGTCGCTCGCCGAGGTCCCCGACGGGACGCACCTCGTCGGGAGCCACGGCGCCGAGCACGGCCTCTGGCGGCTCGGACGGCTGGAGCACGTCGGCCTCGACGTGGACCCGGCCGCCGCCGCCCTCCTCGAGGAGCTGGCCACGGCGCTCGTCGAGGCCGCCCGCGGCAGCACGGCCCGGGTCGAGCACAAGCCGGGTTCGGCGGTCCTGCACACCCGCGGCGCCTCCTCGTCGGACGCCGAGCGGCTCACCGCGGCGGCGCTCGAGCTGGGCGACCGGGAAGGCGTGGACGCGATCCGTGGCAAGGACGTCGTCGAGCTGTCGGTGCTCCGCAGGACCAAGGGCGACGCCCTGGCGGACCTGCGCGAGGAGCTGGCCGTCGACGCGCTGCTGTACGCCGGCGACGACGTCACGGACGAGCGCGCCTTCGCCACGCTCGGACCCGCAGACGTGACCGTCCGGGTCGGCCCGGGCGAGACGGCAGCACGGTTCCGGGTCGAGGACCCGCTCGCCGTCGCCGCCCTCCTCGAGCGCCTGTCCCGCCTCCTGACCAGCAACGGGTAACAGGTTCGCCAAGAGCCCCTCGGCCGCTGAGCGGTCATGTGGCAGGATGGACCTGTCGCGCGGGTGAGGACCATCGGTCCGTCCACCCGCGTCGGTGTCGTCGATGACGCCTGACACTCCACTTCACGACGGATCGTCCGGCACGTACCTGCCGGTGAAGGGAATACATCACCATGGCCACTGTCACGTTCGACAAGGCAACCCGCATCTACCCGGGGACCGAGCGCCCAGCAGTCGACGCGCTCGACCTGCATGTCGAGGACGGCGAGTTCCTCGTCCTCGTCGGCCCCTCCGGCTGCGGAAAGTCCACCTCTCTGCGCATGCTCGCAGGCCTCGAGGACGTCAACGCAGGGCGCATCCTCATCGGCGACCGCGACGTCACCGACGTCCAGCCCAAGGACCGCGACATCGCGATGGTCTTCCAGAACTACGCGCTGTACCCGCACATGTCCGTCGCGGACAACATGGGCTTCGCGCTCAAGATCGCGGGTACGCCCAAGGCGGACATCCGCAAGCGCGTCGAGGAGGCTGCCAAGATCCTCGACCTGTCGGAGTACCTCGACCGCAAGCCGAAGGCCCTCTCCGGTGGCCAGCGTCAGCGTGTCGCCATGGGCCGCGCCATCGTGCGTCAGCCCCAGGTGTTCCTCATGGACGAGCCGCTGTCGAACCTCGACGCCAAGCTCCGCGTCCAGACCCGTACGCAGATCGCCTCGCTCCAGCGTCGCCTGGGCGTCACGACCGTCTACGTCACGCACGACCAGACCGAGGCCCTGACCATGGGTGACCGCATCGCGGTCCTCAAGGACGGCATCCTCCAGCAGGTCGGCACGCCGCGTGACATGTACGACACCCCGACCAACGTGTTCGTCGCCGGCTTCATCGGCTCCCCCGCCATGAACATCGGCTCGTTCCAGGTCGTCGAGGGTGCCGCTCAGCTCGGCCAGACCCGTATCCCGCTCGAGCGCAGCGTCATCAGCACCATCGCCCCCGAGGACCGCGGCCACATCACCATGGGCTTCCGTCCCGAGTCGCTCGACGTCGTCACGCAGGCCGTCGAGGGTGCCATCCCGGTCAAGGTCCTCCTGGTCGAGGAGCTCGGCTCGGACGCGTTCGTCTACGGCGAGCTGGCCGGTGCCGGCGCCGCCGCCCGGGAGATCCACTCCGGTGCCGGCGACGCTCAGATCATCGTCCGCGTCGACCCGCGCCGGGTGCCCCTGAAGGGCGAGACGATCTGGGTCGCCATCCGGCCCGGCGAGCGTCACGTCTTCTCGGCCTCGACCGGGAACCGCATCCCCGTCTGAGTCGTCAGACAGGCATAGAGCAACGAGCAAGGGCGGGACGGCAGACGCCGTCCCGCCCTTCTCCGTGGTGAGGAGCACCCCCATGCAGCAGTCGCTGCAGATCACCGCCGCGGCACCGGACCCGGCGCTGCTCGACCTGCCCTGGCACATCCCGCTCGAGGACTGGCCGGCGGAGAACCTCGCGGCCCTCCCCCGCGGCATCTCCCGCCACGTGGTGCGGTTCGTGAAGCTGTCCGGGCGCGTGATCGCGGTCAAGGAGATCGGCGAGACGGTCGCCTACCGCGAGTACGAGCTGCTGCGCGCCCTGGGCCGCCTCGACGTCCCGAGCGTCGAGCCCGTCGGCGTGATCACGGGCCGGCGCGCCCCCGACGGCGAGCGCCTCGAAGCGGTCCTGATCACCAAGCACCTGCAGTTCTCGCTGCCCTACCGCGCGCTGTTCAGCCAGACGCTCCAGCCCGGCACCACGGCGCGCCTCATCGACGCGCTCGCGGTCCTCATGGTGCGTCTGCACCTGACCGGCTTCTACTGGGGCGACGTCTCGCTCTCGAACACGCTCTTCCGCCGTGACGCGGAGACCTTCGCCGCCTACCTCGTCGACGCCGAGACGGGCGACCTGCACCAGCGGCTCAGCGACGGCCAGCGCTCCTACGACCTCGAGGTCGCGCGGGTCAACATCATCGGCGAGCTGATGGACCTCGAGGCCGGCGAGCTGCTCGAGTCAGGCGTCGACACCGTCGCCGTCGGGACGCGGCTCGTCGAGCGGTACGAGGAGCTGTGGGCGACGCTCACGGACGAGGAGTCCTTCGGTGCAACGGACCGGTGGCGCGTGGCTGCCCGCATCGAGCGGCTCAACGAGCTCGGGTTCGACGTCGGGGAGCTGGACATCACCACCGACGTCGACGGCACCACCGTCAGCATCAAGCCGAAGGTCGTCGACGCGGGCCACCACTCGCGCCGGCTCATGCGGCTCACCGGCCTCGACGTCGAGGAGAACCAGGCCCGACGCCTCCTGAACGACCTCGACGCGTACCGGGCCGTCGCGGACCGGCAGGGCGAGGACGAGGAGTTCGCCGCGCACGACTGGCTGACCACCGTGTTCGAGCCGGCGGTCCGGGCAGTCCCGCGCGAGCTGCGCGGCAAGCTCGAGCCCGCGCAGATGTTCCACGAGATGCTCGACCACCGGTGGTACATCTCCCGCGAGCAGAACCGCGACGTCCCGATGAGCGAGGCCGTCGCGTCCTACGTCCACGCCGTGCTCCAGCACCGGCCGGACGAGAAGGCCGTGCTGGGCGTCGACGCAGCGATCCCGCCCCGCCCGAGCGAGGCGTGACCGGCAGCGGTCAGCCGCGCATCCTGCCGACCTCGTAGAGGCTGATGCCCGCAGCGACACCCGCGTTGAGCGACTCGACGGTGCCCCGGATCGGGATCGACGCCACGACGTCGCAGGTCTCGCGGACGAGCCGCCCGAGCCCCTTGCCCTCCGAGCCGACGACGAGCACGACGGGCTCGGTCGCGACGTGCAGGTCGCCGACGCTCGTGGTGCCGCCCGAGTCGAGGCCGACGATGAAGCAGCCCTCGTCGCGCAGCTCCTGGAGCGCACGCACGAGGTTGGTCACCCGGGCCACCGGCACGCGGGCCGCCGCGCCCGCGGAGACCTTCCACGCGGAGGCCGTGACGCCGGCCGCCCGTCGCTCCGGCACGACGACGCCGTGCGCGCCGAACGCGCCCGCCGACCGCAGCACCGCACCGAGGTTGCGGGGGTCCGTCACACCGTCGAGGGCGACGATCAGGGCAGGCTCGCCGGCCTTCTCCGCACGCCGCAGCAGGGCGGTCAGGTCCGCGTAGGCGTACGGCGGCACCTGGATGGCGACGCCCTGGTGCACCATGCCGTCGGTCATCCGGTCCAGCTCGGGCTTGGTGACCTCGAGCAGCGGGAGGCGCCTGTCGGTCGCGACCTTGAGGATCTCGCGGATGCGCTCGTCGGCGTCGATCTTGTGGCTGACCCACACGCCCGTGCACGGCACCCCGGCCCGCAGCGCCTCGACGACGGAGTTGCGGCCGAAGACGATCTCGTTGGTGGGCGTGGTCCGCGAGCCGCGCCCCGATGCACCACCCGGGCGGGACTGGCGGCCTGCAGCCGACGCCGCCGGTCGAGAGGTGCCGGCGGGGCGGGAGCCCGAAGCCGGTGAGCCGGCCACGCGGGGTCGCGGTGCGCGCGCCTGGGCGGCCTCGAGCCGCTCCTTGGACTCCTTGCGCTGGTGCGCTGCGTGGTAGGGCCGGTCCTCGGCCTTCGGCGTCGGGCCGCGCCCCTCGAGCGCGCGGCGGCCCTTGCCGCCGGTGCCGGCGGTCGCGGTCTTCTTGCTGCCCGGCTTACGGGTCGCGCCTCGGCGCTGGGAGTTGCCTGCCATCAGTCCTCCTGGTCCTGGGCGAGTGACCAGCGGGCACCCGACGGTGAGTCCTCGACGAGGATGCCCGCGGTCGTCAGCCTGTCGCGCACGGCGTCCGCAGTCGTCCAGTCCTTACGGGCGCGGGCCTGCGCCCGCGCTTCGAGCTCCTCGCGGACGAGGATGTCCAGGGCACGGTCGGCGCGTGAGCCGCTCGCGTCGTCCTCCCACTGCGCCGGGTCGAGCCCCAGCACGTCCAGCATGCTCCGCACGGCGACCAGCGTCTCGCGGGCCTCGACGACGTCCGCGTCCGCCAGGGCGGTGTTGCCCCGGCGCAGGTGCTCGTGCACGACCGCCAGGGCCGCCGGGACGTTGAGGTCGTCGTCGAGGGCCGCCACGAACGCCTCCGGCAGCGGCGCGCTGCGCAGCAGCTCCACCTCGACGACCCCGGTGACCTCGGTGGCCCGGCGGACGAAGCCAGCCAGCCGGTTCCAGGTCGCCTCGGCCTCGTGCAGGGTCTCGCTCGTGTACTCGAGCATCGACCGGTAGTGCACGGCGGTCAGGGCGTACCGGAGCACGACGGCCGGGCTGGCCTCCAGGATGGCCGCGACCATGAGGGAGTTGCCGAGCGACTTGCTCATCTTGGCGCCGCTCTGCGTCACCCAGGCGCTGTGCATCCAGAGCTGGGCGAACCCGTCACCCGCGGCCCGCGACTGCGCCTGCTCGTTCTCGTGGTGCGGGAAGCGCAGGTCCAGGCCGCCGCCGTGGATGTCGAACGTGTCGCCGAGGTACTTCCTGGCCATCGCCGAGCACTCCAGGTGCCAGCCGGGCCTGCCGCGGCCGAAGGGCGTGGGCCAGGAGGCGGTGGCGGGGTCCGTCGGCTTGCGCCCCTTCCAGAGCGCGAAGTCCCGGGGGTCCCGCTTCACCGGCGACTCGTCGTCTGCGGAGGAGTCGTCCTCGGCCTCCGGCGGGAGGTCCTCGGGCCGCTGGTTGGTCAGGGCGCCGTACTCGGCGTAGGAGCGGACGTCGAACCAGACGTCGCCGTCGCCCGTGACGTAGGCGTGGCCGCCGTCGACCAGGCGCTGCATCAGCTCGACCATCTCGGTCATGTGCCCGGTGGCGCGCGGCTCGTAGGTGGGCGGGAACACGCCGAGGGCGTCGTAGGCCTGGGTGAACTCGCGCTCGTACTGCAGCGCCCACGCCCACCACGGCACCCCGGCGGCGGCGGAGCGCGCCAGGATCTTGTCGTCGATGTCCGTCACGTTGCGGATCGTCGTGACCCGGTAGCCGCTGCGGCGCAGCCAGCGGACGAGCACGTCGAACGCCACGGCCATGCGCATGTGGCCGATGTGGGGCGATCCCTGCACCGTGGCGCCGCACACGTAGAGGCCGACCTCACCTGGGTGCAGAGGCACGAACTCGCGGGTGGCGCGCGTGGCGGTGTCGAAGAGGTGCAGGGTCACGTGCGCAAGGGTACCGGCGGACCGTACGGCGGCCCGGCCAGCGCTGGACCTCGGGCCGGGGGCGGGACATGATCGAGGCATGGGACGCGTCGTGGTCGCGAAGGCGTACGGGGGCCCTGAGGTCCTGCACCTCGTGGAGATGCGGACCCCGCAGCCGCAAGCAGGCGAGGTCGTCGTGGACATCCGGGCCTCGGGGGTGAACCCCGCCGACTGGAAGTCCTACTCCGGCGCCTGGGGCACCGATCCGTCGGCCCTGCCGATCCGCCTCGGCTACGAGTGCGCGGGGGTGGTGCGCCGGGTCGGACCAGGTGTCGAGGACGTCGCCGTGGGTGACGAGGTCATCGCCTACCCGGTGCGTGGCGCCTACGCGGACCGTCTGCTCGTGCGGGTGAGCTCCCTGGTGCCCAAGCCGCCGGCGCTGGGCTGGGAGAAGGCCGCCGGCCTCATGGTCACCGGCGTCGCCGCGGTGCACACGCTGACCGCCACGCACGTCGGTGCCGGTGACACCGTCCTCGTGCACGGGGCGAGCGGCGGCGTGGGCGCGATGATCGTCCAGCTGGCCCATGCGCGCGGTGCGCGGGTCATCGGCACGGCGGCCCCGGTCAACCACGGCTATGTCACCGAGCTGGGGGCCCACCCCGTGGCCTACGGGCCCGGCCTGGGCGACCGCATCCGGCACATCGCGCCGCACGGCATCGCGGCGGCGATCGACGCCGCCGGGACCGACGAGGCCCTCGACACCTCCGTCGAGCTCGTCGCCGACCGCCGGCGGATCGCCACGCTCGCGGGCTTCAGCCACGGAGCCCAGCTGGGGATCCAGCTGCTGGGCAGCGGCCCCGGCGCCGACCCGGGCACCGAGATCCGGCTGGCGGCCCGGCGCACCCTCATCCGGGCCTGGGAGGCCGGACGGATCGACGTCCGCGTCGGGGCGACCTACCACCTGGCCGACGTCGCCCGAGCCCACCGGTCCGGCATCGACGGCCACGTGCAGGGCAAGATCATCCTGAAGCCCTGACGGTCAGCTCCCGACGCGCTGCAGAGCGACGTTGCGGGTCAGGTCTCGACGCGCTGCACGAGCGCCGTCGCCAGGGCCGCGACGCCTTCGCCGCGCCCGGTGAGGCCGAGGCCGTCCGTCGTCGTCGCGGACACCGACACGGGTGCGCCGCAGGCCTGCGACAGGGCTGCCTGCGCCTCGGCCCGGCGCGGACCCAGGCGCGGGCGGTTGCCGATCACCTGCACCGCCACGTTGCCGATCTCGAAGCCGGCGTCGCGGACCAGCCGCGCCGCCTCGGCGAGAAGGGCAGCACCCGGGGCTCCGGCCCAGCGGGGGTCGGACGTGCCGAACGTCGAGCCGAGGTCGCCGAGCCCCGCAGCCGAGAGGAGCGCGTCGGCGCAGGCGTGAGCGGCGACGTCGGCGTCGGAGTGGCCGTCCAGGCCTGTCTCGCCGGGCCAGTGGAGGCCGGCCAGCCACAGCTCACGGCCGGAGCCGGGCTCGGCGAACGCGTGGACGTCCACCCCGATGCCCGTGCGCGGGAGGTCCTGTCCGGCGCTCATCACGCGCTGCTCTCGGCGAGGATCAGCCCGGCCAGCGCCAGGTCCCGCGGCACGGTGATCTTGAGGGCGGCCTCGTCACCCGCGACCACGGTGACGGGCTCCCCCAGAGCGGCGCACAGCGAGGCGTCGTCGGTCGCAGCGGCGTCCGACGAGGCGCGCGCACCAGCGGCGGCGTGGGCGCGGTCGAGGAGCGCACGGTCGAAGCCCTGGGGTGTCTGGACCGCCCGCAGCGACGACCTGTCGACGTGACGGGCGACCCCGCCGGTGACGTCGACGATCGAGTCCACGACGGGGAGCACGGGGACCACGGCGCGTGCACCACCGCGGACGGCGGCGACGACATCGACGACGAGCCGTTCGGGGGCCAGGGCACGCGCTGCGTCGTGCACGAGCACCACGTCGACATCGACGTCGGCGGCGAGCGCGGCCAGTCCGGCAGCCACGGAGGCCTGCCTGGTCGGACCGCCGGCGACGAACGCGACGGGCACGCCGCGGGGCAGCGCCCCGACCGCGCCGAACGCCGAGGCGACCTCGTCCTGCCGGCCCTCGGGCACCGTCACCACGATGGTGTCGACGGCACCGGAGCCGGCAAGACGTCGCGCGGCGTGCACGACGAGAGGCACGCCCGCGAGCGGGACGAGTGCCTTCGGCAGGACAGACCCGAACCTGCTGCCGCTCCCGGCGGCAGTCAGGATGGCGGCGACGCGCACCGGTCCGGTCTCGCCCCCTCGATCAGGAGGCGAGGACCTCGTCGAGGATGGCCTCGGCCTTCTCCTCCTCGGTGTGCTCGGCAAGTGCGAGCTCCGAGACGAGGATCTGACGGGCCTTGGCGAGCATGCGCTTCTCACCTGCGGAGAGACCGCGGTCGGCGTCACGGCGGGACAGGTCGCGGACGACCTCGGCCACCTTGATGACGTCACCCGACGCGAGCTTCTCGAGGTTCGCCTTGTACCGGCGCGACCAGTTGGTCGGCTCCTCCGTGTAGGGGGCACGAAGGACGTCGAAGACCTTCTCGAGGCCTTCCTGGCCGACCACGTCACGCACGCCGACCAGGTCGACGTTCTCGGCAGGCACCTCGATGGTCAGGTCGCCCTGGGCGACCCGGAGCTTGAGGTAGAGCTTCGACTCCCCGCGGATGGTTCGATTCTTGATCTCTTCGATCAGCGCTGCCCCGTGGTGCGGATAGACAACGGTCTCGCCTACGGTGAAGGTCATGTAAGGCGTCCCCTTTCGCGGATGCCCATCTTACCATGGCTTTCACCCGCCCAGGCGGGTGGCAGCGGCCGTTTGCGCAGGTCAGGGCGTCACCCCTGGCCGGACCGGCCCCAGCCACTACGCTGGGGCCCGTTCCCGTGCCCCTCCTCGTCGCGACCCAGGAGCCTCCCGTGGCCAGCCTCAGCCGTCCCGTCAGCC
The DNA here is from genome assembly GCA_036504175.1 of Actinotalea sp. GTDB lineage: Bacteria > Actinomycetota > Actinomycetes > Actinomycetales > Cellulomonadaceae > Actinotalea. The sequence continues at coordinate 8,573 of DASXVR010000302.1, read as the reverse complement.
ACCACGAGAACCCTCGCCGGCTGCCCGCCCGCAGGTCCGCACCCCTCGCCGTCGCCGCCCTGCTCGTCGCGACCCTGGCCGGGTGCTCGGCCACGAACGAGATCACCACCGAGAAGGCCTACGCGGCCTCGGACGGCATCCGGACCGAGCTCGGCTCGCTGACGTTCAGCAACGTCCTCGTGCTCACGACCGAGAAGGGTGCGCCGGGCACCGTCCTGGCCGCCGTCAGCAACGAGGGCACGCAGGACAGCCACGTCACCATCGGTCAGACCGGCACCTCCGGGCTGCGGTCCATCACGGTGAAGGCGGGCCAGACGGTCATCGTCTCGCCGAAGGCGGACGCGACCGTCGACCTGCCGAGCGTGGAAGCCGCCCCTGGGGGCCTCGAGGGCCTGACCCTCACCTCGGACGTCGGCGGGTCGAAGGACGTGCAGGTGCCGGTGCTCGACGGGACGCTCGCGGAGTACGCGACCCTCGTCCCGAGCCCCTGACGACCGGCTCGGCCGGCCGAGGCCGCTCGGCTCAGCCGAAGCGGCCGGAGATGTAGTCCTCGGTCGCACGCTCGGACGGTGAGGAGAACATCGTCCGGGTCTCGTCCATCTCGATCAGCCGGCCGGGCTGACCCGTGCCGCCGATGTTGAAGAACCCGGTGCGGTCGCTCACCCGCGCCGCCTGCTGCATGTTGTGGGTCACGATCACGATCGTGTAGTCGTTCTTGAGCTCGGAGATCAGGTCCTCGATCGCCAGCGTCGAGATCGGGTCCAGCGCCGAGCACGGCTCGTCCATGAGCAGCACCTGCGGCTTGACGGCGATCGCGCGGGCGATGCAGAGCCGCTGCTGCTGGCCGCCCGACAGGGACGACCCGGGCCGGTCCAGACGGTCCTTGACCTCCTTCCACAGGTTCGCGCGCTCGAGGGAGGACTCGACGAGCTCGTTGGCGTCACCCTTGGAGATCTTCCGGTTGTTCAGCTTGACCCCGGCCAGGACGTTCTCCGCGATGGACATCGTCGGGAACGGGTTGGGCCGCTGGAAGACCATCCCGACCTGCCGGCGCACGGCCACCGGGTCGACAGAGGGGCCGTAGAGGTCGACGCCGTCCATCGCGATCGAGCCCTGGACGCGAGCGCCCGGGATGACCTCGTGCATGCGGTTGAGCGTCCGCAGGAACGTCGACTTGCCGCAGCCGGACGGGCCGATGAGGGCCGTCACGGACCGGGGCTCGATGGACATCGTCACGTCGGCCACGGCGAGGAAGCTGCCGTAGAAGACGTTGAGGTCCTTGGCGTCGATGCGCTGTGCCATGGGGGGTCCTGTCCTTGTCAGTGCGAGGTCTTGGGCGCGAAGAGACGCGCGATGAGGCGGGCGACGAGGTTGAGCAGCATGACGATGAGGAAGAGTGTCAGCGCCGCGGCCCAGGCCCGCTGGATGTTGATGTCGGGGATGCAGACGCCCTCGGCGCCGGAGCAGGGCACCAGGCCCTGCGAGTACTGCCGGAACACGTAGACGGGCAGGGTCATCATCCGGCCCTGCAGCAGGTTGACGTTGATCGAGTCGATGACGCCGACGGTCACGAGCAGGGGGGCCGTCTCACCGATGACGCGGGCGACCGAGAGCATGATGCCCGTCACGAGGCCGGCGATCGCGGTGCGCAGCACGATCTTGATCACGACGAGCCACTTGGGGACGCCGAGGGCCAGAGCGGCCTCCCGGAGCTCGTTCGGCACCAGGCGCAGCATCTCCTCGCAGGACCGGACGACCACCGGGATCATCAGGACCGACAGGGCGACCGAACCCATCGCACCCATCCGGATGCCGGGCCCGAACAGGACGGCGAAGAGCGCGTACGCGAAGAGTCCGGCGACCACCGACGGGATGCCCGTCATGACGTCGACGAAGAACGTCACCCAGCGGGCCAGCCGCCCGGTCCCGTACTCGACCAGGTAGATGGCCGCGAGGAGGCCGATCGGCACGGAGATCAGCGCGGCGAGGAGGGTGATCTCCACGGTCCCGACGATCGCGTGGTAGGCGCCGCCGGCGTCCATGCCGCCGAAGACGCCGCGCATCGAGTGGAGCAGGAAGTAGCCGTCCAGGCGGCCTACGCCGTGGCCCACCACCGTCCACGTGAGCGAGACGAGCGGCAGCATCGCGAGGCAGAACGCCGCGATGACCAGCACGCGCATGATCCTGTCGGTCCGCCGGCGGCGCGGGTCAGTGGTCGTCAGGAGCGTCTCGAGGTCCGGGCCGGCCGGCGGGGTCTGGGTCAGCGTCGCCATGTCAGTTGGCCCCCGAGAAGTCCTTGCGCCGCGCCACGACGGCGCGGGCGGCCATGTTGACCGCGAGCGTGATGACGAACAGCGCCAGGCCGGTGGCGATCAGCGCGGAGACGCCCGTGAGGTTCGCCTCCGGGAACTGCAGCGCGATGTTCGCCGCGATGGTCTGCTGCTTGCCGGCCGCGAGCAGCTGGAACGAGTACAGGAGGCCGGGCGACAGGATCATGACCACGGCCATCGTCTCGCCGAGGGCGCGCCCCAGACCGAGCATCGCCGCCGAGATGATGCCCGAGCGTGCGAACGGCAGGACGGCGACGCGGATCATCTCCCACTGGGTCGCGCCGAGCGCCAGCGCCGCCTCTTCGTGCAGGCGGGGAGTCTGGAGGAAGACCTCGCGGGAGACGGCGGTGATGATCGGCAGGATCATCACGGCTAGCACGAAGCCGACGGTCAGCATGACGCGTCCCGTCGGCGAGGCCGGACCGCTGAACAGCGGGATCCAGCCCAGGTGGTCTGCCAGGAACTGCCAGATCGGCGTGACGACCGGCGGCAGGACGAGCCCGCCCCACAGGCCGTAGACGACGGACGGGATCGCGGCGAGAAGGTCGACGACGTAGCCGAGCCCGTTGGCCAGGCGCCGGGGCGCGTAGTGCGAGGTGAAGAGCGCGATCCCGATCGCGACAGGCGTCGCCAGGAGGAGAGCGAGCGCGGCCGCGAGCACCGACCCGAACACGAGCGGTCCGACGAACGACAGGACCGTCGCGTCCTTCGGGAACCAGTTGACGGTCTTCGCGAGCTCGCCCCGGCCGGCCGTCATGGCGGGCCACGCGCGGACGACGAGGAAGGCGGCGACCGCGACGAGGATCAGCAGGATCAGGGCGCCGGAGCCGGTGGAGAGCCACCGGAACGCGCGGCTCGCGCCTCGGTCGAGGCTCCTGCGAGGTCGCACGATCGGACTGCCTGGGGGTGCAGTCGCGGGTGGGGGGGTTCTGGTGCTGGTCACGCACTCTCCTGGCCGGGATGGAGGGGCCGTCGTGGGGACGAGCCCAGTGGCGACCGACCGGTCTGGTCGGCCGCCACTGGGCTCCGGTTCCGGCGAGACTACGCCGGGGTTCCGGTCAGGAGGAGAGCGAGATGGACTCGATCGCCTTCTGGACGTCCGCGCTCAGGGCCTCGGAGATCGGGGCCGAGCCGGCAGCGCTCTGAGCGGCCTGCTGGCCCTCGCTGCTGGCGATGTACGTCAGGAACGCCTTCACCAGGTCGGCGTCGGCCTGCTGGTCGTAGCCCTCGCAGGCGACGGCGTAGGACACGAGGATCAGCGGGTAGGCGCCGGCCTCGGTCGTGGCCCGGTCGACCTTCACGACGATGTCGTTGGCACCGCGGGTGTCGTCACGGGGCGAGACGTCGAGCACCTTGGCGGCGCCCTCCTCGCTCGGTGCCTGCCACGCGTCGCCGACCTTGATCGAGACGATGCCCAGGTCGCCGGCCTTCGAGGCGTCCGCGTAGCCGATGGTGCCCTGGCCACCCTGGACGGCCTGCAGCAGGCCGGAGGTCTGCGCGCCGGACTCGCCGCCCTGCAGCGGCCAGACGCCGTTGGCGTCATCGGCCCAGGCGCCGTCGGACGCCTTCTTCAGGTAGTCGGTGAAGTTCTTCGTCGTGCCCGAGTCGTCCGACCGGTGGACCGGGGTGATCGCGAGTGACGGGAGGGTCGCGTCGGGGTTCTCGGCCTTGATCTCGGGGGCGTCCCACGAGGTGATGGTGCCGTTGAAGACCTTCGCGATCGTCGCGGCGGACATGTTCAGGCTCTTGACGCCGTCGATGTTGAAGATGACGGCGATCGGGCTCACGTACACCGGGACGTCGATCGCGTCGGTGCCGAAGCAGCGGGTCTTCGCCTGGGCGAGCTCGTCGGTGCTCAGCGCCGAGTCGGTGCCGGCGAACAGGACGCCGCCCTCGAGGAAGGCGGTGCGTCCGCCGCCCGAGCCGATCGGGTCGTAGCTGACGGTGACGTCGGGGTTGGCCGTCTGGAAGCCGGCGCGCCAGGCCTCCATGGCCGACTCCTGCGCGCTCGAGCCCGAACCGGCGAGCTCGCCGCTCAGCGTCGAGGCCGGGGCGTCGGTCGTGGCCGAGGCGGAACCGCTCGGGGTCGTGTCGCTCTGGACTGCGTTGTCCGAACCGCACGCGGCAAGGGTGAGCGCGAGCGCGCCGATGGCAGCGGCTGACGCCATCCGGCTGTGTCGGTTGAGGTTCAACTGTCTTCCGTCCTGTCGATCCAAGCCGCACCCGTGCGGGCCGGCAGGACAGACGGTAGGAAGCCCAGATGACTCGACAGGCTGGTCGAGGTGAACGCCGGATGAACAGTCCGCAACGACTCGCCCGGGCCGGGCCCGTACGGCCCGACGCTGACGCAGGTGAGGGCTGTCAGGCGTCGTCGGCGAGCTTGTAGCCCAGGCCCCGCACGGTGAGCAGGCGGGTCGGGTTGGCCGGGTCAGCCTCGATCTTGGAGCGCACCCGCTTGACGTGGACGTCGAGCGTCTTGGTGTCGCCCACGTAGTCCGAGCCCCACACGCGGTCGATGAGCTGACCGCGGGTGAGCACGCGCCCGGCGTTGCGCAGCAGCAGCTCGAGCAGCTCGAACTCCTTGAGCGGGAACGCCGTCGGCACGCCGTCGACGGCGACCGTGTGCCGCTCGGGGTCGAGCCGGATCCCGTGGACCTCGAGCGCGTCGTCGACACCCTCGGGCTCGGGTGCGCGGCGGCGCAGCACCGCCCGGATCCGGGCGAGCAGCTCGCGGGACGAGTAGGGCTTGGTCACGTAGTCGTCGGCGCCGAGCTCGAGCCCGACCACCTTGTCGATCTCGCTGTCCTTGGCGGTGAGCATGATCACCGGGACGGCGCTGCGCTGGCGCAGCTGACGGCACACCTCGGTCCCGCTCAGGCCGGGGAGCATGAGGTCGAGCAGCACGAGGTCGGCCCCGCCCCTGTCGAACTCGGCCAGCGCGTCGGGGCCCGTGGCGGCCTCGGAGACGTCGAAGCCCTCCTTGCGCAGCAGGTAGGACAGGGGGTCGCGGTAGGACTCCTCGTCCTCGACCACGAGGATGCGGGTCATCGCACATCTCCTTCGGACGGCGCCGTGGACTCCACGAGCGGCAGGCGGATGGTGAAGGTGGAGCCACGGCCGGGCTCCGACCAGACGGTGACCTCGCCACCGTGGTCGGCCGCGACGTGCTTGACGATGCTCAGCCCGAGGCCCGTCCCCCCGGTGTCCCGCGAGCGCGCGGGGTCGACCCGGTAGAACCGCTCGAACAGCCGCGACTGGGCCTCGGCGGGGATGCCGATGCCCTGGTCGACCACGGCGATCTCGACCAGCCCGCGGTCGCGGCGGACCGCCACGCCGAGCCCGACGCGCGTGCGCGGCTCGGAGTAGGCGACGGCGTTGTCGAGCAGGTTGCGCACCGCCGTGACCAGGAGCGCGTGGTCGCCCCACACCCGGGCGCCTCGGTCACCGCCGGCCTCGAGCGTGATCTCCTTGCCGGCGGCCCAGGTCTGCGCGCGGTCCACCGCCTCCGCGATCACGGCGTCGAGGTCGACCGCCTTCGCCTGGCCCAGCGGGTCGGCCACCTGCAGCCGGGACAGCTCGATGATCTCCTGCACGAGCCGGGACAGCCGCGTGGCCTCGGTCTGGATGCGCCCCGCGAACCGACGCACCGCCTCCGGGTCGTCGGCCGCCTGCTCCACGGTCTCGGCCAGGAGGGACAGGGCACCGACAGGCGTCTTGAGCTCGTGCGAGACGTTCACGACGAAGTCGCGCCGGATGGTCTCGACGCGGCGCGCCTCGGTCCTGTCCTCGGCGAGGACGAGCAGGCGGTGGATCCCCAGCGGTGCGACCCGCACCTGGAGCAGGAGCGTGCTGGTGCCCATCGGGCCCCGCGACAGCTCCAGCTCGGCGTCGCGGATCTCCCCGTCGCGCGCGACGGCGGCGAGCATCTCGCGCACCCGGTCGTGGACGATGCGGTCGTCGCGGACCAGACCGAACGCGTGGGCGGCGGCGCTCGCCCGGACCACCTCACCCTCGGTGGTGGTCACCACCGCTGCCGACCGCAGCACGGCGAGCACCGCGGCCGTGCCCTCGTCGACGTCGGGCGCCGGGACGGGACCGGCGCGGTGCTGCTCCCGTTCGCTGAACCGGAAGGCGAAGGCCGAGGCCATGCCGACGGCCAGGCCCAGCAGAGCCGCCACGACGGCGGTCATCTCGGAGATCACGGGGCCACAGTACGGTCGGGGGGAGGGCCCTCCGCGTCATCTCGGTGCCGCGGCCGCCCTGCGGACGGAAGATGTTCACCTGGGGGGCGGTGGACGTTCACCTTGCGCTGCGACAGTGGCCGGACGGAAGAACGAGAGGCATCGGATGCGGGACATCTTCACCGCCGAGCTCACTGCGCTCGGCGTCGACCTGACGGACATGAGCCGCCTGGTCGAGTCAGCCATCACGTCGGCCGGGACGGCGCTGCTGACAGCCGACCTCCCCCTGGCCGAGAGCGTGATCCTCGACGACCACGCGATCGACGCCCGCGAGCGCAGCCTCGACGAACGGTGCGTCCAGATGATCGCCCAGCAGCAGCCGGTGGCCCGTGACCTGCGGGTCGTGGTCTCCGCCCTGCGGATGAGCGCCTCACTGGAGCGCATGGGCGACCTCGCCCGGCACATCGCGGCCGTCACACGCCTGCGCTACCCGGCGGTGGCGATCCCGGAGGAGCTGCTGCCGACGTTCCGGGACATGCACCAGAGTGCCGTCCGGGTCGCCCAGAAGGTCACGACGGTGCTCGACACCCACGACCTGGCGATCGCCGAGGAGATCGAGCGCGACGACGACCTGCTCGACCGGCTCCACTCCGAGACGTTCGGCGCGACCCTCGGCGGCGTGCACCAGCTCACCCCGCAGCAGACCGTCGACGTGACGCTCTGCGCCCGCTACTTCGAGCGCTTCGGTGACCACGGGGTGTCGGTCGCGCGTCGCGTGGTCTACCTCGTGACAGGCGACTTCGCCGACGAGCGCGGCGGGATCTGACAGCGATGTCGAGCCGGCCCGGGCCCCGCCCGGTGCGCGAGCTGCGGCTCGTGGTGACGGCAGCCGACTACGACGCCGCCGTCGCCTTCTACCGGGACGCGCTCGGCCTGCCCCAGCTCGCCGACTACTCGAGCGAGGGCGGCCGGGTCGTGCTCCTCGAGGCCGGGCGGGCGACCCTGGAGATCGTCGACCCCGCCCAGGCCGACCTCATCGACCGGGTCGAGGTGGGACGACGGGTGTCCGGCCACCTCCGGGTCGCCTTCGAGGTCGACGACGCGGCCGGCACGACCGACCGGCTGGCCGAGGCCGGCGCCGCGGTGGTCGCCCCGCCGACCCGCACGCCGTGGTCCTCGCTCAACGCCCGGTTGGACGCTCCTGGCGACCTGCACGTGACGCTCTTCGAGGACCTCAGGGACTGACGACGAACGGCCCGCCACCCCGAAGGGTGACGGGCCGTCGACGTGCGGAGCGCCGGGGCGCGCCGGGTGCTGAGATCAGCGACCCTGGTTCGCGACCGCCTGGATGGCTGCTGCGGCGGCCTCGGGGTCGAGGTAGGTCCCGCCCTTGGTCACCGGCTTGAGGGTCTCCTCGTCCAGCTCGTACAGCAGCGGGATGCCGGTCGGGATGTTGATGCCCGCGATGGTCTCGTCGTCGATGTCGTCGAGGTACTTGACGATCGCGCGGATCGAGTTGCCGTGCGCAGCCACGAGGACCGTCTTGCCGGTCTGCAGGTCCGGGACGATGTCGCTGTTCCAGTACGGCAGCGCACGCTCGAGGACGTCCTTGAGGCACTCGGCCAGGACCGTCGGGGCACCCTCGTAGCGGGGGTCGGTGTCCTGGGAGAACTCCGAGCCGGGCTCGATGGCCGGCGGCGGGACGTCGTAGGACCGGCGCCAGAGCATGAACTGCTCCTCACCGAACTCGGCGAGCGTCTGCTTCTTGTCCTTGCCCTGGAGGGCGCCGTAGTGACGCTCGTTGAGGCGCCAGCTGCGCTTGACCGGGATCCAGTGACGGTCGGCCGCGTCGAGCGCGAGGTTGGCGGTCGTGATCGCCCGGCGCAGCAGCGAGGTGTGCACGACGTCGGGCAGGACGCCGGCGTCGGTCAGCAGGCTGCCGCCGCGCTTCGCCTCCTCGATGCCCTTCTCGGAGAGGGCCACGTCGACCCAACCGGTGAACAGGTTCTTCGCGTTCCACTCGCTCTCGCCGTGGCGGAGCAGCACAAGGGTGTAGGTCATG
>DASXVR010000301.1:0-1821 GCA_036504175.1 Actinotalea sp. | reverse complement strand
GTCCCGAAGGCGTCGGCGACGTGGTCGTCCTGGACCCGGGTGAGGTGCCACACGAGCCACCCGATCGTGTTGGCCGCCGGGTCGGTGCGCAGGGCGAGGTCGTCAGGGGTGAGACCGCGCAGGACGGCGTGCACCGCCTCGTGGACGCGGGTGAAGCCGTCGGTGAGCAGGTCAGCGACATCCATCGTGCCTCCGGTCGGTCAGCCGGGAACGTCCGGCGGGTAGTCGATGCTCAGGACCCGGTGCCGGCTGAGCGAGCCGACGTCGGTGCCACCGTCGGTGACCCGCGCGAGGTCGGCGTTGGTGCGCAGGAGCACGGCCAGGGCGTCGTAGAGCGACGAGCCCAGCGCCACCTCGGGTACACCGTCCAGGCCGTCGAGCGCCGCGAGCGGACCCAGCAGGTCCTCGGCCACAGGCGTCACCGCGAGGCGCCGGATCGCCCGGTCGCCGCCGACGAACTCCCGGACGAACGGCGACGCGGGCTCGCCGAGCAGGGTGCGCGGGTCGGCCGACTGCTCGAGGTGCCCACCCTGGGAGAGCACGGTGATGCGGTCCCCGAGACGGACGGCCTCGTCCAGGTCATGGGTGACCAGCACGATCGTCTTGCGCACGTCTGCCTGGAGGCGTCGGAACTCTTCCTGGAGGTTCGCCCGGGCGATGGGGTCCACGGCCGAGAACGGCTCGTCCATCAGCAGCACCACGGGGTCGGCCGCAAGTGCCCGGGCCACGCCCACGCGCTGCCGCTGGCCGCCTGACAGCTCGTGCGGGTAGCGGCCGGCGAAGGTGGCGGGGTCGAGACCGACCAGTGCCAGCACCTCCTCGGCGCGGTCACGGACCCGCGCCTTCGGCCAGCCCAGGAGCCTCGGGACGGTGCCGACGTTCGTCGCGACGTCCTGGTGCGGGAAGAGGCCGACGTTCTGGATGACGTACCCCAGCCGTCGTCGCAGGAGCACCGGGTCGGTCGTGGTCACGTCCTCGTCGCCCACGAGGATGCGCCCGGCCGTGGGCTCGATCAGCCGGTTGATCATGCGCAGCACCGTCGACTTGCCGCAGCCCGACGGGCCGATGAGGACCATCAGGTCTCCCGCGGGTACGTGCAGGCTGAGGTCGGCGACGGCGACGGTCCCGTCCGGGTACTCCTTGCGGACCCCCTGCAGGGTGATCGGTGCGGCGACGGCTGTAACGTCCACGTATGTCCCGATGGCCCGTCTACCTGTCGGACCCGGGGAACCCGTGGTTCTCCATCGCGTACCTGCACGACAACGCCGAGACGGTGCTGGCGGCGCTGCGCGAGCACGCGGCACTCACCGGGCAGGCCGTCCTCGTGGCGACGGTGGTCGCCATCCCCCTGGCAGTCGCGGCGTACTGGTTCCGGCGGCTCACCGGGCCGATTCTTGCACTGTCCGGTGTGCTCTACACGATCCCGTCGCTGGCCCTGTTCGCGTTCGTCGCCCCCTACCTCGGGACCGGGACGCGCACGGTCGTCGTCGGCCTGGTCCTGTACGCGCTCCTGCTCATCGTGCGCAACACGCTCGCGGGCCTCAACCAGGTGCCGCCCGAGGTCCGCGACGCCGCCCGCGGGATGGGCTACGGCCGCCTCGCCCAGCTCGTCCGGATCGACCTGCCCCTGGCGCTGCCGGGGATCGTCACCGGCGTCCGGCTGGCGACCGTCTCCACCGTCGCGCTGACCACCGTGGGCGTCCTCGTCGGGCACGGCGGCCTCGGCCAGCTGATCCTCGGTGGCTTCCGCAACAACTTCTACCGCGCCGAGATCCTCACCGGGACGGTGCTGTGCATGGTCCTGGCCGCCGTGCTCGACCT
>DASXVR010000300.1:0-9663 GCA_036504175.1 Actinotalea sp. | reverse complement strand
CGGTCTCGTCAGCGGCCTGGACACCACTGCGCTGATCAAGCAGCTGATGACGGCCGAGGCCGCGCCGCAGACGCTGCTCAAGCAGAAGTCCGCCGCGACGCAGACCTTCCTCACCGCGCTGCAGGGGCTCAACACGCGCGTCGCGTCGCTCGCCGAGGCCGCCACGACCGCCGCCAAGGCCACGTCCTGGCAGGCGTGGTCGGCCACCAGCTCGTCGGCCACCGCCGCGACGGCGACCGCGTCCGGTGCCGCGCAGCCCGCGAGCCTGACGTTCAGCGTCGACCAGGTCGCCAAGCCTCAGGTGTCCCTGACCGCCGCCGTCGCCGACGACAAGTCGCTCGTCCCCACCGTCCCGCCGGCGGTCACGATCAAGAAGGCGGACGGCACGCTCCTGACCGTCAGCCCCACCACCGGAAGCCTCAGCGACATCGCGAAGGCCGTCAACGACGCCGCCGACGCCGGCGTCAAGGCGACAGTGGTCCGGGTCTCGAACGGTGCGGTCCCCGAGTACCGCATCCAGTTCACCGGGACCGTCACCGGCTCGGCCGGCGCCTTCTCCGTCTACCGGGGCAAGGCCGCCGACGTCTCACCTGCGAACCAGATCGACGGCTCGTCCGTCCAGGCGGCGCAGGACGCCTCGGTGACCCTCTGGAAGGGCACGCCCCAGGCGCAGACCTTCACCCAGTCGTCGAACACCTTCACCGGCCTCATGACGGGCGTGGACGTGACGGTCGCCAAGGTCACCGCCGCCGGCGACGACCCGGTGACCATCACCGTCGGCCGCGACAACGCAGCGCTCGCCAAGCTGGCTTCCGGCATGGTCGGCGCCCTGGGGGTGATCTCCTCGGAGATCGCCTCCCGCAGCGCCACGACCACCACGACCAACAGCGACGGCACGACGAGCGTCACCGGCGGGATCTACTCCGGCGACAGCGCGGTGCGCAGCATCGATCAGCAGCTGCTCACGGCCATGTCGATGCCGGTCAACGGGCTGTCGCCGAGCACCGCCGGGATCATGCTCGCCAAGGACGGCACGTTCACCTTCGACGAGGCGAAGTTCACCGCGGCCCTCGCCGCGGACCCGGCGGGCGTCCAGACGATGGTCACCACGATCGCCGACCGCGTCGCGAAGTCCGCCACCGCCATCTCGGACAAGTACACGGGCACCCTGACGCTGAAGATCACCGGCCAGCAGGGTCTGGTCAAGGACTACGGCAACCAGATCGACAGCTGGGACCGGCGTCTGGAGCTGCGCCAGGCGTCGCTCCAGGCGACGTACTCGGCGCTCGAGGTCACCCTGTCCGGCCTCAAGGCCCAGTCCAGCTGGCTCGCGGGCCAGATCAGCTCCTTGCCGTCGAGCTCATGACCGCACGTCCCAGCCCCTCGACCAACGCCCTCCCGGGGAGGTCCTCATGAACTACGCCACCGTGCGGACGCGGTACCTCGACGACACCGTCGCGACCGCGAGCCCGGCCAGGCTGCTGACCATGCTCTACGACCGGCTCGTGCTGGACCTCAAGCGCGCCGAGACCGAGCAGCGCGCGGGCAACCGGGCCGGCGCCTCCTCGCACCTGCTGCACGCCCAGGACATCGTCAGCGAGCTGGCCTCGACCCTCGACGTGACCGCCTGGGACGGCGCCCGGCAGCTGCTGAGCGTCTACACCTTCCTGCTGACCGAGCTGATCGGGGCGAACGTGGCCGGCGACGCCGACCGCACGGCGGCCTGCCGCGAGCTCGTCGAGCCGCTGTGCGACGCCTGGCACCAGGCCGCGCAGGAGGTCACCGTCAGCTCGACCCTCGAGCCGATGCGCTCCCTCGGCGTCCCCCAGGCACGGTCGCTCGGCGACCTGCGCGAGCTGGGTGTGGGCTGAGCCCTGATGACCACTGCCGTGCAGGCGCGAACCGTCTCCCCGACCTGGGAGGACGCGTGGGACGCTGCGCTGCGGACGCTCGAGCTGGACGTCGCGGCCGCTGAGGCCCTGCTGAGCCTCGACCACATCGCCGACGCCCCGCCTCGGCCCTGGGCCCCGCCCACCGGGCTCGGCCCGCTCCCGGTCACCATGGCCGAGCGTGCCCGCCTCCTGCTCGACCGCCAGATCGAGGCCGGTAGGCGTCTCGCCGAGGCCGCCGACCTGAGCCGTCGCCACCTGCGCGCCGTGCACGGCATGCGCGCCACGGCCCCCAGCGTGCCGGTGTACCTGGACACACCCGCCTGAACCTGGCGAACCCGCGGGGGTGCCCTCACCCGGACGGGTGACAGTGCAGAACCGCTGGTGGGAACCCCTCACACGCCCTGCGCCACAGCCGATGAGCAGCGCGAGCACGGATCGCTCATCCCACAGGCCACGGACCGGCCGAACGCGCACCAGTCCTTGGGTGAGGTGTATCCGGCCGTGTTCAACTCCGTGTCCTTCAACGCGATGAGCAGCGCCCTGGACGGTCTGGCGCTGCGCCAGCGTGTGATCGCGGACAACGTGGCGAACATCCAGACCCCTGGCTTCCGGGCCGGCCGGGTCTCGTTCGAGCAGTCCCTCGCGGCGGCGGTGGCCGACGGCAACGGTGCGGTGGTCCCGACGCTCGGCCGGTCGAACGAAGCGACGCGCCTCGACGGCAACAACGTCAACCTCGACACCGAGACCCTGCTCAACATCCAGACGAACCTGCGCTACGAGCTCGGCACGCAGGCGATCAGCTCCACCTTCAGCCGCCTGCGCACGGCGATGAGGTCCTGATGGGCGCCTTCGACGCGATCAGCATCGCCGGCAGCGGGATGACGGTCTACCGCACCTGGCTCGACGCGATCAGCGACAACCTGTCGAACCTGAGCACCGTCCGGCCCACCAACGAGCCGGCCTTCCGCGCCAAGTACGTCGTCGCGCAGTCCGTCGAGGACGGCGCCGAGGGCGCCGGGGTGAAGGTCGCCGGGATCGCCCAGGGCAGTGCCGCCGGGCGCCTCGTGTACGAGCCGGCCAACCCGCTGGCCGACAAGGACGGCTACGTCCGCTACCCCGACATCGACATGTCCAGCCAGATGACCCAGCTGATCATGGCCCAGCGCGGCTACCAGGCGAACGCGGCAGTGGTCGACCGCGCCCGGGAGACCTACCAGGCCGCCCTCCAGATCGGACGCAACGCATGAGCATCTCTGCCGTCTCGGGCATCGCCCCGGCCGGGTACCTCGACGCCCTCACTGGCACCGCCGGCACCGCCGGTGCATCGGCCGTCACCGCGCCCACGCAGGGCGCGGGCTTCGGCACCACGCTGGCCGGCTCGGTCGACCAGCTGCAGGCGCTCCAGGCGACGTCCGACACCCTCGCCGTCAAGGCCGTCACCGGGAACCTCGACGACATCCACGACTACACGATCGCCGCCTCCCAGGCGAGCGTCGCCATCGAGCTGACCGCCGCCCTGCGCAACAAGGCAGTCGAGGCGTTCTCCGAGATCATGCGGATGCAGGCCTGATGCCCGCCCAGCTCACCGGCCTGCTCGGCCGGCTCCAGACGACGATGCGCCAGTTCTCCATGGCGCAGCGCACCCTCGGCATCATCGGGATCGCGGTGCTGGCCCTCGGCGCCTTCGCCGTCTCGGCCTGGCTGAGCAAGCCGACCATGAGCCCGCTGTTCGCCAACCTCTCGGCCACGGACGCGAGCGCCATCGTCGACCAGCTCTCGGCCAAGGGCGTCGAGTACCAGCTCACCGACGGCGGCTCGACGATCATGGTCCCGGCCGACAAGGTCTACACGATGCGCCTGGCGGCGGCCTCGGCCGGTCTGCCCGCCGCGTCGGACGGCGCCGGCTACAGCCTGCTCGACAGCATGGGGATGAGCTCCTCGGAGTTCCAGCAGCAGGTCACCTACCAGCGTGCGGTCGAGGGCGAGCTCGCCAAGACGGTCGGGGCCATCACCGGCGTCGAGACCGCGACGGTCCGGCTCGCCCTGCCGCAGAAGAGCGTCTTCGTCTCCGAGACCGAGAAGCCCACCGCCTCGGTGTTCGTCAAGACGGCCCCCGGCACCACCCTGGACCCGGACAAGGTCCAGTCGATCGTGCACCTGGTCTCGGCGGGCATCGAGGGCATGGCCCCCACCGACGTCGCCGTGATCGACGCGGACGGGCACGTCCTGTCCGCCGTGGGCGGCGCAACCGCTGGCGGCCTCTCGAGCAACCAGACGGCCGACTACGAGTCCCGCCTGGCCGCGAACGTCCAGACCATGCTCGAGCGCATCGTCGGCCCGGGCAACGCGGTGGTCACCGTGACCGCCGACCTCGACTACGACCAGACGGCGCGCACGAGCGAGACCTACACGGCCACGCAGAACCTCCCCGCGACGTCGTCGTCGACGACCCTCGAGGACTACAAGGGCACGTCAGGTGCCGTCGGTGGCGTGCTCGGCCCGGACTCCGTCCCCGGCGCCTCGACCACCACGACCGACGGCAACGGGGCGTACCACAAGGAGACCTCGACGCTGAACAACCCGATCAACAAGGTCACCGAGCAGCTCACGACGGCTCCGGGCACCGTGCGGCGTCAGTCCGTCTCGGTCGTCATCTCGGCCGACGCCGGCGGCAGCATCGACATGACCCAGCTGCAGACGGCAGTGGTCGCGGCAGCGGGCATCGACACCACCCGGGGCGACGTCGTCTCGGTGTCCCGGATGGCGTTCGACCAGAGCGCGGCCAAGGCTGCGCAGGAGGCGCTCGCCGCCGGTGACAAGGCCGTCGCGGCCGAGAAGTCCGCGTCGCTGATCCGCACGGCCGGCATCGGCGTCGGCATCCTGCTCGCCTTCATCCTGATGATCGTGACGGGCCTGCGCCGCGGCAAGAAGGCGCGTCGCGAGAGCATCGACCTCGGTGCGCTGGAGCTGGTCGAGGCACGTCGCACCGAGCAGCTGGGCGCATCGGCAGACCAGACCCTGGCCCTGCCGGCCGCCCCGCAGCCCAAGCTGATCGACGACGTCGCCGCCAAGCGTGAGGACGTCATGGCCCTGGCCGCCGAGCAGCCGGCCGAGGTGGCCGAGATGCTGCGTGGCTGGCTCGCCGTCGGGCGACGCTGATGGCCGCTCTCCTGACCGGGACGCAGAAGGCCGCCCTGATCCTCATCCAGCTGGGCCGCGACCAGGCCGCACGTGTCATGTCGCAGTTCGACGACACGGAGATCGAGGAGCTCACCACCGAGATCGCCCGCCTGGAGCGCGTGGACCAGAAGACGGCCGACGGCGTGCTCGAGGAGTTCTACGAGCGTTCGCTGGGTGGGTCGAGCCCGTCGAGCCGCGGTGGGCTCGGGGTGGCGCAGGCACTGCTCGAGGCGTCCGTCGGACGCGACCGCGCCGCCGGGATGATGGAGCGCCTGGCGACCTCGCTGCAGGGCCAGCCGTTCGAGTTCCTGCAGTACGCCGACGCCCGCCAGGTCGTCTCGCTGCTGTCCGGCGAGCACCCGCAGACGGTCGCCCTCGTGCTCGCGCACCTGCGGCCCGACCACGCGTCGGCGATCATGACCGGCCTGCCGCCGCAGACCCAGGGCGAGGTGGCGCACCGCATCGCCCTCATGGAGCGGGCCTCGCCCGACGTCGTGACGGTCGTGGCGGAGAACCTCCAGCGCAAGGCGACGGCCGTGCTCACCCCGCAGGAGATGTCGGCCGTCGGAGGTGTCCAGCCCCTGGTGGAGATCATCAACCGGGCGGACCCGACCACCGAGAAGCTCATCCTGGAAGGCCTCGAGGCGCGCGACCAGTCGCTCGCCGAGGAGGTCCGCAGCCGGATGTTCGTGTTCACCGACATCGTGCTGCTCGAGGACCGGGCCATCCAGCTGGTGCTGCGCGGGGTCGAGATGTCCTCGCTGGCCACCGCCCTCAAGGGCGCCGGCGACGAGGTCAAGGACAAGATCCTGCGCAACCTGTCCGAGCGTGCCCGCGAGAACCTCGTCGAGGAGATCGAGCTGCTCGGCCCGGTGCGCCTGTCCATGGTCGAGGACGCACGGGCCGCCGTGGTCCAGGTGATCCGCAAGCTCGAGGAGAGCGGCCAGATCGTCATCCGGCGCGAGGGCGAGGACGAATATGTCTCCTGACGTGGCTGTCAGCACCTTCCGCCCGGCAGCGCTGCCGACCACCTCGCACGCGCCGTCGCCGACCGACGCACGGGCGCGGGCTGCCGGCTACGCGGCCGGCTGGGCTGCCGGCGCGCGGGCGGCGGCCGAGGCCGGCGCCGAGCTCGAGCGCAGGCTGGAGGCCCATCACGAGCGGGCCGAGGTCGAGCGGGACGCCGCCGTCGTCGACGCCCTCGCGGTGCTCGAGCGCGCCGTCGGCGCTGCTGCTGCGCGCACCGTGCCCGTCGTGACCGAGGTGCGCCGCTCGGTGTACCAGGCCGCGCTGGACCTGGCCGCTGCCGTCCTGCAGCGTGAGCTCACGCCCGGACCGGCGTCCGCGGCAGCCCTGCTCGAGCGTGCGCTCCAGCTCCCCGTCGACCTCGGCGTGCACACCGTGCGCCTGAGCCCGGCCGACCTCGCAGCAGTGCAGGCGCTCCTGGCAGACGGCTCCGCCCAGCTCCCGGCCGGCGTCGCCCTCGTCGCCGACCCGCGCCTGCGCCCCGGCGACGTGATCAGCGAGCACCCCGCCGGTCTGCTCGACGCCCAGATCGGCTCCGCCCTCGACCGCGCTCGCGAGGCACTTCTCGAGGACCTGCGGTGACCACCACCCTGCTGGGCACGCGTCCTCCCGCACCCGCCGACGACAGGCTCGCCCGCGCGTGCGCCGTCGCCGCACCGGAGCGGGTGGGCCGGGTCAGCGGGGTCGTCGGCCTGTCGATCGACGTGGCGGGCCTGCCCGGCGCCGTCGGGGACCTGGTGCTGCTCGGCGACGAGAAGGCCGACGGCCCGCAGGTGGCTGCCGAGGTCGTCGCCGCGACAGAGACCGCCCTGCGCTGCATGCCGCTCGCGGCCGTCCAGGGGCTGCGCGTCGGGATGAGCGCCCGCACCACCGGCCGCCCGCTCACCGCTCCCATCGGCGACGGTCTGCTCGGGCGCGTGCTCGATGGCCTCGGACGCCCGGCCGACGGCAAGGGCCCGCTGCTCGGCACCCGACGCGTGCCGGTCACCGGGTCGGCCCCGTCCGCCCTCGGTCGTGCTCGCGTGGACACCGCCCTGAGCCTGGGCGTGCGGGCGATGGACACCATGGTCAGCGTCGGCCGCGGTCAGCGCATCGGGCTGTTCGCCGGCTCCGGCGTCGGCAAGTCGAGCCTGCTGTCGATGATCGCGCGCGGCACCGAGGCGGAGGTCTCGGTCATCGCGCTGGTCGGCGAGCGTGGGCGTGAGGTGCGCGAGTTCATCGAGGACGACCTCGGCCCCGAGGGCCTTGCCCGCAGCGTCGTCGTCGTGGCGACGTCCGACGAGCCGCCGCTGGTGCGTCTGCGTGCGGCGTTCGTCGCGACGCGGATCGCCGAGGACTTCCGGGCCCAGGGCCGCGACGTCGTGCTGATGATGGACTCGCTGACCCGCGTGGCCATGGCCCAGCGCGAGATCGGCCTGTCCGTCGGTGAGCCGCCGGCCACGCGCGGCTACCCGCCGTCGACGTTCTCCCTGCTCGCGCAGCTGCTCGAGCGTGCCGGCACCGCCGAGCGGGGCTCGGTGACCGGCATCTACACGGTGCTCGTGGACGGCGACGACCACAACGAGCCCATCGCCGACGCCGCGCGGTCCATCCTCGACGGCCACGTGGTGCTCACCCGCGACCTCGCCGTCGCCGGTCACTTCCCGAGCATCGACGTGCTCGGCTCGATCTCCCGCGTGGCGACCCGGGTGACCAGCCCCCAGCAGCGCGCCGCCGCCACCCGGCTCCGTCAGGTGATGGCAGCCCGACGTCGTGCGCAGGACCTGCTCGACGTGGGTGCCTACGCAGCGGGGAGCAACCCGCTGGTGGACGCCGCCGTCGCGCACGCGGACGCGATCGACACCTTCCTGCGCCAGCCGCTGGAGACGACGGCGCCCGTCGCCGACTCCTGGGCCCAGCTCGACCGGCTCGTCGCTGCGATGGGTGGCCGCTGATGAGCACGCCGTTCCGCCTCGGTGGGCTGCTGCGCCTGCGCCGGCTCCAGGAGGACGAGGCCGCCGCCGACCTCGCCCAGGCCAACGCCCGGCGTCAGGCCGCCGAGCAGCGTCGGCTCGACACCGAGGAGATGCTGGCCGGCACGGTGCTGCCCCACCGCACGGACCTGCTCACCTGGCAGGCGTCGATCGCGGGACGCGCGGCGCTGACCGGGCTCGTCCAGGAGGCGTCGCTGACGGTCGCCGTCGCGGCGTCCCGCGCCGAGCGGGCCGGTGAGGTCTGGTCGGACGCCCGGGCGCGCGCGGTCACCCTCGGCAAGCTCGAGGACCGTCACACCGCCGAGGTCCGCACGCAGGAGGACCGGCTCGAGCAGCAGCTGCTCGACGAGGCAGCAGCCCGCGGCCACCAGGCCGCCCAGGGACGCGTCACCGAGGAGGAGGACCGATGAGCATCGCCCTGAACATGGCGCCCCCGGCGCCGCCGGCACCGCGGGCAGCCGACCGTGGCGCAGAACGTGCAGCCGATCGCGCCGTCGGCCGCTCCGCGGACAAGCGACACGACTTCGCAGCCACGCTCGCCGCCGCGACAGACCCCGCCCGCACCGACGACCCCGCCGCCGCGGCATCGCGGGACGCCGCCGAGCGCACGGACCGCGAGCCCACCGACCCCGCGACCACCGACCGCGCGACCACCGGCCCCGCGACCAGCGACTCCGCGACCTCCGACTCCGCGACCTCTGGGGCCGAGCCGAAGGACCAGGCAACCGGGAACGCCGGCACGGACGGCGTGGTGACGGTCGGCCAGCTGGTCCTGGCCGCCGCAGTGATGCTCGCCGGCAGGAACCAGGCCACAGGCGACGCAGCGACCTTACCCGGAGCAGCCGGCACGACGACTTCCGGCGCCGGCGAGGCAGCGGCCCCCGCGGGCCAGGCCGTCGCGGTCGGCGCTACCGTCGCCGGAAGCGCCGCTGTCGGGTCGTGGACCGCTTCCGGCATCCTGCCGACCCAGTCGACAGGCAGCCTCACCGCCGGCGCTACGACAGCAGACGGTCTGCCAGCCGGCGTCGACGCCGGAGCCGCCGCAGGCGTCGGTGACGCGGCCCTCGCGGACGGGCTGCCCTCGGGCACGTCCGTCGACGGCCCGGCCTCCGGCAAGACGTCAGCCGCGGCCAAGGCCCATGCCGGGGCGTCGCACACCGTCGCCGATCGCACCGGAGCCCCAGCAGCCGCCGCGCCCGCACCGGCGACCGTGACCACCGACAACCCGGCCCCGGTCGTGCGTGACGCGGCCTCGCCGACGGCGCTCCCGGTCCAGGCGGTCGGCAGCATCGGCCACTCGAACGGCCTCGCGACCGCCTCCGGGACACCGGCCGCAGCAGCGCCCGCCCCGGCAGCACCGGTCGAGGTCCCGCAGCTCGCCGGCCAGCTCAGCGCACGCCTGTCAGGGCTGCGCAGCCTCCCGCTCGGCGAGCACGTCCTCACCATGAGGGTCGACCCGGAGAGCATGGGTCCGGTGCGGGTCGTCGCCCACATCGGCGCCGGCGGGGTGCGGATCGAGCTCCTCGGCGCGACGGACCAGGCCCGCGAGGCCCTGCGTGCAGCGCTCCCTGACCTGCGGCGCGACCTCGTCG
>DASXVR010000299.1:0-5942 GCA_036504175.1 Actinotalea sp. | reverse complement strand
CGTGCCCGCGGACGTGCCCGGCGGCGAGGACCACGACGGCATGACCGTCCTCAGCTCGGACGTCGTCGCCCTGCGCCGCCAGCTGCCCGACTGGGCCGGCGACGCCGTGCCCGGTCCGCTCGCCGTCCCCGCGCCGCAGACGCCGCCGCCGGCCAAGCTGCTGCTCTCCTCCGGCCTGGTGGTGTCCCTGAATCGGCCCGTGCTCCTGGGCCGTGCGCCTCAGGTCTCCCGGGTCGCCAACCGCGAGATCCCGCGGCTGGTGACCGTCGCGAGCCCCAACCAGGACATCTCCCGCACGCACGCCGAGGTGCGGATGGAGGGCGAGGAGGTCGTCGTCACCGACCTGCGCTCCACCAACGGCGTGCTTCTCCTGCGTCAGGGCGCCGGCCCGCAGCGCCTGCACCCCGGTGAGGCCACGGTCGTGGAGGCGGGTGTCGTGGTGGACCTCGGGGAAGGTGTGACCTTCATCGTGGAGCGGGGCGCGTGAGCGCACGCCGCGAGCCGTCGATCCCGCCCAGGATCCCGGGGTACGAGCCCTCCCGGCTCCTCGGGATGGGCGGCTTCGCCGACGTCTTCCTCTACGAGCAGCAGATGCCGCGGCGGTCCGTCGCGGTCAAGGTGCTGCTCGCGAGCGCCCTGGGCGACGACGTGCGCCGCCGTTTCCGCGCCGAGGCAGACCTCATGGCGCGCCTGTCGCACCACCCCTCGATCGTCACGATCTACCAGGCGGACGTGGCTGCGGACGGTCGCCCCTACCTGGTCATGGAGTACTGCTCGCGACCGGGTCTCGGGCAGCGTTACCGGACCGAGCGGATGGGTGTCGCCGAGGTGCTGCGCATCGGCATCCGGCTGGCCTCGGCGGTCGAGACGGCGCACCGGGCCGGCATCCTGCACCGCGACATCAAGCCGGCGAACGTGCTGGTCACCGACTTCGGCTGGCCCGCGCTGACCGACTTCGGCATCGCCGCCACGACCGGCTGGAGCTCGCACGCCGCCGTCGGCATGTCGATCCCGTGGTCGCCGCCGGAGCTCCTCGCCGAGGAACCCGTGGGCGACGTGCGCAGCGACGTCTACTCCCTCGCCGCGACCATCTACTCGCTGCTCGCCCGCCGCTCGCCCTTCGAGGTGCCCGACGGCTCCAACACCGCCGCCGACCTGATCGCCCGGATCGAGCGAGTCCCGCTCTCCGGGACGGGGCGACCGGACGTCCCGGACAGCCTGCAGGCGTTGCTCGAGCGCGCGATGGACCGCGACCCGCGGCACCGGCACCCCACCGCTCTCGCGCTGGCGCGCGCCCTGCAGCACGTCGAGACCGAGCTGCTGCTCCCGGTGACGTCCCTGGACCTCCCCGAGGACGAGGACGACGTGATCGGCTCCGGCGGCGCCGCGGACGGTGAGGGCGAGCAGGACCAGGCCACGCGCCTGCGGCCGGTGCAGTCCGTGTCACCCGACGGCCCTGCGCCCCGGACGCCGGCGCCGTCGGCGGCCGCCGGGGTCGCGGTGCTGGACGAGGTCGTCGAACGCTCGGGCGACGGCGTGCCCGAGGTGTGGCGTCAGCACGCCCGGACGATCACCGGGCAGGAGAGCGACGGCGAGCAGGCCGAGCCGCGCAGCCGGGGCCGGGTGGTCGCCGCCTGGGTCGCCGGTCTCGTCCTGGTCGCTGCCATCGCCGTCGGTGCCGTCCTGGCCCTGCGGCAGCCGCCGGCCGCGCCGCCGGACAGCCGGCCGACCGCCACGGAGTCCGCCCCCGTGCTGCGGGCCGTTCCTGCACCGACGGACCTGGTCGGCACCGTCGGCGCCGACGGGAACGCCGTCTTCACGTGGTCCAACCCCGACCCGCAGGACGGCGACCGGTACCTGTGGGGCGTCGTCGTCGCCGGTGACGCCCCGCGCCTGGCGGCGGTGGACGGCCCCACGGTGAGCGTCCCGCCCGCGGTCGCGGGTCAGCAGGTGTGCATCCAGGTCGCGATCGTGCGCTCCGACGGCCGCTACTCCACCGCACCCGCTGTGGGGTGCACCCCGTCATGAGAGGCCTGATCAAGAGCGCGGCACGCGTGGTCCCCACGCCGCGTCGGTCGTGGGCGCGGCCGGTCGCCGCCGTGTCCCTGCCTGCCGTCCTCGCGGCGCTCGCGATCCTCTACCCCGGTGCGCCCGTCTCCCAGGTCGACCTGAACGACGGGTCCGTGTGGCTGACCAACACCTCCGAGCTGCGGCTCGGCCGGTTCAACCCTGCCGTCGACGAGCTGAACGCAGGGCTGGCCGCTCCGTCGGCGGACTTCGACGTGCTCCAGGACGGCGGCGACGTGGTCCTCGCGGAGCCGCAGCGCCTCTCGGCGGTGGACCCGGCCAGCGTGACCCTCGCCGCCCAGGCGGCGGTCCCGGCCGGGGCGACGGTGAGCCTCGCCGCGGGAACCGTCGTGGTGTCCGACGCCGCCTCGGGGAACATCTGGGCCCGGCCGCTCGCCGCGCTCGGCGGGCTGGACGTGACGGCCCCCGGGGACCTGCAGCTCGGGCCGGGCGCCGTGGCTGTCGCAGCGACCGACGGCGTGCTGCTCGCGGCCACCCTCCAGGGCGACCTGCACCGCGCCGAGGTGACCGACCAGGGTGTCGTCGACAGCGAGGTCGGCCGGCTGGAGGGCGTCTCGGGCGCGTTTGACCAGGTCACGGCCGTGGGGGAGAACCTCGTCGTCCTCACCGGGCACGTCCTGCACACGCCCTCGGCGTCGGTGGACCTCGGCGACGAGCCCGGCGACCTGCTCCTGCAGCGTCCGGGGCCCGACGCGACCTCGGTTCTCGTCGCGTCATCCACCGCCCTGCTGAACGTCCCGCTCGACGGCGGCCACATCAGCCGGTACGCGACGGGTGGTCAGGGCCGTCCGGCCGCCCCCGTCCGGGTCGGCGCGTGCGGTCACGGCGCCTGGGCCTCCGCGACGGGCAGCTACCTGCGCCTGTGCCAGGGCCGTGGCCCGGTGCTGACCGACCTGGAGGGGATGAGCACCACCGACCGGCTCGTCTTCCGCGTCAACCGCGACGTCGTCGTCCTGAACGACACGCTCCTCGGCCGCCTGTGGATGCCGCTGGAGGACCCCCAGCTGCGCCGCCCCAACTGGCAGGACATCGACCCGCGCGAGCAGCCTGACCAGACGGACGCCCAGTCGCAGACGCGGGACAGCGCACAGGCGCTGCAGGCGGACTGCTCGGCGCAGTCCGCGGCCCCGGCGGCCAACGACGACGAGTTCGGCGTCCGGGCGGGCCGGACCTCGATCCTCTCGGTGATCGACAACGACACGTCGTCGGACTGCGGGATCCTCACGATCAGCGAGTTCGACCCCCTGCCCGAGGACTTCGGCACGGTCGTCACGATCTACGGCGGCCGCGCGTTCCAGCTCGAGGTGCTGCCCGGCGCGTCAGGCACAGCCACGTTCACGTACACGATCAGCGACGGCAGGGGGAACAACGCCCCCTCGACGGCCACCGTCACCCTCACCGTGCGGCCCGACGCGCAGAACGGCCCACCCGAGCAGGTCCGCGTCGGCACCCTCCTGGTCGAGCAGAACGCCACGGCGACCTACGACGTCCTGCCCGACTTCCGCGACCCCGACGGCGACCACCTGATCCTGTCCAGCGGCGTGTCCGACTCCGGTGAGCGGGTGCGCACCCGCCAGGACGGGCAGGTGACCTTCACCTCGGACGGCTCCTCCCTGGGCCGGCGGACCGTGCGCCTGCTCGTGTCCGACGGGACCGAGACCGTCGAGGGCACGCTGCTCGTCGACGTCCGTCCCGTGGGCTCCCTTCCCCCGGTGATCGACCCTGTGCAGGCGGTGACCTACGTCGACGAGCCGGTCACGGTGCACCCGCTCGACAGCGTCCGGACGTCCTCGCGCGAGCCGGTCCGGCTGGCCGGCGTCGACCAGCTCGCCGGAGCGACCGTCTCCGCGGACCTCGTCGCCGGGACCTTCTCCTTCAGCGCACCCCGGGCCGGCACCTACTACGTCTCCTTCCTGGTCGCGGCAGCGCCGCAGCAGGCCACCGGCGTCGCTCGGATCGACGTCCGCGAGCGCCCGGCCGACCCACCTCGGCCCACCGCCGTGCTCGACGTCGCGCTGCTGCCCCCCGGCGGCGAGGTCACCATCGACCCGCTCGCCAACGACGACGACCCCGGCGGCGGCGTGATCGTCCTGCAGTCGGTGGAGGCACCGTCGGACAGCGGTCTGCAGATGGCCGTGCTCAACCACCAGCTGGTGCGCATCACCTCCACCCGCGTGCTGGACCACCCGACCACCGCCACGTACGCGATCTCCAACGGGGTGAAGTCGGCCGTGGGCCAGATCCTGGTCCAGCCGATCCCCGCGTCGTCGGTGCAGCAGCCTCCCGTCGTGCCCGCGGTGGCGGCCTCGGTCCGCACCGGGGGCGTCGTGACGATCCCCGTCCTGCAGGGTGCTTACGACCCCGACGGCGACCCCCTGAGCCTCGTGCCGGACCTGGTCGAGCCGCCCGGCCCGGGCCAGGGCCTGATGTTCGTCTCCGGCGACGTGCTGCGCTACCAGGCGCCGGCCACGCCCATGGAGGTGCATGCGACCTTCAGCGTCCACGACCCGTCGGGCAACGAGACGGCTGCCGCGGTGACGATCTCGGTGCACGCGTCCGACGCCACCTCGAAGGCCCCGCCGCGACCGGTGCCGCTCACGGCGCGCGTGTTCCAGGGCGAGACGATCCGCATCCCCGTGCCGCTGACCTCGATCGACCCCGACGGCGACGGCGTCTACCTGCTCGGTCAGGACCAGGCACCGACCAAGGGCCGGGTGACCGCCGTCGGCGCCGACTACCTCGAGTACGAGGCGCTGCCGGGCGAGGCCGGGACCGACACCTTCACCTACGCCGTCGAGGACTGGGTCGGGCAGCGGGCCGTCGCCACCGTGCGGGTCGGGATCGCACCCCGGCCGGGGACGTCGGCGCAGATCGTCAGCCGCAACGACGACGTGACCGTCCCACCGGGGACGACGGTCGAGGTGCGGGTCCTCGCCAACGACGTCGACACCGGTGGCGGCGAGCTCACTCTCGACCCGAACCTCGTGCTCGAAGCGGGCGTCGTGGCGCGGGTCGAGGGGCGCCGCATCGTCGTGCAGACGCCCGACACGGCAGCGGTCCTGCAGATCCCCTACACGGCCGTCGGGTCGCGAGGGGGACGTGGCACCGCTGTGCTGACCGTGACCGTGACCCCCGACGCCCCGGTCAGCCCACCGATCGCACGCGACGTCGTCGTGCCCGCGACGGAGACCATCAACCGGACCACCGTCGACGTGGACGTCCTGGCTGTGGCGGAGAACCCGAGCGGACCGATGAGCGACCTCGCGGTCTCGGTCGACCCCTCGATCGCCACCGTCGCGCGGGTGTCGGCCACGGGCACCGTCGTCGTGAAGCTCGGCGAGACGGCGCAGACGCTCCCCTTCCGCATCACCAACACCAGCCCGCAGGCGCACGGCGTCGGCTCGTACGCGTTCATCACCGTCCCCGCCCTGGGCGACTTCCCGCCGATCCGCCGGCCAGGTGCTCCCGAGCTGCGGGTCATCGCCGGTGAGCCGCTGCGCATCTCGCTCCCTGAGCAGATCCAGGTCGCGCCCGGCCGGACCGTGCACCTGACCGATGCCGCCAAGGTCTCGGCGACCAAGTCCGACGGCTCCACCCTGGTGCTCGACGACCAGACCCTCCTCTACACCGCGCAGCGCTCCTACGCGGGCCCGGCGTCGATCTCCTTCGAGGTGACCGACGGCGCCCTGAGCGACGCGACGTTCCGCCAGACCGTGTTCAGCCTGCCGATCTCCGTGCTCGCGGCCGAGGACTACCCGCCGACCTTCTCCCCGTCGGTCATCGACGTGGGTCCGGGGGAGACGGTGCGGGTCGACCTCGCGGCCTTCACGTCGGCGCCGGTCGGCACGAGCGGC
>DASXVR010000298.1:0-7988 GCA_036504175.1 Actinotalea sp. | reverse complement strand
CGCGTCTCGATGAAGGAGAAGGGCCCCGTGTCCGACGCCGTCCCCGCCATGCCCGAGGTGTCCGAGCGCGTGCGCTCCCTGCACGCGCAGATGACCCTCGAGGAGAAGCTGGCCCAGCTCGTGGGCTACTGGCTCGACCAGAACGGCACCGTCGCGCCGATGCAGTCCGAGATGGCCGCCGGCCAGAAGGGTTCGGGTCAGCTCGAGGAGGTCACGCGCCACGGCCTGGGTCACTACACCCGGGTCTACGGGACGCGGCCCGTCGACCCGGCCGAGCGGGCCGCCTGGCTGTGGGCCGAGCAGCGCCGGCTCAAGCGTGAGACCCGTCTCGGGATCCCCGCCCTGGTGCACGAGGAGTGCCTGACCGGTCTCGCCGCCTGGAAGGCAGCGACGTACCCCACACCGCTGGCGTGGGGCGCGTCGTTCGACCCCGACCTCGTCCAGGAGGCGGGGCGGGCGATCGGCGACTCGATGCGGCTCCTCGGCATCCACCAGGGACTCGCCCCGGTGCTCGACGTGATCCGGGACCCCCGTTGGGGCCGCGTCGACGAGTGCATCGGCGAGGACCCGTACCTCGTGGGCACGGTCGGCACCGCGTACGTGCGGGGCCTGCAGGAGGCCGGCGTCCACGCGACGCTCAAGCACTTCGTCGGCTACTCCGGCTCCCGCGGCGGGCGCAACCACGCCCCGGTGAGCGCCGGCCCGCGGGAGATGGCCGACGTGTTCCTCCCGCCGTTCGACATGGCCGTGCACGACGGCGGAGCGCGCTCGGTGATGAACTCCTACACGGACATCGACGGGGTCCCCGTCGCGTCGAGCACCGAGTACCTGACCGAGCTGCTGCGTGAGCAGTGGGGCTTCGACGGCGTGGTCGTCGCCGACTACTTCGCGGTGGCGTTCCTGCACGTCATGCACGCGATCGCAGCCGACCGTGGCGAGGCGGCGGCTCTTGCGCTCACCGCCGGCATCGACATCGAGCTGCCCACCGGCGACGCCTACCTCGAGCCGCTCGCGGAGCGGGTCCGCGCGGGCCTGCTGGACGAGGCCTACGTCGACCGGGCTGTGCTGCGGGCGCTCAAGCAGAAGGAGGAGCTCGGGCTGCTCGACCCCGACGCGTTCGAGGACGAGCCGCCGACCGACATCGACCTGGACTCGCCGCGCCACCGCGAGCTGGCCCGGCGCCTGGCCGAGGAGTCGGTCGTCCTGCTCTCGAACGACGGCGTCCTGCCGCTCAACGGCTGGGAGTACGCTCCCCGGCGCGTCGCCGTCATCGGCCCGAACGCCGGTCGGGCCGAGGCGCTCATGGGCTGCTACTCCTTCGCCAACCACGTGCTCGCCCACCACCCCGAGTTCGACGTCGGGTTCGCGATCCCGACGGTGCTCGAGGCCCTTGGGACCGCGTTCGGCGAGGCCGGGATGACGACGCCCGAGCTCGTCTTCGCCGAGGGGTGCTCGGTCGAGGGCGACGACACGAGCGGGTTCGCCGACGCGGTCGCGGCTGCCGAGGGCGCGGACGTCGCGGTCGTCGTGGTGGGGGACCAGGCCGGCCTGTTCGGCCGGGGGACCGTCGGGGAGGGAAACGACGCCGAGTCGCTCGAGCTCCCCGGGGTGCAGCGGAGCCTCGTGGAGGCGATCGTCGCGACGGGGACGCCGGTGGCCCTCGTGCTGCTCACGGGTCGCCCGTATGCCATCGGGTGGGCGCTCGACAGCGACGGCCCCACGCCGGGCGCCGTGCTCCAGGCCTTCTTCCCGGGCGAGGGTGGAGGTCTCGCGATCGCTGACGTGGTGACCGGGCGGGTCAACCCGTCGGGCCGCCTGCCGGTGTCCCTCCCGCGGTCCACCGGCGCCCAGCCGTACTCCTACCTGCAGCCGATCCTCGGTGGCCCGTCCGGTGTGACCTCGACGGACCCGACGCCGACGCGGCCCTTCGGCTTCGGCCTGTCCTACACGGACTTCGCCTACTCCGACCTCGTGGTGGACGCCTCTGTCGCCTCGGCGGACGCCTTCGAGGCCGCCGTCACCGTGACCAACACGGGCGCACTACCCGGCACCGAGACCGTCCAGCTGTACGCGCACGACGTCCTGGCGACGATCGTCCGACCCGTGACGCAGCTGCTGGGCTACGTCCGTGTCGACCTCGAGCCGGGGGAGTCGCGTCGGGTGACGTTCTCGGTCCCGACCACCCGGCTGGCGTTCTCCGACAGGCGGATGGCGCGCGTCGTCGAGCCCGGCGACGTCGAGGTCTGGGTGGGCTCTCACGCCGGTGCTGCCGCGCACGGCGACGTGCCCGACGCCCTCGGCTCCACCGGCGGCGCGATCAACGGCAAGGTCGCCGAGCGCCTGGAGATCCCGGGGACCGCGACCGAGCGCCTCGTCGTGACGATCACGGGTGACGTGCACCCCGTGACGACGGCCGACCGCCGCTGGGTAGAGGCCAAGGTCGTCGCACCGTGAGCCTGGCGAACAACCCGCTGCTCCCGGGCTGCTACCCGGATCCGAGCATCTGCCGGGTCGGGGAGGACTACTACCTGGTCACGTCGACGTTCGAGTACCTGCCCGGCCTCCCGGTCTTCCACAGCCGCGACCTGGTGTCGTGGGAGCAGGTCGGCCACGTGGTCGACCGCCCGGGGCAGCTCGACTTCGACGGAATCGCGTCCTCGGGTGGGCTCTACGCGCCGACCATCCGCCACCACGACGGCCTCTTCTGGGTGGTCTGCACGCTCGTCGACCAGCAGGACGACGAGCGTGGGGGCAACTTCCTGATGACGGCCACCGACGCCGCCGGCCCTTGGTCGGACCCGGTGTGGCTCGACGTCCACGGCATCGACCCGTCGATCTTCTTCGACGACGACGGCCGCGTGTGGCTGCACGGCACCCGCCTGGCGCGCGAGTCGCAGTGGCACGACCAGACCGAGGTCTGGGTCCGCGAGCTGGACCGGACGACGCTGACCCTGATCGGCCCGGAGCACGTCGTCTGGAACGGCGCCCTCCGGGACGTCGTCTGGGCCGAGGCGCCGCACCTGTACAAGGTCGACGGGCGCTACTACCTGCTCGCCGCCGAGGGTGGGACCGAGTTCCACCACGCCGTCTCGGTCGCTCGCGCGGACGCCGTGACCGGCCCCTATGTCGGCAACAAGGCCAACCCGGTGCTGACCCACCGGCACCTGGGTCGCGACTCCGACGTGGTCGGCGCGGGCCACGCAGACCTCGTCGAGGCGGCCGACGGCAGCTGGTGGGCCGTCCTGCTCGCCATGCGCCCGTACGGCGGCTACCACTACAACCTGGGGCGCGAGACGTTCCTGGTCCCCGTGGTGTGGGAGGACGGCTGGCCCGTGTTCGCACCCGGCGGAGGTCGGGTCCCGGCACAGGTGGAGGTGCCGTTCGCCGGCGCCGCGACCCTGGGTGACGCGCAGGGGCGGACGTCGGGTGTCGTGCTCCCCGGTGACCTGCGGTGGACGGCGCTGCGTCGCCTCCCGTCGGAGGTGGCCACGCCGGCTGGCGAAGGCTGGGCGATTCCCGTCACCTCGACGACGCTCGCGGAGCCGTACACCCCAGGCTTCCTCGGGGTCCGCCAGCAGCAGGCCGACGTCGACGTCCGGGTGACCGTCCGCGTGGAGGGCGACGATCCGCGCGGCGAGGAGGTCGGCCTCGTGGTGCGCCAGTCCGAGAAGGACCAGGTCCGGGTCTTCGTGACGGGTACGGCCGGGGACGACCGGGCCGTGGCCGTTCACCGTCGGGCCGGCGTCGAGACGGTCCTGGGCGAGGTCGCCCTCGGCGCCGCCGGAGCTGTCACCCTCACGATCAAGGCCCGCCAGCAGGACTACGCGCTCCTCGCCGGCGTCGTCGGGCACGATCCGGTGGTCGTCGCCGTGGCTGACGGGCGGACCCTCGACAGCGTGGCGACGGGTGGGTTCCTCGGCCTGTGGATCGGCGTCTACGCCACGAGCAACGGCAAGCCCACCGCGCGCGTCGCCCACGTCGAACGGTTCGAGTACCTGCCGGTCTGACGTGGCGTGCCACGGTGACCGGGTGTGCCCCAGGGTGACCGGGCGTGCCGGCGTGACCGGGTGTGCCCCAGGGCGACCGGGAGCCTCCCCTCGTCTGGGACCATCACCAGGTGGAAGGCCTGGACTCCGACCCGCTCACCTTGACCCTGCACGCGGTGCGCCTCCTGGGTTTCGCCGAGACGACGAGCGTCGCCCGGCGCTTCGAGCAAGACCTCGCCGGCGTCTCCGAGCGACTCCTCGATGTCGAGGCGTTCGGGTGGGTGAGCCGGTCGGCCTTCGCCGGCTCCCAGGGGTGGGCCCTCACGGACAGGGGCCGCCAGGAGCTGGACCGACGACTGGCGGAGGAGCTCGATCGACGGGAGGCACGTCCGGTTGTCGTGGGGGCGCACGCGCAGTTCGTGCCCCTGAACGCGCGGTTCCAGGACGCGGCGACGCGGTGGCAGATCTGCCCTCTGCCGGGGGACCCCATGGCAGCCAACGACCATACGGACCATCGATGGGACGACCGCGTTCTTGAGACGCTCGGGTCCGTCGGACGGGCGCTGTCGCCCCTGAACGCCGAGCTCACGACCGTCCTCCCGCGGTTCCGCGGATACGACGAGCGCTACGCCGCCGCGCTCGGCCGGGCGTCGAGCGGTGAGTCCCGTTGGGTGGACGGGGTATCGATCGACTCCTGCCATGTGGTCTGGATGCAGCTCCACGAGGACCTGCTGGCCACTCTCGGCCTGGAGCGCGGCCAGGAGACCTGACTCGCACCCCGTCATGCCTCTGGTCGGGCTCGCGCACCTGGCCGGCGAGAGAACGACGCGGCCCGCCGTCCCGAGGGGGAGGGCGGGCCGCGTCGCTGCTTCTCAGCGAGTGCTGCGCTACAACACGTGCTGCGTCTCAGTACGTGAACGACGCCAGCTGACCGCGCAGGTCCGCGGCCATGCGGGCCAGCTCGTTCACCGAGTCCTGCATCTGCGTGACCACCTCGGAGCTGCTCGACGCCGCCGTGGCGACCCCCGCGATGTTCGCCGCGATCTCGCCCGAGCCCGTGGCCGCCTCGGCGACCCCGCGCGACATCTCGTTCGTCGTGGCGGTCTGCTCCTCCACGGCGGAGGCGATGGTCAGCTGGTAGTCGTTGATCGACGCGATGATCTGGCTGATCTGCCCGATCGCCGTGACAGCCCCTGCGGTATCCGCCTGGATCATCTCGACCCTGCGGGCGATGTCCTCGGTGGCCCGAGCGGTCTCCTGCGCGAGCTCCTTGACCTCACCGGCGACGACGGCGAAGCCCTTGCCCGCCTCGCCGGCCCGCGCCGCCTCGATGGTGGCGTTGAGGGCGAGCAGGTTGGTCTGGTCGGCGATGGACGTGATCGCCTTCACCACGTTGCCGATCTCCTGGCTGGAGACCCCGAGCTTGGCGACGTTGTCGTTGGTCAGGACGGCGACCTCGCTGGCCTGCGCCGCGATCCGGGCCGCCTCGTTCGCGTTGTGGGCGATCTCGCGGATCGACGCGCCCATCTGCTCCGAGCCGGCCGCGACCGCCTGCACGTTGCGGGAGACCTGCTCGGCGGCTGCCGCGACCACGCCGGCCTGGGTCGAGGTCTCCTCGGCACCGGAGGCGACCTGGGTGTTGGCGGCGGACAGCTCCTCGGCTGCGGCGGCGATGGTCCCGGAGGCGCCCACCACCCCGGCCAGAATCGTCCTGAGGGACTGCTGTGCCTGGGCCAGGCCTGTCGCCATCTGGCCCAGCTCGTCGCTGGTCCGGGTGACGGGGGTGACCGTGAGGTCGCCCCGCGCCATGGCCTCGACGGATCCCTGCACCTCACGCACCGACCGGCGCATCGCAGCGCTGGTCGTCAGGCCGATCGTCACGCCCGCGGCGATCCCGACCACGGCCAGGACGAGCAGGAGGCGCGAGGCGTTCTGGGCGTCGGCCTGGGCCGCTGTGACCTGGGCGTCGAGGACGACGTCGACCTCCGTGATGATCGCGGTCAGCTCGGTGATCATCTTGCCGCCGAGCGCACCTGCGGTGTTGTCACGCAGCTCGGCCCACCGCACGCGGTCGTCGTTCATGGCCGCGTCCTGGAACTCGCCGTTGATGAGCTCGCGGTACTGGGCCAGCGTCGACTGGAACGTGGCCCAGTGCTCGGGCTCGTTGCCGTGCGCGGCCACGAATGCGGCGAGGAACGGGGGCATCGTCTCGTCGAGGGTCGTCCACGCCTTCTGCGCGACGGCGAGCTGCTTCTCCTTGCCGGCATCGTCGGGGTAGCCGGGGATGGCCGTGACGCCGAGCCGGACCTTCCAGACGGCGTCCGTGAGCTGCGACAGGGCGCCTGCGACCTCCTTCTGCGTCGCGTTCACGTCAGCCGTGCGGCCGGCGGCGCGCGTCAGGGACAGGGAGCCGTATCCGGCCAGGATCGCCGCGATCACTGCCAGGAGCGCGACGACTCCGAGGATCTGCGTGCGGACCGAGCCGCGGCGGCGGATGCGGACGGGGTCCCTCGTTGCGCCGGGGGCGGCGAGCGGGGGCGTGGAGGCAGGCAGGGGTGCGCGGGACATGAGGGGCTCCGGGGGGTGAGCTGTCGACGTGTACCTGGACAGTCGACCGCGCACCACATCCCATGAGAGGAATCCAGGTCACGGTAAGGCGGCGGTGGGCGGGGGGCCTTGGGCCGGCCGCGCCCTCAGACAGGCGGTGCGCACGGCACGGCGTCGAGGGCCTCGGCCGGGTCGGTGACGTCAGCCCTGTCGGCTGCTCGGACCGGATCGGTGACGTCGGCCCGGTCGGTGAGCTCGACCTGGTCGGCGGCCCCCACCGCATGCTCGTCCGGTCGGCCGCGCGGTGACGTCACCGTAGGTGTGCGGCCGCGCACGGAGGCCGCCGCCGAGCCGCCGACGATGAGCAGCGCCGCGATCACGACGGTGAGCGTGACCGGTTCGGCGAGCACGACCGCCCCGAGCGTCACTGCGACCAGCGGGTTGATGTAGGCGACGAGGGTCGAACGGGCCGCGCCCACCTCGGCGATGAGCTTGAAGAAGAGGACGAAGGCGAGCGCGGTGCAGACGAGGCCGAGGACGAGCAGCGAGCCGATCGCCTTCGGCCCTGGCATCGGGTGCGGCCCGGTGAGGGCGACCACAGGCACGTACGCGAGGGCGCTGAGAGTCAGGCACACGGCGGTGAGCGTGACGGCGGGCACGTCCCGCAGAGCGCGGTCGGCGATGATCGGCGCGATCGCGTACCCGAGGGCGGCAAGGATGACCTGCCCGATGGGCCACGCCTGCACGGCGGTCGACCCAGGACCGGCAAGAAGCGCGACCCCGCCCAGACCGACGCTCAGGCCGATCCACCGGATGGGCCTGACGGGAAGCCGGTCGCCCACGAGCCTGCCAAGGACCACGGCGATGATGGGGACCGTCGCCACGAGGAGGCCGGTGGTGGAGCTCGCCAGCGTCCGCTCGGCGTTGGACAGCAGGAACCAGGGCCCGACGATCTCGAGGGCGGCGAAGGCCACCACCGCCGGCCACCTCCCGGCGAGGACGCGCAGCCCCTGGCCACGCAGTGCGAGCGGCAGCAGGACGGCCGCGCCCACACCGGTCCGCGCGAGCACGAGCGCCGGCGGGCTGACCTCGGCCACGGCGATCTTGATCAGCAGGTACGGCACGCCCCAGATGGCACCCATCGTCGCCAGGAGCAGCCAGCCGCGTCGGCTCATCTCGTCGCCCCCCGCTCTTCTGTGTGCACCCGGACAGCCTGCCACGGCCCACCGACACCGCCGGGCGCCCGTCGCGCGCCCGGACGGGGCCTGTACCGCCGCGGTCGGGTGACGTACCGTCACAAGACACGCCGCAGCGGTGCGGTTGCGGCTCGCGATGGAGGGGGTCGGACCATGCGGATCACCGAGGTGCTCAGACGTAAGGGCGGGACGGTCCTCACGATCGCCCCGGAGAGCAGCGTGCGTGACCTTCTCGCGATCCTCGGGGAGCATCGGGTCG
>DASXVR010000297.1:0-2543 GCA_036504175.1 Actinotalea sp. | reverse complement strand
GCCGTCAGGGCCGTGAACGAGCCGCCGGGCGAGTTGATGTACAGGATGATGTCGCGGTCCGGGTCGGTGCTCTCCAGCACCAGGAGCTGGGCCATGACGTCGTCGGCCGAGGCGTCGTCCACCTGCACGCCGAGGAAGATGATCCGGTCCTCGAACAGCTTGGTGTACGGGTCCTGGCGCTTGAAGCCGTAGGCGGTGCGCTCCTCGAACTGGGGCAGCACGTACCGGCCCTGCGGCGACGCGGGCGCCAGCCCTCCGAAGCCGGCCAGCCGGCCGGCCCGCGCGACGAACTGCGATTCGGTGCTCACTGGATACTCCTCGTTCGTCGGGCGCAGGTCAGTTGGTGCCGCCGCTGCCGGTCACGGAGCCGGCGGTGGCGACGACGTGGTCGATGAACCCGTACTCGAGCGCCTCCTGCGCCGTGAACCAGCGGTCGTGGTCCGCGTCGGCGTTGATCTGCTCGATCGTCTTGCCGGTCTGCTCAGCGGTCAGCTCGGCCAGCACGCGCTTCATGTGGAGGATCAGCTCGGCGTTGATCCGCACGTCGGTCGCGGTGCCGCCGAAGCCGCCGGACGGCTGGTGCATCAGCACGCGGGTGTGGGGCGTGGCGTACCGCTTGCCCTTGGCGCCCGACGAGAGCAGGAACTGCCCCATCGACGCGGCCATGCCCATGGCGATGGTGGCGACGTCCGGCTTGATGTACTGCATCGTGTCGTAGATCGCCATGCCCGCGGTGATCGAGCCCCCCGGCGAGTTGATGTACAGCCAGATGTCCTTGTCCGGGTCCTCGGCCGCGAGCAGCATCATCTGGGCGCAGATCGCGTTCGCGTTCTCGTCGCGCACCTCGGACCCGAGCCAGATGATCCGCTCGCGCAGCAGCCGGTTGTAGATGTGGTCGTTGAGGCCGAACCCCGGGGTCTCGACCCGGGCGATCGCCGGCACCAGCTCGTTCACGACTCGCTCCTCTGCTCGCGTTGCCAGTGACACTAACGCCCGCGCGGGGAGGGACTTCCCCGCGCGGGCGTCGTTTCGCTGTCGGCGCACGACGCCGGCCAGCGGGTGGTGTCAGGGGCGGAGCAGCGACGAGATGTCGGTCGCGGCGTCGGTGTCGACCGGGGCGAGGTCGGGCTCGCCGGCGTCCGACGCGGCAGCGGCCTGGACCACCTGGTCGACCGCGGACAGGGTGGCCGCGTCCTCCTCGTCGGTCCCGATGTACTCGGACAGGTCGACCGGCTCGCCCTTCGGGTCGACGACCTTCACGTGCCGGAGGCTGATCGCCAGCGCCTTGCTGCGGGCGACCTCGGCCACCATCGACGGGATCTGGCCCTGCTGGTCGATCGTCTGGATGAACGTCGACGGGTCCATGCCGTACTGGCGGGACGCGTTGACGAGGTAGTCGACGAGCTCGCCCTGGCTCACCTTGACCTCGAGCTGCTCGGCGAGCGTGTCGAGCAGGATCTGGTTGCGCAGCACCGTCGTCGTGTCCGTGCGGACCTCGGCGCCGTGCGTCTCGTCGCCGACGCGGTCCTCGGCCTCGAGGTGACGGACGACCTCGGCCTCGACGACGCCCGTCGGCACCGGGATCTCGGTCCCGGCGACGAGCGCCTCGAGCAGCTTGTCGCGGGCCTGGATCGCGCGGTTGGAGCCCTTGATCCGGGCGACCTGCTCGCGCAGGTCGGCCATGAGCTCGTCGAGGGTGTCGAACTCGCTCGCCAGCTGGGCGAACTCGTCGTCGGCCTCGGGCAGCTGGCGCTCCTTGACCGTCGTCGCGGTCACGGTGACGTGGGCCGTCTCGCCCGCGTGCTCGCCGCCGACGAGGGCGGACTCGAACGTCGTCGTCTCCCCCGCCGACAGCGACGTGAGGGCGTCGTCGAGGCCCTCGAGCATGTTGCCGGAGCCGATCTGGTAGCTGACGGCGGAGACCTTGTCGATCTCCTCGTCGCCGATCGTCGCCGTCAGGTCGATCTGGACGAAGTCGCCGTCCTGCGCGGGGCGGTCGACGCCGACGAGCGTGCCGAAGCGCTCCCGGAGCGAGTCGAGGCGGCCGGCGACGTCCTCGTCGGACACCTCCTCGCTGTCGACCTCGACGGTGATGCCGTCGAGGGCGGGCACCTCGATCGTCGGGCGGATCTCGACCTCGGCGGTGAAGTGCAGCTCGCCCTCCTCGCCGGGGGCGGTCGCCGTGAGGCCGGGGACCTGCGTGACGTTGACGTCCGGCTGGCCGAGCGGGCGCAGGTTGTTCTCGCGGACGGCCTCCGCGTAGAAGGTGCCGAGGCCCTCGTTGACCGCGTGCTCGATGACGGCCGGGCGGCCGACGCGCTGGTCGATGATGCGCGGCGGGACCTTGCCCTTGCGGAAGCCGGGGACGTTCACCTCGGCCGCGATGTGCTTGTAGGCCTCGTCGATGTTCGGCTTGAGCTCGTCGTACGTCACCTCGACGGTCAGCTTGACCTTGGTCGGCTCCAGGGTCTCGACGGCGCTCTTCACGATGCTGCTCTCCAACTGGCTCGGGGGGTGCCGGTGCTCCGGCGGGCGCTGCGCGG
>DASXVR010000296.1:0-9824 GCA_036504175.1 Actinotalea sp. | reverse complement strand
CAACTCTTCCGGCGCAGAGCCGATGACCCTGGCTGTGACTGAGGCGACGACGCACACTCCCCGGGTCCCCGCTCTCGCGGCGACAGCCGTGGTGGTGGTCGCCCTCGTCGGCATGAACATCGCCGAGCACCTGCTCGGGACCGCCCTCTGGCTGGGTCCCGTGGCGGCTGTGGCGCTGGTGGTCTTCGCGCGCTGGGCGGGACTGAGCTGGTCCCAGCTCGGGCTGCACCGCAAGCACCTGAAGTCAGGGGTCGCCTGGGCGGCGGGGTCCATCGCCGCGGTGGCGCTCGTCTACCTCGTCGGAGTCCTCCTCCCCCTGACCCGCACGGCCTTCCTCGACGTCCGCTACCACTTCGGCGTCCAGGGCGCACTGGTGTCGGCCTTCGTGATCATCCCGGTGACCACGATCCTGCTCGAGGAGGTCGCGTTCCGTGGGGTGCTCTGGGGCATGCTTGCGCGCCACGGCACGCGGGTGCGCGTGCTCCTGACGTCGTCGGCCCTGTTCGGCCTGTGGCACGTCCTGCCGTCGCTCCACATCGCCTCGGCCAACCAGGGCGTCGGCGACGCCGCGCAGGGTGCCGGACCGGCCGCCTCCGTGCTGGTCGTCGCCGGGATCGTGGCCTTCACCGCCGTGGGCGGGGTCGTCGCCGGTGAGCTCCGCCACCGCAGCGGGAGCGTGCTGGCAAGCGCCGGCATGCACTGGGCGACCAACAGCCTCGGCGTGCTGTTCGGCCTCCTCGCCTGGCGGCTCGCCGGCTGAGCCCACCGCCGGCGGCCGAGCCCCGGCTGAACGGCCAGGCCCCGGCTGACCGGTGCCCGTCGCCGCTCAGGCTGCGGCGACCGAGCCCGCCTCCGCGGACGACCTCAGAGCCTGTCCCGCACGCCGGTCTGCGATCCCTGCCGCTCCGGCGATGGCGAAGGCCGTGACCCCGTGCAGGAGTCCCAGGGACGGCACCTCGGCCGAGACGAAGCCGAGGACGACCTGGACCGCGACGAGGCCCAGGACAACCACGGCGAACACGACCCCGCCGGGGATCCTGGCGAAGAACGACACGACCAGCATGAGCAGGGCGAGCACCGGGATCACCATCATCCCCACGGTGCTGTGCAGCGCCTGGCCGGCGTTGTCGCTCTCCCCCGTGAACGGCGTGCCCCCGTCCGCCGCGTGCAGGATGTCGAACATGGCGAACGCGATGAACGCTGCCTGGAGCACGACTCCGACGGCGATCAGGCGGGCCAGGTACCGGTAGGCGACCAACATGACTCTCTCCCCACGGTCGGTGCCGTCGCGGTCGGTGCCGAGTGCGGCGGTACCACTGATCATGCACTGCCCGGTCCGATGCGAGCGCGCCCGAGGTCGGGACCCGCTCAGAGCCAGAGCGGCGCGAGGTATCCGAGCAGGACGGCACCGACCCACAGGCAGCCCACCACGAGCGCCACCACGCGCCACCGGGCGATGACGAGCATGCCGCTGATGGCACCGACGCTCGTCCCGGCGCCCGTCACCAGGAACGCGAGTGCGGCGCCGGGGCCCATGCCGCCGTGGAGCAGGGAGGCGACGAGCGGCAGGGAGCCGTCGGAGCTCAGGTAGACCGGCACGCCCAGCGTGGCCGCGAGCGGCACGGACAGGAACGAGCCGCCACCCAGGTAGCTGGTGAGCAGCTGCGTGGGGACCAGCTCGATGACCAGGTAGCCCAGCGTCGCGAACCCGAGGAAGTAGACGGCGAGCCGCCGGGCGTTGAGCACCAGCGCGCGTGCGAGGTCGCCGAGCCGAGACGTGGCCACCACCGCGAGGCCCGCCGCCGGGGCCGACGCCGATCCCACGACGGGAGCGTCCATGACCGCCGTGCAGCAGGTCGCCGGAGCCGTCCGCAGCTCGGCCAGCATCGTCCTGCCCGCTGGGGACGGCACGCTCGCCGGCCCCTCGAACGCGACCGACTGGTCCACCCGGGCGGCCGGCCCGCCGCAGCCGTCCGAGCAACCCGTCACGGCCGGGCGGACGCGTTCCTGCCCGCGCAGCAGGCCGCTGCGCTCGACCACGGAGGTCAGGGCCCCGGCGGCGAGCCCGATCACGATCGCGGCCACGAAGTAGGTCGTCGCGAAGTCGGCGCCGAACAGGCCGACCGACCACACGTACTCCGACGGGCTGGTCAGCGGGGACGACACCATGAACGCCACCACGGGTGCCCACGGGACCGACGACGCCATCGCACCGAGGACGACCGCCGTCGTCCCGCACGAGCAGAGCGGCGTGAGCGCGCCGAAGGCGACGGCACCGAGCACCGCCCATCGCGTCCGACCCCGCATCCATCGGGCGAGCCTGTCGGTGCCGACGTACACCTGGATCACCGCCGCGACGACGATGCCGGTGAGCAGGTAGGGCCAGTTGTGAGCCAGGCTGGTCCCCACGTCGGCGAGCACCCTGCCGAGGACCTCCGCGATCGCGGTCATCAGGATCCGCTCCTATCCATCGATAGTCATCTATGCATCGATTGCGATCGATACCATAGACGCTCGTCGATACATATGGCAAGATGCTCCCGTGACTACCGCAACGGTCAAGGACCTCTGCTGCTCCCCGGTGCTGCGGGACGAGCTCTCCGCCGAGGACTCCACCCAGCTCGCGGCCGCGCTCCGTGTCCTGGCCGACCCCGTCCGGCTCCGGCTCATCAGCCTGATCCGTGTCGCGCCCGGCGGACGCGCCGTCACCCGAGACCTGGTCACGCGCCTGGACGTCGCCCAGCCGACGGTCAGCCACCACCTGGGTGTCCTGCACGACGCAGGCTTCGTCCGGCGCAGCCGGGAGGGGCGCGAGACCTGGTACGCCATCGAGCCCGACGCGTTCAGTGCTGTCAGCGGGCTCCTGGAGCCCGGAGCCTCCGACTGACAGCTCGCTCCGGGGTTGCGGCGCTCCCTCCACTGCCGTCCCCGGGTCCCGCCAGGCAGGATGGCTCACGAACAGCGAGCCACCACGGGGAAGGACGTCGCCATGGCAGGGAGCACACCGGCACCGACGGAGCGCGCACGGACGGGCGCGACCACCGACTACGACGTGATCGTGCTGGGCGGCGGACCCGCCGGGGAGCACTGCGCGGGCGCACTGGCGCAGGGCGGCCAACGGGTGCTGCTCGTCGAGCGTGAGCTGGTCGGTGGCGAGTGCTCGTACTGGGCCTGCATCCCGTCCAAGACCCTGCTGCGGCCGGGCGAGGCGGTCAAGGCGGCGAGGGAGGCGGCGGCGACGGCCGAGGTCGATGTCGCGGCAGCCCTCGCCTGGCGGAACTTCCAGGTCTCGGACTACTCCGACGAGGGACAGGTGCGATGGCTCGCCTCGGCGGGCATCGACCTGGTGCGCGGGACGGGCAGGCTGGCCGGTGCCGGCGCGGTCGAGGTCGACGGGGTGCGCCGCACGGCGCGTCACGTCGTGGTGGCCACCGGCTCCGACCCCATCACTCCTCCGGTCCGCGGGCTGTCCGAGCTCGACGGCGTGTGGACCAACCGGGAGGTCACGGGGATGACGGCGGTCCCCCGCCGCCTGCTGATCATCGGTGGGGGTCCGGTCGCCGTCGAGATGGCCCAGGCGGTGCGGCGCCTCGGCGGGGAGGTCGTGCTGGTCGACGGCGGCGAGCACCTCCTCGGCCGCGAGCCGGCGCCGCTCGGCGAAGCGCTCGGCGAGGTGCTCCGGAGCGAGGGCGTCGAGCTCGTCCTCGGCAGGCACGCCACCTCGGCCAGGCGCGACGGTGAGGAGTACGTCCTCGACCTGGACGACGGCAGCGCCCTGCGCGGGGACCGGATCCTGGTGGCGACCGGGCGCCGCCCGCGCGTGCACGACGTGGGGCTGGAGACGGTCGGCATCGCGCCGGACGCCCACGGCATCGTCGTCGACGCGCACATGCGGGCCGGTGAGGGTTTGTGGGCCATCGGCGACGTGACCGGCATCTGGCCGCTGACGTACGTCGGCAAGTACCAGGGGGACGTCGCGGCGGCCAACATCCTCGGCGAACCGCGGGCGGCCGCGTACGACGCCGTGCCGCGGGTGGTGTTCACCGACCCGCAGGCAGCGGCCGTGGGTGCCACGGATGCGCCGTTCACGGCGACCGCGCCGATGTCCGAGGTGCCCCGGCTCTCCACCTACACACGGGCCTACGCGGACTCCAACGGCTTCCTCACGCTGCTCAGCGACGGGGAGCGGCTGACCGGCGCCTACGCCCTCGGTCCCGAGGCCGGCGAGTGGCTCCAGCAGGCGACGCTCGCGATCAGGGCCAAGGTGCCCCTGGACGTCCTGCGGGACACGATCCAGCCCTTCCCGACCTTCTCGGAGATCTACGTCGCCGCGCTGGACGCGCTCCACCGGACGATCACGGAGCAGCGCGCCCGCGGCTGACTCGACGGACGCGGCAGACGAGGAGGGCGGGCCCGTGGTGGACCCGCCCTCCCCTGCTGTCAGCGAGCCGGTGGAGGGCCCGCTACCGCGTCACGGCGTCACGGCGCCACGGGGATCGGCCGCCAGGCCGACCAGGTGGTGCCCAGCGCGTTGGTCGCGCCGACCCGGGCGTACCAGACCTGACGGGCGAGGTTCCCGCTGGTCCAGGTGGTGGTGTTCGCGGCCAGGTTGGCAGTCCCCGACGGGGTCACACCCGTCGAGCTCCACTGGACGCTGTACGCGGTCTCACCGAGGACGTCGCCCCACGTGACGGTCAGCCGCTCCGAGGTGCCCTGCCGCACAGCCGTCGCCGACGCGATGACAGGTGCCGCCGGGGCCGCAACGGTGACGCTCACCGGCGTGCTGAGGCTGGTCCCGGCGATGTTCACCGCGCCCACCCGGTAGGTGTACGTCGTCCCCGCGGTCACGGTGGAGTCCGTGAACGCGCGGATGTTGGCGGCCACGGTCCCGACCTGGCTGAACGTGGTGCCGTCGGTGGAGCGCTGGACGACGAAGCCCGTCTCGTTGCTCGACCTGTCGGTCCACGCCAGGGCGACCCTCGGACCTGCCTGCAGCGTGGCCGTCAGACCCGTCGGCGCTGCCGGCGCGTTGATGCCGACGACCGGTGAGGTGCTCTGGACGGTCAGGCTGGGGAAGGCCCCGCCGTAGCCGACCGTGTTCAGAGCGACGACCCGGTACAGGTAGGCGCTCGTCACGTTGGCGGTCGGGTCCTGCTGGGAACGGGCACCGTGGGTGTTGCCGACCAGGGGCTGAGCCTGGGTGGCAACGGTGGTCCACGTGGTGCCGTCGGTGCTGCGCTGTACCTGGAACGCGGTCTCGGTGATCGAGTTGTCGGTCCAGCTCACCACGATCCGGGCCTTGTTGCCGGTGCCGGTCACCGCGAACGTGAGCCCGTTCGGGGCGATCGGCGGCAGGGCCACGGACACCGGCCGCATCATGTCCATCTCCTCGTGGGACAGGATGTGGCAGTGGTAGACGTACTCCCACCCGAAGTTCACCAGCGAGTTGGTGATGGCAGCCGTGGGGTTGCCGTTCACGTCGACGCTGTTGAAGCCCACCGTGGAGCCCGCGGGCATCATCGGGCTGAGCAGCCGCACCGAGTTCGGCACCTCGAAGGGCACCTTCGGCATGATCGGCCGCAGCGCGACGATCGTGTCCTCGAGCGGTGAGATCCGCACGGTGTCCTTCCAGCCGAGCTCGTTCGCGTCAGGCGGGATGACGATGTTGTCCCACGTCACGCGGTTGAGCACCTGGACGTCGTACAGGTGGAAGTGGATCGGGTGCGTGTCCACGCCGTTGTGCGTGAAGCGCCAGATCTGCGTCCCGTCCGAGGTGCTGGAGATCGGGGTGACCTTGACGTCTGCCGTCGGCAGGTTCGTCGCGTCGATCAGCTCGGTCTGCGGGTTCACGTACGGGTAGAGCGTGACGTTCTGCGCCCCGGGTGTCGGCGGCTGGGCCTCGACCCCGAGGTTCGCCTCCATGCGGCCGAACTCGTCGAACGTCGTCGAGTTCATCTCGTCGTGGATCGCCTTCGGCTGCAGGGTCATGGACGACTTGGTCGCCTGGGCCCGCAGGGTGTTGAACCCGAAGGTGCTGGTGTCGTTGATCCGGACGATGCCGTCGCACTTCTGCAGCGTGCTGCCCTTGACGTTGCAGTTGCTGCTCGCGGCGAAGGTGCTGCCGTACGCGGTGTTGTACGCGGCCTGCCCGACGATGATCGGGTTCTGGCCGGACTCGAAGACCCCGGTGCCCGCGGCGTTGTGCTTGAAGGCAGCCTGGAGCTTCGACAGGTTGAACGCCGGCGCCGGGGTGGCGGCAGCGATCGTCACCTGCATGACGGTGCGGGTGTTCGGCCCGTACCCGGGCAGGATCGCCGCGACCCCCGCGGGGCTCATGTCCGGCGCACCCGTGTAGTAGTCGTACCCCGGCACACGGGCGGGGAAGGCCGCAGGCGCGTCGTTGTACAGGATGAGCGTCTTGCCCGCGAAGGCGGAGAAGTCCACGATCGCGTCCGCCCGCTCGGCGGGTGCCAGCAGCAGCGAGTGCTTGTCCACGTTGCCGACGTCGAAGCGGGTCGGGTCGGTGATCCACGTGGTCGGCTGCTGACCGTCGATCACGGCGGGTGCGGGCAGGAAGCCGCCCTCGCTCGCGATCTGCACCCAGTCAGGTCCTGCGGCGTTGTTGTTGGCGTCCGCGGGCCTCGGCGAGATGGTCGGGTCCGTCTGCGCGGCGGCGAGGTCGATCGGGTTCAGGGCCACCTCGGTCGTGCCGTCGCCCTGGGTGGGGTCAGCCACGTACCACTGGAAGTTGAAGAACCGGTCGTTCGCCGCGTTGAGGAGCCGCAGCCGGTACGTCTTCGGCTGGAGCGTCACCTTCGGGTAGGCCACCCCGTTGACGAGCGGGGTGTCGTTGAACTGCTCCATGCCGGCCGAGATGTTCGGCGTGCCGGGGATCTGCTTCGGCTCGCAGAACGGGTCGGTCTGGTACTGCCAGGTGTCCGGCTTGTCCAGGTCGCAGCTCGGGTCGTAGTACGGGTTGTCGATCGGTCCGTACTTCGTGTCGGCGGCCGGCGGCCAGAACCACGGCCCGTACATCCAGCGGCCGTAGGCGCTCATGCCGGACGGGTCACCCGGGTTCTGCGCAGGCATGTAGACGTGGTGGTACCAGAAGGAGCCCTTGGTGCCCCACCGGGTGGCGTCCCACGTCGGGTCCTGGGCAGCCAGCTGGGCGGCGTCGGGCACGAACGTCTTGTCCTGGACGATCAGCGGGATGGTGTCGCCGGCGCCCGGGATCGTCCCCGTGCTGACGAGGCTCTTCTCGGTGTCGTCGGTGATCAGGTAGCCAGCAGCCTCGCCCGCGTACACGTTGAGCCGCGTGATGCCCCACGAGTGGTCGTGGTAGAACATCAGCCGCGCACTCTGCTGGTTGGTGTAGTAGAAGGTCTCGCAGCCGTCGTCGGCCGCGTCGCAGCCGGCAGGCGCCATGTCCGGGACGTTGCTGACGCTCACGCCCTGGGGCCACGGGGTGCTCTCACCGGCGGGGGTGATCCACTGGTGCGGGGTGCCGTCGCTGATCCACGGGGTGACGCCACCGTGCAGGTGCAGGGTCGCGCGGTTGTCCGCGAAGCAGCCGTCCGGCTTGGGGTATCCGCTGCACTCCGGGTTGCGCACGGCGTCCAGGACAGTGCCCTGGTCGACCGGGTCAGCCATGACCATCGGGCCCATGCCTGAGCCCATCATCGAGCTGTCCGTCGGCAGGAACAGATCGCCGTCGGCTCCGGTGGGCAGCAGGTTGCGGAAGACGATGCGCACCGGCTTGTCCTTGGTCGCCCCGATGATCGGGCCGAGGTACTGCGGTGCGGTGACGCCGTAGTACGGGTTGCCGTTGGCGTCGTGCACGGCCACCGTGGTCCCGTCGAGCAGGGCGTTGGTCAGCGGGTAGTGCTGGCTGATCGCCACGTTCGCCGGCGTCTCGAGTTGGACGTACCCGCGGACCAGGGTCGGCGGGAGGTCGGACGAGAACTGGGTCCGGTACTGGACGAGGCCGATGGCGTACTGGTCCGCCGCGGCGCCGCTGTACGTGACCGCCTCCGGGACTGCGAGCGGCAGGAACTTCGCCGCCGGGTCCGTCGGGCACCCGCCGTTGGCAGGGTCGCACGGCAGCGGCAGCTCGTCCTGGAACTTCTTCATGCCGACCGTCAGGTAGCCGGTCCCGGCGTTGGTGACGGCGATCGAGGTCACGGAGCCGACGTCGGTCGTGGCGATCGCCGAGCCGCCGGTGCCGGTGCCGACCGGGTCGCTCACGGTGACGGTCGGTGCGGAGGTGTAGCCCGTGCCGAAGACGTCAGGCGTGACGGCCGTCAGGCTG
Source organism: Actinotalea sp. (assembly GCA_036504175.1). Classification (GTDB taxonomy): domain Bacteria; phylum Actinomycetota; class Actinomycetes; order Actinomycetales; family Cellulomonadaceae; genus Actinotalea. The sequence goes on along the minus strand of DASXVR010000296.1, from coordinate 1,516 downwards.
AGGGTCGCCGAGAGGGTTGCGGGCGTGGCACCCGCGATGGGGTCGAAGAGGGTGCCGTTGTGGATCGCCACGCCGGGCGCGCTGGTGTAGCCGGAGCCGGGGTTGTCGATCACGACGGCGGTGATGGTGCCGTTGGCGTCCATCCCGTCGACGAGGTCACCGTTGGCGATCATCGGCACGTGACCCTTGGCCTGGGTGCCGTCCGGCAGTGCGGGGAGGTCGAACTCCACGGTGGGCATGGTGTAGCCCGCGCCACCGTCGATCAGCGCGACGGCGTCCACGCCGCCGGATGCGGTGGCTGTGGCGCCGGTGCCCCCGCCACCCGACACGCTCACGGCCAGCTGGCTGTAGCCGGCCCCGGCCGCGTCGACCGTGTAGCCGGTGACTGCGCCGGTGGCCGAGACCGTGGCCGCCGCGGTGGCGGTCCCGTCACCACCGGTGATCGTGACGGTCGGTGCGAGCGTGTACCCCGAGCCCGGGGTCGTGACGTCGACCGTGGCCACGCCGCCGGTGGCCGGGTCGACGGTCGCCGTCGCAGTCGCCCCGGTGCCGTCGCCGGTGATCTCCACAGCGGCGTTCGGGAGGGTGAACGGGCTGTTGGCCCAGTTCGGGTAGGGCCCGAAGTAGTGGGGCACCTTGGTCTCGTCCGTCGGGCTGGTCGGCGCGGTGAGCGCCACCGGGCCGGCGAGGCCGACGGCTCCCCCGGCAGGTGCCGGGCCTGCGCCGGCGGCCGGGCTCGCCGGCAGGGCGATCCCCACGATGAGCGTTGCGGTGGCCGCCGAGATGAGCGCGGCCAAAGGACCACTGCGACTACGTCCGCGTCGGAGGATGTCCCCGGCGCCTGACGAATACTTCGACATCAGACCCTCCATGAACGTCGGTGTTCCCTGGGTGTCCTGCTGAGGCACTTCTCCGGTCGGCCCGTACGGAGAAAGGCGCATCAGGGGTCTCCTGGTGCGTCGCTATCGGGGGGGCAAACCCGCCCCAATACGGACATATGTCCTCTCAGAACCGGAAGATACAGTGATCAAAGACTCCGCGTGTGCCGTTTCGACGGGCAATTCTGCTGACGTTTTTATTGCTGTTCGCTGCCGTTTTTATTGACCGAAGAGACAGCACGGCGCTGGCGTCTCACCGCATGGCTTCGCGGGCACGAGGGCGCATCGGGGAGAGGCCAGGAGCGGACCCGGCCTGCGTGGCACGACGTCAGAGCTCGGTGTACTGCTCCCCCACCGGCACCCGGGTCCTCAGGGTGTTGCCGGCGCCGGCCAAGGGACATGCCCACGCAGGGTCGTAGGCGCACGACGGCTGGTACGCGAAGTTGAGGTCCACGACGACCCCGTCCCGGGACCCGCCCAGGTCGGCACCCTTGACGGTGTCGAGGAGGTAGCGACCGCCGCCGTACGAGGTGTCGCCGCTGGTCAGGTCCCGGAGGGGCAGGAAGAGCCCTCCGCCGTACGAGGTGAGCCACCACAGGTCGAGGGTCCCGAGGTCCGGAAGGTCGACCCGGCCGATG
>DASXVR010000295.1:0-4685 GCA_036504175.1 Actinotalea sp. | reverse complement strand
GCCGCCGACGCCGCAGCCCGGTCGGGCGTCCCCGGCCACCTGCTGCTCCGGCTGACCGTCGGCGCCTCGGGCGCGACCCTCGTGGCCGCGAACACCGGCGCCCCGCTCGACGCTGAGGGCGTCGCCTCCCTGGCCAGCCTGAGGGCGTCGGCCAAGCGCGACGGCGCCACCGTCGGACGGTTCGGGGTCGGCTTCGCTGCCGTCCGGTCCGTGGCCGACGAGATCACCGTGGCGTCGACCACCGGCGCCGTGCAGTTCTCGCTCGCCGGGACGGGCAGGCTGCTCGCCGACGTACCCGCTGACCTGGCCGCCGAGGTCGCGCTGAGGGCGGGTTCGTTGCCGATCCTGCGTCTGCCTCTGGCCGGGTCCGGTCCGGCGGCCCAGGCGTGGCTCGACGCCCCCGCTGCCGACCGCTGGGACACGGCGGTGGTCCTCACCCTCCGGGACGCCGCGGCGGTCGAGGAGGTCCGCCGCCAGCTCGAGGCGGTCGGCGACCCTGTGCTGCTCGCTCTGCCCGGACTGGCCCAGATCGACATCGAGGACGGCGCTGAGGCACGGCAGGTGCGCGACGTCGCGGAACGCTGGGTGGTCGCCTCACGCGCCGGCGACCTCGATCCGCGGCTCCTCCTGGACAGGCCCGTCGAGGAGCGCGGACGCACCGGGTGGATGACGACCTGGGCGGCGCCTCGTCCGGGCACCCGCGGGTCCATGGCGGTGGGCCTGGCCACGGCCGGGTGGCCGGTCCACGCGCCGACCCCGACCGACGAGCCGTCCACCCTGCCGGCCCTGCTCATCGGCACGTTCCCGCTCGACCCCTCCCGTCGCCACGTGGCCCCCGGCCCGCTGACCGACGAGCTCGTGCGGCTCGCCGGCCTGACCTTCGCCGACCTCCTCGTCGCGTGCCGCGAGGCCGCCGACCTCGCGCCCGACCCTCTGGACCTGCTGCCGCCGACCCTGCCGGCCGGCACGGTGGACGCGGCGTTGCGGGCAGCGGCCGTCGCCGCGGTGCGGGCGGCTCCCGTCCTGCGACCGGCCGACGGCGGCCCACCCCTGGTGCCGGGCGATGCCCTGGTCCTGTCGGGGCCTGCCGGCGAGGACGCGGACCTGGTGCGCGCGCTCTCCACCTGGCACCCGCGGCTCGTCGTCCTCGAACGCCGGCACCGTCACCTCGTCCCTCTGCTCGGCATCGGGACGGCCGACCTCGCCGAGCTCGTCGACTCCCTGCCGCGCCTGGACACCGGGGCGTGGACCGCCCTCCTGGACGCGCTCGCGGGCGTGGACGCGACGACCCTGGAGCAGCTGGCCACCCTGCCGGTCCCGCTCGCCGACGGGCGCACGGTTCACGGCGCCCGGGGTCTCGTGCTGCTCGACCCGGGTGTCCCGGCGGAGGTCGCGGCGACCCTGACCAGGTGGGGACTGCGGATGGTGCACCCGGACGCCGCCCACCCGCTGCTCGAACGCCTCGGAGCGACCCGGGCGGACTCCGCGTCCTTGCTGGCGCACCCCGTCGTGCGTGAGCGCGTCCTGTCCGACGACCAGGACGACCAGGACGACGAGCGCGAGCCTGACCAGGGCGAGGACGAGCTCCCCTCCGGCGGAACCTCCGTCGCCGACGTGGTGCTGAGCCTCGTCCGCGCGGCGCTCGACCAGGGCGTCACCCTCCAGCCGCAGCCGTGGTGGGGCGAGCTGCTGCTGGCCGACGAGGACGGCGAGGAGACGCCGGCCCGCGGTCTGGTGCTGCCCGGCTCGACGGCGGCCGGCTGGTTCGACCCGGACATCCTTCCCGCCGTCGACGACGACCTCGCCGAGCGGTGGGGCAGGGCGCTCGAGGTCGTCGGCGTGCGGACCGGCCTGGCCCTGGTGCGCATCCCCGGAGGCGCCGGCACCACCGGCACCGACGGCAACGGCCCGGGCGCCAACGGCAACGGCACAAGCGACACCACCGGCAACGGCACCGGAGACGACGCCGCGGGCGGTGCGGAGGACGCCGACCTCGTGACGGACGCCCTCGACGACTGGGACGGCTACCTCGACGAGGTCCTCGGCTCCGACGCCGAGGGATCGGGCGACGACCAGGGCGCGTGGCTCGAGGGGACCCTCGCCGTGGCCGACCTCGACGCAGTCCGGCCCGAGGCGTGGCCGGAGGTGCTCGCCGCCCTGGCCCGCGGGGAGGCGCGCCGAGCCCTCGAACCGGTGCGCCTGCCGTCGGGCGGGACGGCGCCGTCCTACACGGCGTGGTGGCTGCGTCACCGGAGCGGGCTCGGGCTCGACAGGCCGTTCCTGCTCGGTCGTCGCACCGGCCCGCTGCACCACCTGCTGCCGGAGCCTCCCGACGTCGTCGCCGGCCTCGACGTGACCATGCAGCGCGCGCTGGGCGGGATCGCGGACCCGTCCGACCTCGACGCGGCCGGCTGGGCCGACCTCCTCGACGCGTTGCCGGACGAGGGCCGCGCGGTGCCGTTCGCGTTGGCCGTGGCCGTGTGGCGTGGACTGGCCGCCCTCGCGTCCGGCAGCGGTGGCGAGGTCGACGCCGTGCGCCTGCCCGCCCTGGTGGACGACCGGTCCTGCGCCATGGTCGACGTCGACCAGGCGGGCGTCGGGGACGCGATGTGGGCGCAGCACCGTGGTGTGCTGCCGCTGCTCGTGGTCCCGTCGTCGCTGGTCGCAGCCGTCGCCGATGTCCTGGACATCGAGGTCGCCGAGGACCGCGCGCCCGGCCGGGTGACGTCGATCGGTCGCCCCGCGTCCACGCCGGCGACGGTCCTCGAGGCGTTCGACCAGGCGCCGTCGAGCTGGGTCGAGCACCACGACCTGCGGGTCGACGGGCAGCCGGTCGACTGGTGGGTCACCGGCTCCGGCGACGACGCCGTGGTCCACGCCTCCACGGGTGCGGGCCTCGCGCTCGGGCTCGCCCGCGTGGTGGGCTGGGTGCACCGGGACGCCGTCGGGCGCCTGCTGACGGACACGTCTGCTCTGGACGAGGTGCTGCTCGGCCTGGCCGGTGAGGTGGCGGAGTGAACCGCTCGGCCGCCTGGGCGGTGTACCTGCCCGTCCTCGTCTTCGAGACGGGGATGGGGGCGGTCCTGCCCGTCGCGGCCCTGAGCGCCGTCGACCTCGGTGCCTCCCTGGCCACCGCCGGCCTGGTGGTCGCGCTGCTCGCGATCGGCCAGATCCTCGGCGACGTCCCGGCCGGGGCCGTGGCGACCAGGCTCGGGGACCGGCGCGCCATGCTCGTCGCGGCCTGCATCGCGGTGGTGCTCCTCGTCGGCGCCGCCCTGGCTCGCGAGGTCGTCGTGCTCGGGGGGTGCCTGCTGCTGCTGGGGGCCGTCAACGCTGTCTTCACGCTGGCCCGCCAGTCGTACCTGACCGAGACGACCCCCGTCCTCAAGCGTGCCAGGGCCCTGTCGACCCTCGCCGGTCTGCAGCGCGTGGGCACCTTCATCGGACCGTTCGCGGGTGCGGCTGTCATCCACCTCACCGACGTGCGGGCCGCGTACTGGCTGGCCGTCGGGACCTCGGCCGCCGCTGCGGTGGTCGTCGCCCTCGTCCCCGACGACGTCGCCCACGAGCCGCGCGCGGTGTCCGCCGACTCGGCGCGGCGAGTGTTCCTCGACCACCGGCAGATCTTCTTCAGCCTCGGGCTGGCCGTGGTGCTGGTCGGTGCCGCGCGCGGCGCCCGCCAGACGGTGCTCCCGCTCTGGGCCGAGCACCTGGGCCTGCCTCCGGCGACGACGAGCATCGTGGTCGGCATCTCGGGCGGCGTCGACATGCTGCTCTTCTACCCCGCGGGCAAGCTCATGGACGTCCGCGGGAGGCTCTGGACCGCCGTCCCGTCGATGCTGGTGCTGGCCCTGGGCTTCGCCCTCCTGCCGCTGTCCGCCGGGGTGGTGGCCCTGACCGGCGCCGCCATGGTGATCGGCCTGGGCAACGGCATGGGCTCGGGCATCCTCATGACGCTCGGCGCCGACGTCGCCCCGGCGGCCACGCGCGCGCAGTTCCTCGGCATCTGGCGGCTGTTCCAGGACTCGGGCAACGCCGCAGGACCGTTGCTGGTGGCGGCGGGTGCGGCCCTGGGCTCGCTCGCGGGCGGCATCCTCGCCATGGCTGGCGTCGCGGTCGCGAGCGCCGCCGCCCTCATCCGGTGGGTCCCGCGGTGGTCCGTGCACGCGACGCCCGCGACGAGGCAGCGGGCACGCGAGGCCGGTCTGCTCGACTGACCTCGGCGCGCGTCAGGTGTGTCGGATGCGTCCGGTGCGTCGGGCGGGTCAGGTGCGTCAGGCGTCTCGGGTGCGGCGGCGGCGCCGGCGCTCCCAGCCCAGAGCGAGCAGGCCGAGCGCCACACCGAGGCCACAGATCACCAGGGGCCGCGCGTCGACGTGCCCCAGGGCCAGGAGCACCCCGGTGACCAGCCCTGCGACGACCCACAGCCCGATGCCGACGAGGAACACCCGGGCCAGGTCGAGCTCGACGGGCGCGAGCCGGCTCTCGGCCAGGAACGTCGCGACCGGGGAGGCGGTGGGTCGCGGCCGCGGGGCCGTCTCGTTGCTCCCCGCGGGGTCGCTGCTCACAGCCGCGAGCCTACTGGCCCGGCGTGCTCGGGCCGCGGTGACCTGCACCAGCAGCAGGGCGCCCAGGGCGGCGCCCGCGGTGTTCATGACGACGTCCTGCAGGCTCGGCACCCGGTC
>DASXVR010000294.1:0-5351 GCA_036504175.1 Actinotalea sp. | reverse complement strand
TACTACGACGGCCTGCGCGCGGAGCGGCTGCCGGCGGCCCTCATCCAGGGTCAGCGCGACTTCTTCGGAGCGCACACGTACCAGCGGGTCGACGTGCCGGGCACCTTCCACACGCTGTGGTCGGGCGACCGCACCGAGATCGAGGCCTGACATGAAAGGCGTCGAGGCTCGGACAGCCCTGCCGTCGTCCGTGCGGACCGGGACCGGACCCGGTGGTCTGACCCGGCTGGTGGTCGACGGCCCGGATGCGTCGGCGGAGGTCGTCCTGCAGGGAGCGCACGTCACGTCCTGGGTGCCGGTGGGGGAGGACCCGGTCATCTGGATGAGCGCCCGGAGCGCGTACGCGCCCGGGGTCCCGCTGCGGGGCGGCGTGCCGGTGTGCTTCCCGTGGTTCGGTCCGCACCGGGTCGCCGGCGCACCGCTGCACGGGTTCGCGCGCACCGCCGACTGGGAGCTCCGCGGCGCCGAGGAGCGCGGCGGGGACGTCGTCCTCACCCTCGGGCTCTCCGACTCGGAGGCCAGCCGCGCGTCGGCGTGGCCGCACCGCTTCGACGCCCGCCTGACGATCACCGTCGGCAGGCGTCTCGTCCTCGCCCTCGAGGTCACCAACCCGGGCGGGGAGGCCATCACGTTCACCGAGGCGTTCCACACCTACCTGGCGGTCGCCGACGTCCGGTCGGCGACCATCGGCGGGCTGGAGTCCTCGGCCTACGTCGACAGGCTCGTCTCACCGGACCGGCATGCGCCGGACGGCCGGCCGCTGACCATCACCGGCGAGACCGACCGCATCTACGTCCAGCCGGGCACCATCACCGTGGACGACCCGGCCGGCCTGCGGGTCCTGCAGATCGGGTCCGGAGGCGCCGCCGACGCAGTGGTCTGGAACCCGTGGGTCGCGAAGTCGGCAGCCATGGGCGACTTCGGGGACGACGAGTGGATCGGCATGCTGTGCGTCGAGGCCGGCAACGTGAGCGCGCCCGTGCGCCTGGCGCCCGGTGAGAGCCACACCCTGACGACCGCTGTCGAGGTCTCGGCCCTGGTGTGACGATGGCAAGCGGTTGCCCGCGACGCGTCAGGGCCGTTGCCAGGCGCTGCAGCGGCTCCTAGCGTGGCTGCCGTGTCCACCGACGGAACGTCCCTGCCCCCGCGCAAGTCGACGGTCACCATCTACGACGTGGCGCGGCTGGCGGGGGTGGCTCCCTCGACGGTGTCCCGGGCGTTCGCCCGGCCCGGCAGGGTGAACGCGGACACCGCCGCGCGGATCCGGGCCGCCGCCGCTGATCTGGGCTACCGCGCCAACCCGCTGGCGCGTGCGCTGTCCACCTCGAAGACGCACATGATCGCGCTGATGATCTCGGACGTGACCAACCCCTTCTACGCCGAGCTCATCCGCGGGGCCCAGCTCGCGGCGTCGGAGGCGGAGTACACGGTCCTGCTCGCCGACGCGCGCGAGTCGCTCGTCGTGGAGCGGGAGTCCCTCGAGCGGGTGCTCCCCGTGGTCGAGGGGATCGTCATCGGCAGCTCGCGCATGTCGGACTCGACCCTGCAGATGATCGCCAAGCAGAAGCCGATGATCGTGCTCAACCGGGACCTGCGGGGGGTCCCTAGCGTGGTGACCGACAACCCGCGGGGCATGCGCCGGGCCGCCGAGCACCTCGGCGAGCTCGGGCACGCGAGCATCACGTACGTGGCCGGCCCCGAGGCGTCCTGGGCCGACGGCGTCAGGTGGCGCGCGCTGCGCGAGGCAGGGCTCGAGCTCGAGCTGCACAGCCGCCGGGTCGGTCCGTTCGAGCCCACCGTGGACGGGGGGCGCCGGGCGGCGGCGGAGCTGATGGACAACCTGCCCACGGCCGTCGTCGCCTACAACGACCTCATGGCCATCGGGATGATGCTCGCCTTCGCGGCTGTCGGCGTGCGCGTCCCGGCGGACGTCAGCGTCATCGGCTTCGACAACATCCTGCCCGCCGAGCTCGTCTCACCCGGGCTGACCACCGTCGCGGCGCCCCTGCGCTCCATGGGCTCGACGTCGGTCAACAACCTGCTGGCGATCATCCGGGGCGCGCTGCACCGCAGCGAGGCGGCGTTCCTGCTGCCCACGCGCCTGGTGGTGCGGGCGTCGACAGCTGCTCCGCGCCGCTGAGACTGGCGGCGCGACGAGCCGGGGTACCGACCCGTCAGCGCAGGCGGAAGAGCACCTCACCGGCGTTGGGCACGACGAAGGTGTCCGGGTCCGCCTCGTAGGCGGCCAGGTCGAAGTCCTCCGGCGCGATGTAGCCGAGGTTCGCCCCGAGCACCTTCTCCTTCGGGATCCCGGTCACCAGCGTCACCGACAACCGGCACCGCTCACCCTCGACCTCGTCGAAGGTGCCGGCCCCGCGCAGGTGCGTGCTGTGCGCCAGGACACCCCAGTGCACATCCTTGAACCTGTCCCACTGCTTCACGAAGTAGTCCCGGCAGTGGTACCCGATCTCGTAGATCTCCTGGTGCGTCACGGAGATCTCGGTCACGTGAGGGGCGTAGAGGATGACCTCGCCGCCGTCCGCGACGACGGGCTCGAGCTTGTAGAAGCCCTTGGCCGCCGTCCAGATGTCCTCGTACTTGGTCGGGATGATCGAGACCACGCGACGCACCGGCGCGTCGAGGTAGCGGACGTGCGTCTCGGCGGAGACAGCGGCCGCCGCCGCCCAGGCGTCCTCGGGTGTCCCGAACGCCGCGGCGTGCAGGGCCGAGGTACCCGACTGGGCGACCACGCACAGCGCCAGGCGCTGGCTCGGGATGAACGACGCGGCCTCGTTGATCAGCGCCCGCACGGGGGTGATGCCGCGCGTCCCGATGATCTCCTGACTCGTGATCAGGGCCCCGACCCAGTGGGTCAGGTCGATGATCTCCTGACCGGCGATGCCGGGGAAGAAGTACTTGTTGCCGCCGGAGAAGCCGACGACCTCGTGCGGGAACACCGGCCCGACGACGATGGCGACGTCGTGCTCGACGACGGCGCGGTTGAGGCGCACGTCCGCCGCCACCGCCAGCCGTCCCTCGGACAGCTCGGCGACGCGCTCGGCGCTGATGGTGCCCACCGAGACGAAGGTCTCCGGGTCCCACCACTCGTGGTTGAGCACGGTCATCCCGGGGTACGTGCCGTCGAGGCCGCCCTCGCCGTAGCCGAGGTGCTTCGCGATCTGAGCCTCGGTCATCGCCTGGTGGGTGCCCAGCGCGATGAGGGCGGTGAGCCGCGTGACGCGTCCGACGAGGGCCTGGTGGATGGCTGCTAGGAGCGCCGGCAACGGGCTGCTGCGGGTCCCGTCGGGGATGACCAGGCAGACGCTGCGGCCGTCGAGGTCCGCGTCCGCCAGCGCGTCGAGCACGAACGCCCGGACCTCGTCCGGCGTGAGCACCGTTCCCGGCCCGCCGATCTGGAGGAGCCCGCCGCCGTGGGGCCGGGCGGTGACGGGGTCTGTGGTGGAGGTCATGCGGCCCACCCTCCCCTTCGGACGGGACCCCGGCAAGGGCGTCGCGATCCCCGGTCGTGCGGGCGCCGGCCGGCCATCAGAACATGCTCCCGTAGCCAAGCTCGACGAGGTTCCGGCGCGAGATCGCGAGGGACTCGAACGGGTCCCGGCCGTAGGTGTCGTCCTGCTCGACGAGCAGGAACTCGGCGCCGCTCGCGACCGCCTGGTCGATGATCGCCGGCCAGTCGAGCGTCCCCTCGCCGACCTCGGCGAACTGCACGACGCCCGTGAAGGCGGTCATGAAACCGGGGAAGTCGCCGGCGGCGAGCAGGCCCAGCGCGGAGTCCGGCAGCGCGCCGATCCGGTAGTCCTTCAGGTGGACCAGGCGGACGCGGCCGGCGTACTGGGCGAGCACCCGCACCGGGTCGAGGCCGCCGCGGTGGATCCAGTGGACGTCCAGCTCGAGGCCGACGTCGGGTGCTGTCTCGGCGATGAGGTCGAGCATGTAGCGACCGTCGAACTTCGCGAACTCGACGTGGTGGTTGTGGTAGTAGAGGTCCACCCCGTCGTCGGCGAGCCTGCGGGCGACCTGGTTGGTCTGCCGGGCGAAGTCGAGCACGCGGTCGAGCGAGGTCATCGCGTCGAACGGGAGCATGCCGATCCGCAGGATCGAGGTGCCGAGCGTCCGGCAGTCGCCGAGGATCTTGTCGTAGCTGCCGGTCAGCGAGTCGCCGGGCATGCCGACCGGGGCCGTGAGGCTCGCGTTCAGCGCGGCGATCGTGACCCCGAGCTCGTCCTGCGCGCGGCGCATCTCGGCCACGTTCTCGGGCGTCATCGCGACCTGCGAGATCTCGATGGCGTGGTAGCCGAGGTCGGCGACCTTGCGCAGCGTCTCGTACGGGCCGTCCTGGGCGAACGACGCCTTGATCGTGCTGGCCTGGACGCCGATGGTGGCCATGGTGCTCTCCTTCACGAGGTGCGGTGCTGTGCAGTGGCGTGCTGGGCAGTGGTGGGGTTCAGAGGGTGACGACGGCGCCGGTGCGTGCCGACCGGTAGATCGCCTCGACGAGCTCGACGGCCTCGCGGCCGCTGGTCCCGTCCACGAGCGGGGGCCGGCCGTCGGCGACCGCGTCGATGAGGTCGAGGAGCTGGGCGCGGTGGGCGTCGCCCCAGGCGCCGGCAGGGTCCGGCGGCGACATCTCGACGGCGGCCGTGGCCGCCCGGGTGCCGCCTGACGCAACCTGCCGGGCGTGGGCGTTGGCGGGCTCTCCGCCGACCGCGGCGTGACCCATGGTCGCCAGGGTTGCCAGGCGGTCGCCCTCGATGACGGCGCCGCCGGTCGTCCCGTGGACGGCCAGACGCGCGGGGAAGCCCGGGTACGCGGCGGTCGAGGCCGTGACCGTGCCGAGGGCGCCGTTGGCGAAGACCACGGTGGCGCAGACGACGTCCTCGACCTCGATCCGCTCGTGCGCGGCCGTCCTGGCCTGCGCGTAGACGGTGCGGACCGGGCCGCAGGTCCAGCGCAGGAGGTCGAGCGTGTGGATGCCCTGGTTGATGAGGGCGCCGCCGCCGTCGAGCTCCCAGGTGCCGCGCCAGTCGCCGGAGTCGTAGTAGTCCTGCGCCCGGAACCAGGCGACCTGGCACTCGGCCAGCACCAGGCTGCCGAGGGAACCGTTGTCGATGGACGCCTTGACCCGCTGTGAAGCGGCGTCGAAGCGGTGCTGGGAGACCACCGCGAGCATGGTCCCCGACTGCCGTTGGGCAGCCAGCAGCCTGTCGCAGGCGTCCAGGGTCACGTCCATCGGCTTCTCGACGATCACGTGCTTGCCGGCGTGCAGCGCCGGCACCCCCACCTCGGCATGCAGGCCGCTCGGGGTGCACACGCTGACGACGTCGATCGTC
>DASXVR010000293.1:0-3784 GCA_036504175.1 Actinotalea sp. | reverse complement strand
GACATCCTCGCCAACGCCGGCGGCGTCGTCGTGTCGTACTTCGAGTGGGTGCAGGCCAACGAGGCGTACTGGTGGACCGAGCCCGAGATCGAGGAGCGGCTCGCGCAACGGATGCACCGGTCCTACGCGGCGGTGGCCGACTATGCGCGCGGCGAAGGCGTGACCCTGCGTGACGCCGCGCTGGTCATCGGCGTCCGCCGGGTGGCCGAGGCGCACCGCACCCGGGGCCTGTACCCCTGACGGGGGGCGCCGGCCCGCACCCCTAGACCAGTCGCGCCGGCACCTCGGGGACGAGGACCGCCTCGGTCCCGTCCCCGGCCACCAGGCGCAGGCCGCCGTCGTCGACGGTGGCGGCGAGTCGCACCGACAGCAGCGCGAGCAGCGCGCGCTCGGTCGCCATCGCGTCGTCGGGCCCCGCCATCATCGTCGAGACGAGGGGTCCCACCGCCAGCTGGTCGTCCTCGTCGGCCGTCCACGTCGCGCGCACCCGGTTGACCCCGGCCATGCCGTAGAGCATGCCGTCGCCGTCGAACGTCAGGGTGACGGGGCCGTGGGTGTCGCCCGCGGGCGGGTGGCCACCCAGCAGCACGAGACGCCAGGTGCCGGTCGGGTCCGTCATGGACCGATCCTCGCGCCCGGCGCTCCCCCGCGCGAGCGCTACCCCTTGACCGCCCCGCTCATGCCGGCGCCGTTGAGGAACAGGCGCTGGAAGACGAGGAACAGCACGACCGGCAGGAGCGCGGCGATGGCCAGCGCGGCCATGAGGACGCCCATGTCCGTGGTCGCCTGGAGCGACGGCAGTCGCACCGACAGGGGCTGCAGGTCCGGGTTGCGAAGCACCAGCAGCGGCCAGAGGAAGTCCTTCCACGACGCGATGATCGCGAACACGGAGACCACGCCCAGGATCGGCCGGCTCATCGGCAGCACGATCGACCAGAAGAGCCGGAACGGCCCGGCGCCGTCGACGCGGGCCGCCTCGAAGATCTCGCGCGGCAGGTTGTCGAAGAAGCGCGTCATCAGCACCACGTTGAAGGCGTTGGCGCCAACCGGCAGCCACACCCCCCAGAACGAGTTGACCATCGAGTGCCCGATGAGCGGCGGGTGCAGGATCACCAGGTACAGCGGCACCAGCAGCACGATCGCAGGCACGAAGAGCGTGCACAGGATCGCCGAGCTCAGCACCCTGCCCCACGCCGGGCGCAGCACCGACAGGACGTAGCCGGCGCTCGTCGCGACGACGATCTGGCTCACCCACGACCCGCCCGCCATGATCAGCGAGTTGAGGAAGTACCGGCTGATGTGGATGGTGTTCCACGCCTGGCTCACGTTCGCCCAGGCGACGCCGTTCGGGAAGATCGCCAGCGGGCTGCGCAGGATGTCCTGGGTCGGTGTCACCGCGAACTTCAGCAGCAGCGCCAGCGGCCCGATGCTCGCGACGACGAGGACGACGAGCAGCACGACGTGCATCGTCTGCCAGGGCCGGCGCACCCGCGGCCGGCGCCACTCGACCTCGGAGATGGCGGACCGCTGGCTCAGGTCGTTCGCGGCGGCCTTCGCCCGCCGCCGGGTCGTGGACAGCGCCGCGGGCTCGACGAGCACGCTGGGCCGGGTCATCGGGGTCGTCGAGGTCACGAGGTGCTCCAGCGGCGCGTCAGGCGGAAGTAGAGGATCGACAGGATCGCGAGCACCACGGCGAGCATCACGGAGAGCGCCGTCGCCTCCCCGTACTTGCCGCCCAGGCTGGTGCCGAACCCGTACCGGTAGACGAGCAGCAGCACGGTCACGGTCGCGTTGTTGGGGCCACCACCGGTGAAGAGGTAGGGCTCGTTGAACACCTGGGCGGTCGCGAGGATCTGCAGGATCAGCGTGACGAAGAGGACACCGCGCAGGTGCGGCATCGTGACGTGCCAGATCTTGCCCCACACCGAGGCGCCGTCGACCTCCGCGGCGTCGTAGAGCTCGGCGGGCACGCTGGTCAGGGCCGCGAGGTAGATGATGACCGTCCCGCCGGCCGCCGCCCACGTCGCCTCGAGCACGAGGGCCGGCATGACGATGGTCTTGTCCTGCAACCACGCGATCGGACCGATGCCGACCGTGCCGAGGATGGTGTTGAAGACGCCCTCGGGGCCCGGGTTGTAGAAGAACTTCCACAGCAGCACGGCCACGACGGGCGGCACGACGACCGGAAGGTACGCCAGCGCCGAGAACAGGCCCTTCATCCGCCGGACCTCGCTCATGAGGACCGCACAGACGAGCGGCACGGGGAAGCCGAACACCAGCGCGAGCAGCGCGAACCACAGCGTGTTGCGGATGGCGAGCGGCAGCACGGGGTCGGCGAGGACGCGCTGGAAGTTCTGCAGGCCCACCCAGCTGGTGACGATGAGGTTCGTCTTCTGGAAGCTCATGACGACGGCCTTGACGATCGGCAGCCACGAGAACCAGCCGAAGACGAAGAGCGCGGGGAGCGCGAAGACGAGGGCGGACAGGCCGCCGCGGCGCGCCCAGGTCACGGGGCCGCGACGGCGCCTGACGGCGGTGGTGGACATCGGCCGGTGACGCCGGCCAACGGTGGGCCGGACCTCCACGACGTCGTGGGTGACCATGCGAGGGCCTCTCTGGTTGCGGGGCGGACCCCGGCCGGGCGGACGAGCCGCCCGGCCGGGGTCGCGTGTCCTCAGCCCTTGGCGATCAGCTGCTGGGCCTGCGTGTTCGCAGCCGTGAGCAGCCCGTCGATGTTGGCGTTCTTGTCGGTCAGGACGGCCTGGACGATGGGGAAGAGCAGGGCGTAGGTGTCCTGCGTCGCAGCGCTCGGCTCACCGATGAGCTGCTGGGTGAACATCTTGTCCGTGTAGCCCTTCATGCTGTCGAGCGGCACGTTGACGTAGTCCTTGATCCACCCGAGCGACTTCTCGTACTGCGCCTGGCTGAAGATCGGCAGCACCGGCGTGCCGATCGCCTGGCCGGAGGTCGAGTTGGCCTTGGCGTCGGCGACGGCCTGGTCCTGGTCGAGCAGCTTGGCCAGGTACCAGAAGTCGATCCACTTGACCGCGGCGTCCTTCTCCGCGTCCGTGGCCCCCGCCTTGACCGCGGCGAGCGTGCCGCCGCCGAGGGCGCCGCCGCCGTTCTCGGTCGGGATGGCCGTGAGGCCGTAGCCCCAGTCCTTCGTCAGGCCCTGGTTCTGGACCAGCGCGGTGTAGACGTCGGAGCCGGAGGTGTACATCGCGACCTGGCCGGCGCCGAAGGCCTGGTTGATCTCGGCCCAGCCCAGCGACGTGTCGGGGTCGATCGAGTTGTCCTTCCACCGGAGGTCGGACAGCCACTGCAGGTGCGACTTGAGCGCCGGGTCCGTGAGGTTCGCGGTGTACGAGCCGTCGGTGTTGACCTTCTGGATGGTGCCGCCGCGGGAGTTGGCGCCCGCGGTGAGCTGCCAGCCGCCCGAGTTGTCGAGCGCCATCATCCCGTAGCCCCAGACGCCGGTCTTGTCGTGGATCGTCTTGGCGTCGGCGCGGACCTCGTCCCACGTCGTCGGCGGCTTGTTGGGGTCGAGCCCGGCCTGCGTGAACAGCTTGCGGTTGTAGTGCAGCGCGACGGCGTAGAAGGACTTCGCCGGCACCGCGTAGAACTTGCCGTCCGCGCCCTTGGCGTTGGCGACGACCGCGGGGTTGAAGTCACCGGCGTACGACATGTTCGCCTTGACCGCGGCGTCGATGTCGGCGAGCTGCTTGTTCGCGATCAGGGTCTTGCCGTCGGTGACGGGGATCTCGTAGACGGTCGGCAGCGTGCC
>DASXVR010000292.1:0-7194 GCA_036504175.1 Actinotalea sp. | reverse complement strand
CGCTGCCGGGCTCGCGCGTCGGGGGCTGGCCGTGACCCTCGTCCACGCAGGTCCGCACCTGATGGACCGGCAGCTCGACGCCGAGGCGGCCGCCGCGCTGGTCCGCGGGCTGGGTGCCCTGGGCATCGCGCACCGGGTCGGTGCCCGCACCGACGAGGTCGTCACGCAGGACGGGCGTCTCCGGGCCGTGCGCCTCAGCGGTCCCGTCGACTCAGCGAGCTCCGGTCACGAGCTCCTCCCCGCCGACCTCCTGGTGCTGGCGACCGGCACGATCCCTGAGGCTGATCTCGCCGGGGCCGCCGGCCTGACCGTGCGACGGGGCGTCGTCGTCGGCGACGACGGAGCCACGTCGGACCCCTCGATCTTCGCGATCGGCGACTGCGCGGAGCCCCCCGAGGGCGCGACCGGTCTCATCGCACAGGGCTGGGACCAGGCACGACGCCTCGCCCGTCGGCTGGCTGACTCCTGGTCGGCCGACGAGTCGGGCGCCGCCGGCTCGCAGACAGGTCGTCCGCTGCCGGCGTTGCGCCGGCCCGCGGATGAAGCACCCGCGCCGAGCCGGCCAGACGACCAAGGGCCCGCGCCCCGCCGGCCAGGCGACGAAGGACCCGCGCCCACCCGGCCAGGCGACGAAGCACCCGCGCCCACCCGGCCAGCCGACCTGGCACCCGCGGCCCGCGCCGCGGCTCCGGTCATGCCCGCTCATGGCACCGACGTCGTGCGCCTCAAGGCGCACGGGCTCGAGGTCGTGACCATGGGCGACGCGGGCGAGGCCGACGCCGACGACGCTCGGGTCGTCCGCCTGAGCGAGCCGCGCGCCGGCCGCCACGTCGAGGTGGTCGTGCGGCAGGGCGTCGTCGTCGCGGCGACCTGCGTCGGCGCCGGCCAGGTGGCTGCGGACCTGGTGACGGCGTACACCCGACGCACCCCCGCGCCGCGCGACCCCGCCCACCTCCTGCTCCGTCCGGTCACCGGTTCGCACCAGGACGGCGCAGGCGAGCCGTCGCCCACCCTCATGCCCGACAGGGCGACGGTCTGCCGCTGCAACGGAGTGACCAAGGGCGACATCGTGGCGTGCTGGGAGCACGGTGCACGCACGGTCGAGGACGTGGCTCGTGCGACTCGTGCGACCACCGGCTGCGGCGGCTGCACCGAGGCCGTCTGCGGCCTGGTCGACTGGCTCGCCCGCAGCGATCCGCCGGGACAGCCCGCGGCGGCGGCACTCGTGGCACCGACGGCTGCTGCACCGACGGAGGCTGCCGCACCGACGGCTCCTGCAGCGGTCACCGCCGGGGCATCTCGCTGACCATCCCCGTCCTCGCGGGGCCGCACGCCGACCAGGGGCGTGTCCCCGACCAGGGCGTGTCCCCGACCGTCCGTGATCGCTACCTCGCTGGCTTCGCCGGTCCCGACACGGCAGTGTTGGGTCATTCGTCCCCACGGCACCGCGGGATGCGGGCCACGATGGTCGGGAGCCCACTCCCGCCAGGCCGCTCACCAGGGATGGCGTCAGGACTCACGGCACCAGGAGGACAGGCAGATGCAGCAGCGCGTGGTCGTGGTCGGGGGCGGTTACGGCGGGGTCGCCGTCGCGAAGGCACTCGATGAGGTCGCCGACGTCGTCCTGGTCGAGCCCAAGGACGCCTTCGTCCATGCCGTGGCCGCACTCCGCGCCGTCGTCGACCCTCAGTGGCAGGACCGGGTGTTCTACCCGTACGACGGCGTGCTGAGCCGCGGCCGGGTGGTCCGCGACTGGGCACGTTCCGTCTCGCCCGGCGTGGTCCGACTGTCGGCCCAGCAGACGCTCGAGGCCGACCACATCGTGCTCGCGACCGGTACGGCGTACCCGTTCCCGGCCAAGTACCTCGAGGATGACGTTGCCGTCGCAGCCGCACACCTGGCCCGCCTGCGGAGCGATCTCGCACGCTGCGAGCGGGTTCTCCTCGTGGGCGGCGGGCCGGTCGGCCTGGAGCTCGCCGGCGAGCTCACGTCGGCGTTCCCCGGCTTGGACGTGACGGTCGTCGACCGCGCCCACGACATCCTGACGACGGGCAACGTCCTGCCCGAGCTGCGTGAGTCGGTGCGCACCCAGCTCGCTGAGCGCGGGGTGACCTTCGAGGTAGGCGCGCCGCTGGGCTACCTGCCGCCGTTCGACACCGGGACCTACGGACCGTTCCATGTGGAGACGCTCGCCGGCACGCCGATCGACGCCCAGATGTGGTTCCGCTGCTACGGCTCCCGGCCGATGACCGACTACCTGGACGACGAGCTCGGCTCAGGTCGGCACTACGACGGGACGATCCCGGTGACCCAGCACCTCAACGTGCAGGGACAGGACCGCGTGTGGGCGGTGGGCGACATCACCGACGTGCGGGAGAGCAAGCGAGCCACAGCCGCGCGCGACCACGCCGCGGTGGTGGCCGCCAACATCCGCGACGCCCTCGAGGGTCGCCCGCCGTCGGCGTCGTACGAGCCTGCGCCGGAGCGCATCGTCCTGCCGCTCGGGCCCGAGGGCGGCGCTTCCCAGGTAGCCGGTCCCGATGGTCGTCGCACCGTGCTCGGCCCCGTGCAGACACGGGAGATCAAGGGCGAGGACCTCTTCAGCACCGCGATGGCCGAGCTGTTCGGTCTGACCAGCGAGCACTGACGAACGCGGCGCTCGCCGAGTGACGGGCGGGTTGCCCGCTCGCTGACGGACCTTGGCTGCCTGACGGACCTGGCCTGCCTGACGGACCTGGCCTGCCTGACGGACCTCGGTCGCGGCGCGTCCGTCAGATCCGCCGAGCGCAGTCAGCCGGCGAGCGAGACGAGCCCGGCGAGGCTCTGACTGACCAGGGCCGTGCCGAGCAGCCCGAGCCCGAGCCACCCGACGACGCTGAGGGCCAGGTGTCCGGCGAACCTCGCCTTGCCACCCGCGCCGCCCTCCCATCGGGGCGCGGGCCTCTCGCGAACCCATCGAGCCGCGAGGCGCAGGCTGTGGACAGGTCGGCTGACGGGCAGGTTCATAGGCACGGCAGGTTCACAGGCACGGCACGTTCACAGGCACGGCAGGTTCACAGGCACGGCACGTTCACAGGCACGGCAGGTTCACAGGCATGGCAAGGCCGGACATCGGAACCTCCGAGGTGTGGGGGTCGCTGGGAGGCCAGCGGTGACCGGCAGACCCACTGTCGCCCGGGCGTCACGGGCTCCTGTGGGCAGTTCGGCCCACGGGGGCTCAGCGGCCGGCGCCGACCGCCAGAGCGACGAAGCGTTCGTACATCGCGTCGTAGAGGTGTGGATCCCTAGGCCCGCGCGGCGTCGCCGCGCCCGATCGCGTCGCGCCGGGCGTTGCTGCGCCCGGCGGCGCGTCGGCCACCGGGAGCGACGGCGCTGCGCCGGGCTGACCTGTGCCCGCGCTCAGGAGGGTTCGCACGTCGTCGCCGAGCAGCCCTAAGCGCACGGCTGCCAGGAGGGCTGCCCCCATCGCCACCGGCTCGTCGACCGCGACCCAGCGGAGGGGCGCCGGCATGACCCTGGCCTTGACCTCGGTCCAGGCCGGGTTCGCCACGGCAGCCCCGCCGAGCACCGCCACCGGGCCGGGCTCCCCGCCGACGAGGGTGAGCTGCGCATCGAACATCCATCGCGCCTGGAGGCAGAGCCCCTCGAGGACACCGCGGGCCAAGCTCAAGCCACCCGCGGCTGGCTCCACGACGACCCGAACGTCGGGGTCCGGCGCCGGCGACTGCCGTCCGGACAGGTACGGCAGGACGAGGACGCCCGACGGATCCGGACTGCTGACCACGTCGGCAGCGACCGCCGCGAAGAGCTCGTCGCGGCTCAGTAGCCCGTCGGCGGAGGCGACGAAGCCGGAGGTGCTTGTGACGGCGTCGGTCGCCTCGGCGGCGAGCGCGCGCATCAGCCACCCGACCATCGCACCCGCGCTCGAGGAACCGGCGAGCAGGGCTGAGTGGTCACCGGACACCGTTCGCACCCAGCTCATCCCGGCCGCGATGACCGCATCTCGCGTAGGGCGCTCGACTGGTTCGCGTGGCGTGTCCGGCGCGCCCAGCTCCCCAGGCGCACCCCGCTCGCGCACGCTCACCCGGTCGCTCACGTATGGCAACGTCCCGGGCTGGTCGGGCAGGACCGTCATGACAGCCTCGGCCGTGCCGAGGCTGTCGGCTCGATCGCCGTCGGTGCGGACCCCCGCCGCCCACGACCCCACGGCGTGGTCATGGCCGGCGACGACGACCGGGGTACCTCGCCGAAGTCCGGCCGCGACGAAGGCCGAGCGCGCCGTCGACCAGTAGTCGCCGAGTCCGGCGGCGCTGCGCGGAGCGTCACCTCGGGTCTGGGACTGGGTCTGGGTGCAGGTCCGGCCTCCGACCTGACCTGCGGCTTCGTCGGGTGGGACGACGCGCGGAAGCTGTTGCGGTCGGAGCCCGACGGTGGCGACCAGGTCGGCATCGAAGGCGGTGGCGAGGGCGGCGCCGCCGGCCGGGAGGAGGTAGCCCATCGTCCGGCCGGCGAGCGTGTGGTCGGTGACGAGGTCGCCGGTCATGGCCAGGGCGACGAGGTCGGCGACCCCTGCCCATGCGGCCATCCTCGTGTGGATCTCCGGCTCGTGGGCGCGCAACCAGGCCCACGTCGCCAGGGGGACCTTCGCGCTCGACCGGACGCCGGTGGCTCTGAACAGCTCGAGCCGGCCGTGCACGTTGGACAACGCAAGCGCCTCGTCCGCGGCCCGATGGCCGTCCCAGCGGAGCAGGTCCGTGAGCGGGCGCCCAGCGGCGTCGAGGGGCACCCCGGTCTCAGCCATGGACGCGATGCCGACAGCGTCCGGCGCGACGCCGGCCCGTTCGACGACAGTGCGCACGACACGCAGAGCCGTGTCCACGAGGTCCGCTGCTGTAGCAGGCGTCGGGGCCGCCGCGCGTGCGAGCTCGATGATCTGCTCGCCGCACGAGTCGCCGAGGTCGAGGTCGGGGCGCGCTCGCTCCGCTCTGGTCGCTGAGCCGGAGGGGACGATGCGCGCAAGGACTGCCTTGGTGTTGGTCGTGCCGATGTCGAGGCCGAGCACGCAGGGTCCTCTCACTCCCCCATTGTTCGCCCGGCCGGGTACCTGCGGCGCGGCGCCGGGCCGTTGGGCGACCGGGCTGCCGACCTATGCAGAGCCGGCCGTTTGGCGACCTGCTGCAGCGCGGCGCGATCGGAGATCCGGCCAGAACGCAGCGAGGAGACGCGCGAGGGCGTGCAGGGCGGCGCCACCGAGGGTTCGGTCAGAACGGAGGCGGGAGATCCCGCTCGTCCGGCGACGTCGGTTCGGACTCGGGCAATCCCGACGTGTCGCCATCGGGATCGACGGGTTCCGGCGCGGCGGGCCCGGGCGGCTCGAGCCCGCCGGCTGACGCGCATGGCTGAGGCCGTTCAGGCGGCTCAGGCGTCTCACGAGGTCGAGGCGGCGCAGGCGGCGCAGGCGGCGCAGGCGGCGCAGGTGTCTCAGGCGTCTCAGGCGTCGCCGGCACAGCGGAGGCCGACGTGGCTGACTCCAGCCAGCCAACGTCTCTCTCGTCGCCGGGGAGGTCGACCACTGGGCTCTCGCGATCCGCGCCGTCGATGACCACGGGGTCGCGGGAGTACGTGTGGCCGGTCGGCGTGACCCAGGTGGTGACCCCCGTCGCCGGGTCCCGCTGGACCGTCCAGGGTGCAAGGGTCTTGAGGCGATGGTGGTGGCGGCAGAGGGACTGCAGGTTGTCGCGCGTCGTCTGCGCATCTGCGGCGCGTCCGTGGTCGAACGGCACGATGTGGTCGATGTCGCACCTGGTGGCGGGGACTCGGCACCCGGGGAACACGCAGGTGGCATCGCGGTCGACCACCGTCCCTGTCAGGCCGGTCGTCGGTCGGTAGGCGACCGATGAGCGCGCTGCCAGCTCGCCGGTCTGCGGGTCTGCGCCGACGGCGCGCCATGCTGCCCGCCCGGCGATCTCGCGCACGACCGAGGCGGGAATCGGGCCGTATCCGGCGAGCTCGCCCGGAGTCTGCGAGGTCCCGGCCAGCGTGGCCGCGGCGACCGTCACATTGAGGTGCGGGTGCCTGCGCTGGGTGGTGGGAAGGGGCCCGAGCGGGCCGCGGCCGCTGTCGAGCGCGTTGCGCATCACGTCCACCAGGGCGTCTGCGCGTCGCGCGTCGGCGCTTCGCTCGTCGTGCGGTGCGCACGCGGCCGCGAGCGCGTCGACGGCCGTGATCACCGTGACCGCATCCTCCGCGGGAAGGAACGCACTGACCCAGGCCATGGCATCGGGGGCGGGCCGGAGGCGTACACAACGCTCCTCGCGGGCCGCGCGGTGTCGCAGCTCCGCAGCCTCGACGTCGGCAACGGCCTCGGCCCGTCGGATCGCCACGCGGAGCTGCGGCACGGTGAGCGAACCGGCGGACGGCAGCACGCCGGCCCGGACAGCGTCGGCCACCGACGGCGGCAGATGGTCCGTCGCCCGGATGAGGACGTCGGCCTTACGGAGGTCGATCTGCCCGGTCGCGAGCGCATCGTGGACCGCCGGCGCGCCTTCGAGGCCGAGCGCGAAGAGGAACTTGTTCTCGCCCGCGCGACGGCTCACCGCGAGTCGGGCAGCGATCTCGTCAGGAACGGCCACGACGTCCGCACGGATTGCACGGCGGCCCATCTCCGCCAGCACGGCGGCCTGGTGGGCAGCTGCCCATGAGGAGACCCGCTCCCACCCTGCGACCGCCTCCACGAGGGCCGCTCCGTCGAGGTCTGCTGGTTCGAGCGCGACAAGGGCGGCAACGAGGCCCGGCCCGGGGACACGGCCATCCAGGGCGGCAGCAACAGGATGCCTCTCCGCCCATGCGGATGGCATCCGGCCCGCCTCGTCGTGATCGAACATACGTTCGATGCTACGGCCGCAGATGCAGGCACGGGAAAGGGGCCGAGACGACGGTGGGCGGCGCGTGGTCGGAGGGGCTGTGCAGAACGCGAGCTTCCGCTCGCCGACTCCACGCATGCAGGCCGGGCCGGACGCCGGCCCTCTCCGGCACGAGAAGCGCGCCCGCCGGCGGCGACACTCCTAGTTGAATCACGCACGAGATCCTGAAGTTCTCGCGGCGCGTGCCGATATCCCTCTATGGACGTCAACGAGAACCCGGAGTTCCCCGAGCTCTACGCGGGCATCAAGCGACGCTTCGGACCTGAGTGGG
>DASXVR010000291.1:0-8607 GCA_036504175.1 Actinotalea sp. | reverse complement strand
CGAGGTGTGCCGGCCGCGTCCGGTGACGTCGTTGACGACGCCGGTGGCCCGGTAGGCGTCAGGGACCAGCGCGTTCACGAGCGTCGACTTGCCGACCCCCGAGTGACCGACCAGCACCGAGGTGCGGCCCACGAGCCGGTCGCGGACGTCCGCCAGCCCCTGGATCTCCCCGCTGCCGGGGGTGCGGGCCGTCACGACGACCTCGACGCCGATGGGCGCATACATCGCGACCAGAGGGGCCGGGTCGGCGAGGTCGGCCTTGGTCAGGCAGAGCAGCGCGTCCATGCCGGCGTCGTAAGCGGCCACGACGCACCTGTCGATCATGCGCGTCCGGGGCTCGGGGTCGGCCAGGGCCGTGACGATCACGAGCTGCTGGGCGTTGGCGACGATGACGCGCTCGACGGGATCCGTGTCGTCGGCGGTCCGTCGCAGCACGGTGGTGCGCTCGCCGATCCGCACGATCCGGGACAGCGAGCCGACCTGTCCGGAGGTGTCCCCGACGATGTCGACGAGGTCCCCGCACACCACCCGCTCACGGCCGAGCTCACGCGCCTTCATCGCGATGCCGACGTGCTCGTCGTCGGTGTCCGGGCTGACCAGGATGGCGTAGCGACCCCTGTCGACACCCGTCACCAGCGCGCGGACGGCATCCTCGTGGTCGGGTCGCTGCTTGGTGCGCGGACGGGAGCCGCGAGGGTTGGGGCGGGTGCGGACGTCGCTCTCGTCGTAGCGCCGCGCGGCAGGGCTCATCGCCGGCTCACGCTGGTGCGCCCGTCTGGTCGAGCATCGAGGTCCACATGCCGACGAAGTCGGGCAGGGTCTTGGCCGTCGTCGCGACGTCGACGACTTGCACCCCGGGCACGCGCAGACCGATGAGGGCCGCAGCGGTGGCCATGCGGTGGTCGTGGTAGGTCTCGACGACGCCGCCGTGCAGCGGCCGCGGCGTGATGACCAGGCCGTCAGCGGTCTCCTCGACCTGGCCCCCCAGGCGGGTGATCTCTGTGGCGAGGGCCGCGAGGCGGTCCGTCTCGTGGCCACGGACGTGCGCGACGCCGCGCAGGCGCGTGGGGGAGTCGGCCAGCGCCGCGAGGGCCGCGATGGTGGGGGTGAGCTCACCGGCCGCACGCAGGTCCAGGTCGATGCCGTGGACCTCGCCGGTGCCCGTCACGGTGAGCACGCCGTCCTCCAGCGTGGTGGAGGCACCCATGGCGGCCAGGATCCCCGGCAGGAGCGCGCCCGGCTGCGTCGTCGTCGTGGGCCAGCCGGGGACGCGGACCGTGCCTGCGCAGACGAGGGCTGCGCACAGGAACGGGGCGGCGTTGGACAGGTCCGGCTCGACCCGGACCGTCCGGGCCGCGACGGCGCCGGGTGCGACGATCCACAGGTCAGGCGTGGAGTCGTCCACCACGACGCCCGCCGCTCGGAGCACCTCGACGGTCATCTGGATGTGGGGGAGGCTCGGCAGCGTCCGGCCGGTGTGCCTGATCCGCAGGCCGCTCTCGAGCCGCGGGGCGGCCAGCAGCAGCCCGGAGACGAACTGGGACGAGACGCTCGCGTCGAGGTCGACGGCGCCGCCGCGGAACCGCGGGCCGCCCGTGATCGTGAAAGGCAGCGTGCCACGGCCGCCGTCGTCCACCGTCGCGCCGATGGCCCGCAGAGCACCGATGAGCGGCCCCATCGGCCGCACGCGCGCGCCAGGGTCCCCGTCGAAGGTCACGGGCCGCCCGACCAGCGCAGCCACCGGCGGCAGGAAGCGCATGACGGTTCCTGCAAGGCCGCACTCGACGCTCACGGGCGACGGGGTGCGAGGCGCCGGCGACGTCTGGGGCGCGCCGAGCGCGGGGTGCGCACCACCGGCCGCCGGGATGGGCTCGACCGTCCAGCGCGTGCCGTCGCGGTGGACACCCGCACCGAGGGCCTCGAGCGCCGCGGCCATCAGCAGGCTGTCGCGAGAGGCCAGGGCACCGAGCAGCTCACCAGGGCCGTCCGCGAGCGCGGCCAGCACCAGGTACCGGTTCATCAGGGACTTCGAGCCAGGTACCTCGACGAGGGCGTCGAGGGCGCCGGGCGCGACCGGCGCGGCCCAGCGGTCGACGACGTGCTCGGTGACGCTCATGTGCCGAGGTTACCGGCGGCCCCGCGTCGGGCGGGCGACCGGCCCAGGCGTCAGGACGCCGACCTGCGCGCCTCGCGCACCGCGGCGCGGGCCTCGTGCGCCGCCGCGACCATCGCGCGCTTGGCCTCCGCGGCTGCCGCACGGTCCACCCGCGCGTGCCCGGCACGCCAGGCGACGCCCGGTCGTCCCTCACGGTCGATGCCGGCGATGAGCGCGCCACCGATCATCGACAGGTTCCTCAGGAAGCGCTCGGTCAGGGCGCCGCGATCGGCGCCGCCCTCGGCCACCTGGGCGGTGCTGACCCCGCCCGTGGCTCCGATCGAGCGGCCGAACGACATGCGACGCCGCTCGCCGCCGGCTGCCGTGTCCGATGCCGTGGCCACCACCCGGGCGGCAGAGCCGAAGGGCTGGTTCACCACGGCCAGGGGCAGAGTCAGGGCGGCGAGCGTGAGGGCCGCTGCACGCGGCGCGCGGCCCGTCGCGAGCATCGCGCCGGCCACCGTCATCGCGGCGCCATGGGCGCGGACCAGAGCGGTGAGCTGCATCGGCGACGGCGCGGGCGGCAGGTCCACGCGTCGACCGAGCTGCTGCCACGCCGCCTGGGTCCGGGCGACGTGGGCGGCGGGGTACCGCACCGCATCGAGCCCCTCACCGACGAACCACGCTGAGAGCAGCGGCCTGGCGATCCGGCGGACGAGCATCGGTGTCTCCTTGTCGTGAGCATTCCGGGCGTTGCGCTGGTGGTCCCTCTGCACGCTAACGCGTCGGCCGCCGCCAGGCACGGGAGACGGCGGTCACGGTCCCTCTCGCAGCGTGGCGGGAGCGGCCCGGGAATGGCCCGCCGCCGGAGCGTGTTCTTCCGGGCATGAGCCCCTCCGTCCTGTCGCCGCCACGCCCGGCGCCGACCGTGACCCTGCCGCCCAGCCCCTGGCACGCGGACGCGCTCGCGTGGGGGCTAGGCTCGACGGCGATGACAGAGGACACCAACCGGGCGCCTGAGGCCGAGGACGCCGCTGCCCGCGCGGCACGGTTCGAGCGTGACGCGCTGGTCTACGTCGACCAGCTCTACTCCGCTGCGCTGCGCATGACGCGCAACCCCACCGACGCCGAGGACCTGGTCCAGGAGACGATCGCGAAGGCCTTCGCGGCCTTCCACCAGTACCGGCCCGGGACGAACCTCAAGGCGTGGCTGTACCGGATCCTGACGAACACGTTCATCAACACCTACCGCAAGAAGCAGCGCGAGCCGCAGCAGTCGGGTGCCGAGGACATCGAGGACTGGCAGATCGCGCGTGCTGCGTCGCACACGTCGGCGGGCCTGCGGTCTGCCGAGGCGGAGGCGCTGGACAACCTGCCCGACTCGGACGTGAAGGAAGCGCTCCAGGCCATCGGCGAGGACTTCCGCATCGCCGTGTACCTGGCGGACGTGGAGGGCTTCGCCTACAAGGAGATCGCCGAGATCATGGGCACCCCGATCGGGACGGTGATGTCCCGGTTGCACCGCGGGCGGCACCAGCTGCGCGAGCTGCTGGCCGACTACGCCCGCGAGCGTGGCCTGGTCCCGGCAACCGCTGTCGAGGAGAGCGCATCGTGAGCGACGACGCACACGGGTCGGCCGGTCAGAGGCCGGCCGACTGCACCGAGGCCCTGACCCGGTTGTTCGAGTTCCTCGACTCCGAGATCGGCGAGTCCGACGCCGACCGCATCCGTCAGCACCTCGCGGACTGCGAGCCGTGCCTGAGCGAGTACGACGTGGAGGACCACCTCAAGAAGGCGGTCCGGAGGTCCTGCGCGGAGAGTGCGCCGGCCGAGCTGCACGTGCGGATCCGGCAGCAGCTGACGGTGCTGCGCACGCACACGCTGGGTGGCATGTCGGGGGACCTGCTCTAGCGGTCCACCTGGCCGGTCACGAGCTGGCCGGTCACGAGCGGGCCGGTCACGAGCCCGGGGGCTGACCGGATGAGGCGGGCGGTGGCACGTGGTGCACCACCGCCCGGGGCCTCACGCGTTGGGACGGTTGCCGTGGTTGGCTGCGCTGCCCTTGCGGGAACGACGCTTGCGACCGCGCTTGCTCATGCCTGGCTCCTTGGAGTGACCTGACGGGCCGTTCGGTCCGTCGCGGCCTCCATGGTCCCATACCGTGCGAGGTCGTCCGACCGGCGCGTCCGACGTCGGCCGACACCCTGGCGGGCGGGTGATGACCCGGGCGGACGCGATTTCGACCGCCCACAACCTTCAAGTTCGACCGGCCTGCGCCCGATCAGAACAGGGTGACCGCCGAGCCCCAGTCCGTCATCCCGCTCCTGCACGCCCTCGCCAGCAGCTCAGGTTCCGACCTGCACTGCAAGGTGGGCTCGTCGCCGCGTCTGCGCGTCGACGGTCGCCTGAGGCGTCTGCAGGTACCCGAGCTGCGTCCGGAAGACACCGAGCACATGGTCTCCGAGGTGCTGCCGCCGGAGAAGCGTGCCGCCTTCCTGGAGACGCACGAGGCGGACTTCGCCTTCTCCCTCACCGGCGTGGGCCGCTTCCGCGTCAACGCCTACCAGGCGCGCGGCACGCTCGGCCTGGTCTTCCGGCGCGTGGCGGTCGGCGCCCAGTCGCTGATCGAGCTCGGCCTGCCCGAGGTCGTCGGAGAGCTGGCGCTCGAGCCCCGCGGCCTGGTCCTGGTGACCGGGCCGACCGGTTCGGGCAAGACGACGACCCTGGCCTCGATGGTCGACCTGGTGAACAGCTACCGCGAGGTCAACATCATCACGATCGAGGACCCCATCGAGATCCTCCACCACGACAAGAAGGCGATCATCTCCCAGCGGGAGGTGGAGTTCGACACCGCCGACTTCAACGTCGCGCTGCGTGCCGCCATGCGGCAGGACCCGGACGTCATCCTCGTCGGCGAGATGCGCGACCTGGAGACCGTCCGGGCTGCGCTGTCCGCCGCCGAGACCGGGCACCTGGTCATGTCGACGCTGCACACCATCGACGCGCAGGAGACCATCAACCGCGTCGTCGACTTCTTCCCGCCGCACGAGCAGCAGCAGATCCGTGGGGCGCTGGCGCAGGCGCTGCGCGGGATCATCTCCCAGCGGCTGGTGCGCAAGGCGGACGGCTCGGGCCGGTCGGCCGTCGTCGAGGTCCTGGTCAACACCGGGCGCACGGCGGAGGCCATCGTCGACCCGTACAACGCCCCGCCGCTGCAGGACCTCATCGCCGACGGCGAGTACTACAAGATGCAGACGTTCGACCAGCACCTCCTCCGCCTCATCGCCGACGGGGTCGTGTCGTACGAGGACGCCTGCACCGTGTCCAGCAACCCGCAGGACCTCACCGTCGCTCTGCGCGCCCAGGGCGTCCCGCACTGAGTCACGCCGTCGGCTGACACCCCGCGCCCACCACGGAGCTCCCCGCGAGCCCTCCTCGGCGCGGCGGCGGAGCCACCGCCCGGCTGCCCCTTGCCTCTCCACCAACTCGCGATATAACGTGTCTCCCAACGCGATATATCTCAAGTGGAGGATGCTGTGGCCGAGGAAGCATGGGTCGTCGACGGCCCGCAGATCATCGAGGTCGAGGCGGTGCACAGCCTGCGGGCCGCACTCGTCGGGGGGCGGGTCGACGTCGTCGGACGCGATGAGCCGGGTGCGCGGATCGAGGTGCACCGGGTGCACGGCAGGCCCCTGGAGGTCAGCCTCGACGGCGGCGAGCTGCGCGTGGGGTACAGCTTCACCCTCGGCGGCTGGGACGGGGTCCTCGAACGGCTCAAGCGCCTCAAGGCCTCCGACGCCGTGGACATCCACATCGCGGTCCAGCGCGACGTCGCGGTCAAGCTCGCGGCGGTCACGGCGGACGGCCTCGTGGCAGACATCACCGGGGAGGTCAGCGTCTCGACCGTCTCCGGGTCGCTCGTGACCGACGGCACCCACGGCGACCTGCGTGCGAACGCCGTCTCGGGTGAGCTGGCGTTGCGCGCCCACGAGGGGACGTTGCGGGCCAACTCCGTCTCGGGCTCCATCACCACCACCGGTCGGTTCGGCGACGTGGACGTGTCCTCGGTGTCCGGGTCGGTCACCGTCGACGCGACGGGCCTGCGCGGGGCGTCGCTCGGGACCGTGTCCGGGGACGTCACGGTTCGCGTCCCGGACACCCTGGGCATGTCGGTGGCGGCACGGACCGTCTCCGGCCGGGTCGTCGTCGACGGCGCCGAGCAGGGCGGCACCGGCCCGCTGCGCGGCGTGGTCGACGTCGTGACCGGCGACGGCAGCTGCCGGCTCCAGGTACGCACCGTGTCGGGGCACCTGACGGTCCTGCGCCAGCAGGCCGCTCGCTGGTCCGTCGTCAGCTGATGGCCCCCGTCTTCGCCCACGGCCAGCTGCGGCTCTACCTGCTCTCGCTCCTGGCGTCGGGACCCAAGCACGGCTACGAGCTCATCACGGCGCTCTCGGACCGCTTCGGGGGGACGTACCGGCCCAGCGCCGGCACGATCTACCCCCGGCTGGCCCGCCTCGAGGAGGAGGGGCTGGTCCTGCGGGCCGAGGACGGCCGCAAGAGCACCTACTCGCTGACCCCGGCGGGCCGCGAGGAGCTCGCGCTGCGGGGCGCCGACCTCGCAGCCCTCGAGGAGGACCTGGCCGAGACCGTGCGGAGCCTTGCCGCGGACGTGCGGGCCGACGTGCGGGGTTCGATGGCCGGGCTCCGCGCCGACCTCGCCGCCGCCGCACAGCAGGCGCGCGCGTCAGCGGTCCCGGGGCGCCCCGGCTGGGACGGCCGGACCGCGTCGCGCGTCAGGCTCGTCGAGGCCGAGCTGCTCGTCCAGCGCTTCCGCGACGACGTCCGGGCCGACCTGCGGCGCGCGGACGCGCGTGGACCCGTGGACGACCTCACCGTCGAGACGGTCCGAACGGTGCTGGACAGCGCCCTCACCGCCATCCGCGCGACCCTGAACGGCTGACCTCGCCGACGTCCGGACGTCGCCTGGCGCTCGGACCTCGCATGGCGCTCCGACCTTGCGTGGCGCTCAGACGTCGTCGGGCAGGCCCAACCAGCGGTGCCAGCCGGTGTGCAGGACCAGCCAGGCCATGAGCCCGTACC
Source organism: Actinotalea sp. (assembly GCA_036504175.1). Lineage (GTDB taxonomy): Bacteria > Actinomycetota > Actinomycetes > Actinomycetales > Cellulomonadaceae > Actinotalea. Next base: position 1,409 of record DASXVR010000291.1, on the reverse strand, counting down.
CCGCCTGGCCGGGCGTCTCGCCGTCGCCGGTGCTCAGGTCGGCCAGCCACTGCTCGTGGCGTGCGAGCGGCCCGTAGGTCTCCACGTACGGGACCCGCCTGCGCAGGGCGACGTCGCCGAACGCGGCGGAGAGCTCCGCCTGCCGCTCGGCGGGGGCCGTGCCACCCGGGGGCGGGCCGACCACGAAGCAGCTGAGCCGCCGGGACTCGGCCACGTCGAGGATGTTGGCCAGGTTGAGCCGGCTTCGCGCCAGGGAGACACCAGCGTCGAGGTCGGCACGGCCGAGCGCCACGACGAGGTGGTGGGTCCCCTGGGGCGGCGGTGGACCGAAGCGCAGTGCCGTCTCCGCGTCCCAGCGTGCGCTGAGAGCCCCTGTCGTCTCGTGAGGGACGGCCAAGGTCATCACGATCGGCGACGGTTCCAGCGGAGTGCGGGCCACGACGCGGCCCACCCAGCCGAGCGCCTTGGGGTCACCGGCACCGGCGACCAGCTCGTCGCCGATCACGCAGATGCGCCGTGCGGCGTCTGTCACCACGTCCTCCTGGTCAGGTGGGAGCTTGCGGTGCCAGTCTGGCCGACCGGCCGCAGCGGGGGAGGCCGACGCGCGGGGCAGCCCCGCGCCGGCCGGGCGCGCGCGCAGGCAGTCACCCGGCCTGCACGCCGCCGACCGGCGGGCGAGCGCGGCCGACCGGCGGGCGAACGCCGCTGATCAGCGGGCGAACGCCGCCTCCACGATCGTGACCTGCTCGGCCGCGTGCGTCTTGTGCGACCCGGAGGCGGGCGACGCCGCCGCGCCGCGTGACACGACCCTCATCTCGCGTCCGAGCGCGTCGGGCAGGTTCAGCCGGATGAAGCTCCACGCCCCCTGGTTGGCCGGCTCCTCCTGGACCCACACCAGCTCGGCGTCCCCGTAGGGGCGGATCGCCTCGGCGACGGCCTCGGTCTCGAGCGGGTAGAGCTGCTCGAGCCGGACGATGGCCGTGTGCGAGTCCCCGGTCTTGGCACGGTGGGCGAGGAGGTCGTAGTAGACCTTCCCCGAGCACAGCAGCACGCGGTCGACGGTGCCGCCCGAGCCGTCGGACGGGAGGAAGCTCTCACCGATGACGGGCCGGAAGGAGCCCGAGGTGAAGTCGTCGATGGGCGACGCCGCCGCCTTGAGCCGCAGCATCGACTTCGGCGTGGCCACGACGAGCGGGCGGCGAGGCCTGTCGTAGGCCTGGCGGCGGAGCAGGTGGAAGTACGACGCAGGTGAGCTCGGTGCGGCGACCGTCATGTTCCGCTCGGCGCACAGCTGGAGGAAGCGCTCGACCCTCGCCGAGGAGTGGTCCGGGCCCTGCCCCTCGAAGCCGTGCGGCAGGAGCAGCACCACGGAGGACCGCTGGCCCCACTTCTGCTCGGCGGAGGAGACG
>DASXVR010000290.1:0-24937 GCA_036504175.1 Actinotalea sp. | reverse complement strand
CGAGGTGCGTCCGGGGTCCGGACCCGGCCCTGACCGGCGGCGCCGCCGTGGAAGGATCGCCCCATGCTGCGCTGGTTGACCTCCGGGGAGTCGCACGGCCCTGCACTGGTGGGGATCATCGAAGGCCTGCCTGCGGGGGTGCAGGTCACCACAGCCGACGTCCAGGCTGCCCTCGCCCGCCGCCGTCTCGGCTACGGCCGCGGGGCGCGGATGAGCTTCGAGCAGGACGAGGTGCGCATCCTCGCCGGCCTGCGCCACGGCGTGAGCCAGGGCGGCCCGCTCGCGATCGAGATCGGCAACACCGAGTGGCCCAAGTGGGTCGACGTCATGGCAGCCGACCCGGTCGACGACGAGGCCAAGCTCCAGCGGGCGCGCAACGCGCCGCTCACCCGCCCGCGCCCGGGTCACGCCGACCTGGTCGGCATGCGCAAGTTCGGCTTCGACGACGCCCGGCCGGTGCTCGAGCGGGCCTCCGCGCGCGAGACCGCGACCCGTGTCGCGCTCGGCCTGGTCGCAGCACGCTTCCTCGAGCAGTCCGTCGGGGTCCGGCTCGTCTCCCACGTCGTGGCGATCGGCCCTGTCGGCATCCCCGACGACGCCGTGGTGCCCACGCCCGACGACGTCGCTGCGCTCGACGCGGACCCGGTCCGGTGCTTCCACGCCCAGACCTCCGCGGCCATGGTGGCCGAGATCGACGACTGCCAGAAGGCAGGCGACACGCTCGGCGGGGTCGTCGAGGTGCTCGCTTACGACGTGCCCACAGGGCTGGGCAGCTACACGCACTGGGACCGTCGGCTCGACGCCCGGCTCGCCGCGGCGCTGCTGAGCATCCAGGCGATCAAGGGTGCGGAGATCGGCGACGGCTTCCGGACGGCTGCCCGTCGGGGGTCGCAGGCGCATGACGAGATCGAGCGCGACCCCGAGACCGGGCTCATCCGGCGGCGCACCAACCGGGCCGGCGGGCTCGAGGGCGGCATGTCGAACGGTGAGGTGCTGCGGGTGCGCGCAGCGATGAAGCCCATCTCGACGGTGCCGCGCGCCCTCGACACGACGGACGTCTCCACCGGTGAGGCGGCCCAGGCGATCCACCAGCGGTCGGACGTGTGCGCCGTACCCCCGGCTGCAGTCGTGGCCGAGGCGATGGTCGCCCTGGTGCTCGCGGAGGCGGTGCTGGAGAAGTTCGGCGGCGACAGCGTGGCGGAGGTGGCCCGCAACCACGCGGCCTACGTCGAGGCGATCCCCGAGCTGCAGCGGTGACCGCCGAGCCGCGCGTTGTCCTGATCGGCCCGCCCGGGTCGGGCAAGTCCACCGTGGCTCGGGCCCTGGCGCGCGAGCTCGGGCTCCAGGCACGGGACACCGACGTCGACGTCGAGGCCCTGGCCGGGAAGTCGATCAGCGACATCTTCGTCGAGGACGGCGAGCCGCGGTTCCGGGAGCTCGAGCAGGCTGCCGTGGCCACCGCGCTGCGGGAGCACGCCGGCGTCCTGGCCCTTGGCGGCGGCGCGGTGCTGCATGCCGCCACCCAGGACGCCCTGCGCAGCTACACGGCACGCGGCGGGACGGTCGTGTTCCTCGACGTCTCGCTCGCCCAGGCCGCACCGCGCGTCGGCTTCAACACCGCCCGACCGCTGCTGCTCGGGAACCCGCGCGCCCAGTGGCAGGCCCTGATGGAGGCCCGCCGCCCGGTCTACAGCGCCCTGGCGACGCTGCACGAGTCCACGGACCACCGGTCGGCGGCCCACGTGGCGCGCCGCATCGCCGAGGCGCTGCGACCCGCACCCACCGCACCCACCCCGCCGACCCCGGAGAGCACACCCTGATGGAGACCGACGGCCCCGCGCGCGGCGCGACCCCTTCCACCGTCGTCACGGTGCCGGGGGAGCGGCCCTACGACGTGGTGATCGGCAGGCACCTGCTCGGTGAGCTCCCGCGCCTGCTCGGCGAGCGGGTCAGGCGCGTGCTGGTGGTGCACCCGGGCGCGCTGGCGACGTCGGCGGAGGCGGTGCGTGAGGATCTCGTGGCCCAGGGCTACGAGGCGTTCCTCGCCGAGGTCCCGGAGGCCGAGGAGGCCAAGACCGCGCAGGTCGCCGCCTTCCTTTGGCAGGTGCTCGGCCAGGCCGACTTCACCAGGAGCGACGCCGTGGTCTCCCTCGGCGGTGGGTCCACCACGGACCTGGCCGGCTTCGTCGCCGCGACCTGGCTGCGCGGCATCAAGGTGGTGCACGTGCCGACCACGCTGCTGGCGATGGTGGACGCGGCGGTCGGGGGCAAGACGGGTATCAACACCGCCGAGGGGAAGAACCTCGTCGGTGCGTTCCACCCGCCCGCGGGCGTGCTGTGCGACCTCGAGACCCTGACCTCGCTCCCGGTGCACGACAGGGTCGCGGGGCTGGCGGAGATCATCAAGGCCGGCTTCATCGCCGACGTCCGGATCCTCGAGCTGGTCGAGGCCGACCCGGCGAGGCTGACGGCGCCCACGCTCGACGCGGACGGCGAGGGCGTGCTCCGCGAGCTCGTCGAGCGTGCCGTGGCGGTCAAGGCCGACGTCGTCGGCAAGGACCTGCGCGAGGCGGACCTGCGGGAGATCCTCAACTACGGCCACACCTTCGCCCATGCGATCGAGCAGGTGGAGCGATACTCCTGGCGTCACGGCGCAGCGGTCTCGGTGGGCATGGTGTTCGCCGCCGAGCTCGCCCGTCTCGCGGGTCGGCTCGACGAGGACGTCGCGGACAGGCACCGCGCCGTGCTCACGTCCGTGGGACTGCCGGTGACCTACCGCGGGGACAGGTGGGAGCGGCTGCTCGGGGCCATGCGCCGGGACAAGAAGTCCCGCGGGGACCTCCTGCGCTTCGTCGTCCTGGAGGGGATCGGGCGCCCGGTGCGCCTGGAGGGGCCGGACCCCGCCCTGCTCGCGGCCGCCTACGCCGAGGTCAGCCGGGACAGCGGCGTCGGACCCGTGTCGCTCTGACTAGCCTTGCGCCATGACGCGTGTGATGGTCCTCAACGGTCCGAACCTGGGACGCCTCGGGGTACGTGAGCCGGAGGTGTACGGGCACGCCACGATGGCGGACCTGTCCGCCGCGGCGCTCGCCTGGGGGGAGCGGCTGGGCCTCGAGGTCGAGACGCGCCAGACCGACGACGAGTCCGAGCTGATCGGGTGGCTGCACGAGGCTGTCGACGCCCGGGCCCACGTGGTGCTGAACCCGGCCGCGTTCACGCACTACTCCTACGCCGTGCGGGACGCCGCGGCGCAGGTCACGACCGGGGGCCTGGTCCTGGTCGAGGTGCACCTGTCGAACCCCGCCGCGCGTGAGACGTTCCGCCACACCTCGGTGATCGGCGGTGTGGCCACGGGCACCGTCGCGGGCTTCGGCTTCGACTCCTACCGGCTCGCCCTCGAGGCTGTCGCACGGATCGCACTCGACAAGTCTTGAACCTTGTTGTGGAGCGTACAAGGCCGTAACATTGTGGCATGTTCGTCCTGACGATCGACCAAGAGGGCAGCAGGCGACTCGGCGACCGCGTCGAGGGTCTGCTGAGCGACCTCGAGCCGCACACCCGCCCCGGACGGGGCGTCATCAGGCGCTTCGAACGGACCGTCGGCGACGAGGTGCAGGCGGTCCTGTCCGACCCCGAGCACGTGGTCGACCTCACGCTGACAGTGCTGCGGTGGGGTGGCTGGAGCGTGGGGGTGGGCTGCGGCCCGGTGGCAGAGCCGCTGCCGGTCTCGGCCCGGGCGGGGACGGGGCAGGCGTTCGTCCTGGCCCGCGCCGCCGTCGAGGCAGCCAAGAGCCGGGCCCGTCTGGTGCCCCTCGCGGTCCGCGGCGAGCGTCCGTGGCCGGCGCAGGAGGCCGAGGCGGTCCTGACGCTCCTGGCTGCCGTCGCCGCGCGCCGGACCCCGGCCGGCTGGGACGTGGTCGACGCGATGGCTGCCGGCGGTCCGCTGGTACGTCAGGACGAGGTGGCGCACACCCTGGGCATCACTCAGCAGGCCGTGTCCCAGCGGCTGCGGACCGCGCTGTGGGCGGAGGAGCGGGCGGCTCGACCGGCAGCGGCGCGGCTCCTGGGACTCGCGGCGTCCGCCGACGAGGATGACCGGGTGCGGCCCGGCCGGGCCGACACCGAGCAGGGGGAGGAGCAGCCGTGACCGGATGGCTGGTCGGGGCCGTGGCGGTGGCCGCTCTGGCGCTCAGTGCCCTCGGCGGGTGGCCGTTGACGGCCTGGGTGCTGCAGCTCGCAGCCAGGTCGGCCGACGCCGGGCAGCCGCCCCCCGACCCTGCCGAGGACGGCGCGGGAGGGCCGGACGACCCGGGTGACCGGGACGGCGCCGGGGACCCGGACGCCACGCCGCCGGGTGGTCCCACGGGTCCGCAGGCGCGCGATGCGCTGCGCGGGGGGACCTGGATAGGTGTGCTGGAACGACTGGCGATCACCGCCTCGCTGCTGGCCGGCTACCCGGGCGGCATCGCGTTCGTCATCGCCGTCAAGGGGCTGGGACGCTACCCCGAGCTGCGTGACAACCCGGGTGCGTCCGAGCGGTTCGTGATCGGCACCCTGGCCTCGATGCTCTGGGCTGCGGCCGTCGGCGCCGGTGCTGCTGCCGTCCAGGTGCTCGTGCAGCGGTAGACTGGCCGCCGCCTTGTGCCGTACCGCGCCCGTCGTGGGTGCCGGAGCGGCCCGACCCTGACTTCCCGGACCTGGGGTCGCGCCCCGACCGACCGGGGCTGCTCCTTGCCAACTCGACAGAAAGATCCACCGTGGCTACGACGAATGACCTCAAGAACGGCATTGTTCTCAAGATCGACGGCCAGCTGTGGACCGTCGTCGAGTTCCAGCACGTCAAGCCCGGCAAGGGTGGCGCGTTCGTGCGGACCAAGCTCAAGAACGTGCTCTCCGGCAAGGTCGTCGACCGGACGTTCAACGCAGGTCTGAAGGTCGAGACCGCGAACGTCGACAAGCGCGACATGCAGTACCTGTACAAGGACGGCACCGACTTCATCTTCATGGACAGCTCCTCCTACGAGCAGCTCCCGGTGCCCGAGGCGACCGTGGGCGACGCCGCGAGCTACCTGCTCGAGAACCAGCAGGCCATGGTCGCGACGAACGAGGGCGTGCCGCTGTACATCGAGCTGCCGCCGTCGGTCGTCCTCGAGATCACCTACACCGAGCCCGGCCTGCAGGGCGACCGCTCCACGGGCGGCACCAAGCCGGCCACCGTCGAGACGGGCGCGGAGATCCAGGTCCCGCTCTTCCTCGAGACCGGCACCAAGGTCAAGGTCGACACACGTGACGGTTCCTACCTCGGCCGCGTGAACTGACCCGTGGGTGCTCGCAGCAAGGCGCGCAAGCGAGCGCTGGACGTCCTGTTCGAGGCCGACCAGCGCCGCACGGCCCCGCGTGAGGTGCTGGCCGCCAGGATCGTGGAGCCGGGTACCGAGGCGTCGCTCCCGCAGTACTCGGTGGACCTCGTCGAGGGCGTGCTCGACCACCAGGAGCGGATCGACGAGCTGATCGAGACCTATGCGCACGGGTGGACGCTCGACCGGATGCCGGCCGTCGACCGCGCTGCTCTGCGCCTCGGTGCCTGGGAGATCCTCTTCAACGACGACGTGCCCGACGCCGTTGCCGTCGACGAGGCGGTCGAGCTGGTCCGGGCCCTGTCCACGGACGACTCGCCCACCTTCGTGAACGGCCTCCTCGGACGCCTCGTCGAGCTCAAGCCGACCCTGCTGGCGTGAGGGTCCGCGGGCGCGGGATGCGCCACTGCGGCAGGCACGGGGTCCGACCCGGCAGCGGGAGCGTCGCCGCGGGGCGCCCGAGCATGTTCCCCTGCGCGGTGGTCACCCCCATCGCGACCAGGGCGGTCAGCTCGTCGACCCGTTCCACGCCCTCCGCGATGACCTCGAGGCCGTGCGCCTCGGCGAGGGTTAGGATCGCGCGCAGGACGGCGGCGCCCTGCGCGGTACCGATGCCGCGAACGAACGCCCGGTCGATCTTCAGCACGTGCAGCGGCAGCTCCGCGAGCCGTGACAGCGAGTTGTACCCGGTGCCGAAGTCGTCCAGGGCGATGGTCACCCCCCTGTCCGCGAGCGCCACGAGCGCGCGTCGGACGTGGTCGGCGTCGTGCAGCAGGGCGCTCTCGGTGACCTCGATCGTCAGCCGGTCCCAGTCGCTGTCACCCCACGCGGCCACGACCTGGTCGACGAAGTCGCGTGCGTCGAGCTGGCGCGCTGCCACGTTCACCGCCACAGGCAGGCCGAAGCGCTCCATCCCGGCCCGCGCCGCCTGGAACATCTGGCGGCCGACCTCCTCGATCAGGGTCGACTCCTCGGCGAACGGCAACCAGTCGGCCGGCTCCACCAGGCGGCCGTCGCGGTTCCACCGTGCGAGGACCTCGAGGCCGACGACCTCGAGCGTCGAGGTGTCCGTGACCGGCTGGAAGTGGGCGACCAGCTCTCCGGCCGCGACCCCGCGCTGCAGGTCGCGGCGCAGCGTGCTCTGCGCCGTCACGCGGGCCCGCAGGGCGCCGTCGTACACGGCGACGCCGCTGCGCAGGCGCTTGGCCTCGAGCATGGCCAGGTCGGCGTCGCGGACGAGAGCGGACGGCTCGACCGGCTCACCGGGGTGCCACGCGGCCACGCCCACGGTGATCGACACGGGGATGGCGTCCTGGCCCGGTGGGGTGAACTCGTGGCGGATGCGCTCGGCGACGACCCGCAGCCGGGCGAGGCTGGCGGCTCGGGGGACGACGACGACGAACTCGTCGCCGCCGTGCCGCGCGATGAGCGGCCCGTCACCCACCACGTCGCGCAGGTGCTCCGCCGTGCGCACCAGGAGGGTGTCGCCCCACTCGTGGCCGTGCCTGTCGTTGGCCTGCTTGAACCCGTCGAGGTCGCAGAACAGGACGGCCACCCGGGTGCGCTCGACATTGGCCTTCTCGAGGGCCTCGGCCAGCGAGCGGTCCAGCGCGTGCCGGTTGAGCAGCTGGGTCAGGGAGTCGGTGAACGCGGCGCGACCGAGGCGTGCGGTCAGCGCCTGCCGCTCGGCGGCACCGGAGACGACGCGGGCCAGGTCCCGCAGGAAGACCGTGTCGTCCTGGTCCATCGGACGGCCCTCGACGGAGTAGAGCTCGGTGACGAACCTGTTGCGACCCAGCGGCCTGACGGTCCCGTCGATCGACGGGTCGCCCACGAGCTGACGACCCGACGCCGTGGCCTGGGCGAGGATGCGCTCCGGCTCCTTGATGAAGAGGGCGGCGTTGGCGAGCGAGGCGAGGGCGTCGCGCATCGCCGCCCGCCGGTCGGCGTCGCGCTGCAGGGTCGCGATCCGTGAGGACGCCACCACGTGCAGCCCGATGCCGAGCGGCAGGACCCACACGCCCTGCAGGAGCTCGGAGACGATCGACACGGGTGGGACGAAGGCGACGACGAGCAGGGCGGCCGAGAGGGTTCCAGTCACCGTCAGGACGACCCCGGCACGGTCCACGGGCCGGCTCCGGACGGCGCGCACCAGGTAGGCACCCACACCGACCAGCGGGAGCAGGCTCAGCGCCGGCGCGAGCGGCCCGTAGACCGGGAGGCCGCCGGTGACCCGGTGGGCGAAGACGAGGTCGGTGGACACCCACAGGACGGCCACCGTGGCGTACCAGGCGCCCGAGACGACCATGAGCACCCGTGCCCGCGGACCCGACGCGTAGACCGCCATCGCCGGGAAGCTGAGCACGACGGCCAGCGACAGCGCGACGAACCGGACGAGCAGCAGCCCGGGCGCGGCCCAGCTCTCGGACGCGGCCGTGAGCAGCCCGTTGGCCATGCAGACACCCGCGAGCGCCAGCGACCAGGCCACCGTCCACGCCGCGTCCGCGCCCCTGCGGCCGTCGCGCCACCACGGCCCGTGCAGCGCGCACAGGCCGATCACCATGCCGGCCGTGGCGACCTGGGTCACGGTCAGCAGCAGGCGCAGGAATCCGGGCATGGCGGCAAGTATCGAGCCCGATCTGTCCCTTTGACAGGGACCTCGGTGCCGATGGGCGTTTCGTACCGCCCCGGGAGAGCCGACGCCCGCACGGGACCTGCGGGCGCGGGTTCAGTCGCGCGAGCTCACATGGCCGAACCGGTGGCGTGTGCGGCTGATCGCCTGCTCGCGCAGCACTGTCAGCAGCTCGCGCCGACCGCTCGCGAGCACGGGACCGTCGAGGACCGTGACCTGCCCGACGCGGGTCCGCGCAGCCTCCCTGAGGCCCGGTGCGGCTCCGACGACGCGGATCCGGCCCGTGATCTCACCCTCGCGGACCGCCGCCGCGAAGGTGGCGTCGTCCTCCTCGTCGTCCCTGCTGACGACCACCGGCACCCCGGCGCAGCGGGCGGCCGAGAGCACCCGCTCGACCTCGCGCGCGCGGGCGCCGGCGCCGACCCGCAGGGTCAGCTGCGGCACCGGCCGGTAGCGGAGCACGTCGGACTCGACAGCGAGGCCCGTGGGGTCGTGCTCGACCCCGAGCTCTGCCCGCCACCAGCGCCTGTCGTCCTCGCGCGCCCAGGCAAGCCAACCGGCGTCGTCCTGCGGGACGTCGGGGGAGTCGGTCCACGAGCCGAGCTCGGCCACGTAGTTGGGACCCCCGGCCTTCGCGCCGGGACCGACCACCGACGCCTTCCAGCCACCGAACGGCTGTCGCTGCACGATGGCACCGGTGATGTGGCGGTTGACGTAGGCGTTGCCGACCTCGACGCGCTCGAGCCAGGTGTCGATCTCGCTCTCGTCCAGCGAGTGGAGCCCGCCGGTCAGGCCGAAGTCGACGGCGTTCTGCAGGTCGATCGCCTCCTCGAGGGTCTCGACCCGCATCACCCCGAGCACCGGCCCGAACACCTCGGTGAGGTGGAAGAAGGAGCCGGGTGCGACGCCGTGCTTGACGCCCGGGGTCCACTGCCGACCGTCCTCGTCGAGCCGGCGGGGTCGCACCAGCCAGGCCTCGCCCTCGTCCAGCTCGGTCAGGGCTCGCAGGAGCTTGCCGGTGGCGGGCTCCGTGAGCGGGCCCATCGTGGTCGACAGGTCGGTGGCGGCACCGACGGCGAGCGAGGCGACCGAGTCGGCGAGCTGACGGCGCAGCCGGTCGGAGTACCCGGCCGACCCGACGAGGATCAGCAGGGAGCAGGCCGAGCACTTCTGGCCCGCGTGGCCGAAGGCGGACCGGACGACGTCGGCGACCGCGAGATCGACGTCGGCGGACGGGGTCACGATGATCGCGTTCTTGCCCGACGTCTCGGCGAGGACGTCCAGGTCGTCCCGCCACGACGAGAAGAGCTCCGCCGTCTCGATCGACCCGGTCAGGAGCACCCGGGCCACCGCCGGGTGGGTGACCAGGCGGCGGCCGAGGTCGCTCCCGGCGGTGCGGACGACCTGGAGGACGTCGGGGGAGAAGCCGGCCTCCTCGATCGCCCGCCGCACTGCTGTCATGGCCACCGCCGCGCAGCGCGGTGTGGGGTGCGCAGGCTTGATGATCACGGGCGACCCCGCAGCGAGGGCCGCGAGGACGGAGCCGGTCGGGATGGCCACCGGGAAGTTCCAGGGCGGGGTCACGACGGTGACGCCGTCGGGACGGAACACCGCGCCCGGGACCACGCCGTCGGCGAGCTCGTCGGCCCGGTCGGCGTAGTAGAGCGCGAAGTCGACAGCCTCGCTGACCTCGGGGTCCGCCTCGGCAACGGTCTTGCCTGCCTCGTGGACCATCGTCGCGACGAGGTCGCCGCGCGCCTCCTCGAGGTGCACCGCGGCCCGTCGCAGGACGGCCGACCGCTGCGCGGGGGACGCGTCGGCCCAGGCACGGACGACGGCCTCCGCCCGGGCGACCGCCGCGTCCACGTCCTCGACCGTGGCCAGGTGCGTGACGGCGGGGGCACCGGGCTCGCGCACCAGCAGGTCCTGCGCCCAGGCACGCGACTCGGCCAGCGCAGGGTCGGTGTCGGGGGTGTTCACGAAACGCCCCGTCGCGCCGACCGGCGGCCGTGGACCACGCCGACGGTCGGTGCCCACGGTCTCGCTCTCCTTGACGGAGGCGAAGAAGGCCTCGCGCTGGCCCGCCAGGCCGGAGGCGTGCCCGCCGGCAGCCCGCCCGGACGACGCGCCCGGCTGGTGCTCGGCCGCGGCGCTCTCGGCGAAGAGCGCGTGCAGGAAGTTCTGCTCGGCGGCGTTCTCCTCCAGCCGGCGGATGAGGTAGGCGATCGCGACGTCGAAGTCCTGCTGCGCCACGACGGGCGTGTAGAGCAGCACCCGCCCGACCTCGTCCCGCACGGCCCGCGCCTGGGCCGGCGCCATGCCCTGGAGCATCTCGATGTCCAGCGCCTCGCTGACGCCGCGGTCCCGGGCGATCTCGTGCGCGAGCGCCACGTGGAAGAGGTTGTGGCTCGCCACGCCCACCCTGACGGCCGGTGTCCGATCGGGCTGCAGGGCGTGGGACATGAGCCGGACGTAGCTCGCGTCCACGTCGGCCTTGGTGGCGTACGGAGCCTGCCGCCACCCGTGCAGCTCGGCCTCGACCGTCTCCATGGCCAGGTTCGCCCCCTTGACCAGCCGCACCTTGACCCGGGCACCCCCGGCGTCCAGGCGGCGGCGGGCCATGCCCGTGATCTCCTCGAGGGCGTCCGCGGCGTCGGGCAGGTACGCCTGGAGCACGATGCCCATCTCCAGGTCGTGCAGGTCCGGGTCGGTCATCAGCTCCTCGAACACGGCCGTGGTCAGGGCGAGGTCCTTGTACTCCTCCATGTCGAGGTTGAGGAACGTCCCGTGCGCACGCGCCGACCGGTACAGCGGGCGCAGGCGGCTGACGACCCGGTCGCGGCTGCCCTGCGTGTCCCAGGTGGACAGCTGGGCTGCCACCGCTGAGACCTTGATCGACACGTAGTCGACGTCGGGGCGCTCCACGAGCGCCTGCACGCGGCCCAGACGCGCACGGGCCTCGGACTCGCCGAGGACTGCCTCGCCCAGCAGGTTGAGGTTGAGCCGGAAGCCCTCCGCCCGCGCCCGCGCGATGTGGTCGGCCAGGCCCGGGCCCGCGTCCGCCACGAGGTGGCCGACGAGCTGGCGCAGCCGCATCCGCGCGGCCGGCACGACCACGCTCGGCAGCAGCGGGGCCAGCCGGGTCCCCAGACCCAGGAGCGTCCGGTCCGCGGGGCCGAGGAAGCCGCCCGCAGCATGCGTGTACCGGGCGAGCTCGGCCAGCTCATGCGCCGCGACGTCGACGTCATCGGGCCTGGCGACGCGGTCGACGAAGCGCACGGCGAGCTCGAGGCCGGCCGGGTCGGAGACCAGCGCGGCGAGGCGGCCCGTGGTGCGGCGCTCCGTCGGGGTCTCGCCGGCGACCGTCGCCTCGACCCAGCGGTCGGCGAGCGACGCTGCTCGTTCTGCCAGGGACAGGATGGGGGTGACCATGGGGCCATCGTCTCCCACCGGGGCTGCCCGCACCGGCCCAACGCGAGGTCGGCGTGCCGAGTGTCGGGACGGCGTCGGACGGCCCGGCCGGGTGCAGTACGCTCACCGACGTCAGACATCCTTTAAGACCCGTCCTGAGAGGCGGGGAAGGAGGTCGCCAGATGTCCTCTGGCCCTGCTGTGCCCACCGGTCCCGCCGCACCTGCCGGCCCCGCCCGTGCGGAAGCAACGCCCGTCCTCGGTGGCCCCGACATCACCCGGGCCCTCAGCCGCATCGCGCACGAGATCCTCGAGCGAAACAAGGGCGCCGCCGACCTCGTCCTGCTCGGCATCCCCACCCGCGGGCTCCCGCTCGCGCGTCGTCTCGCCGCGAAGATGGCCGAGGTCGAGCCGGGACTCGACGCGGCCGCCCTGTGCGGGTCGCTGGACGTGACGATGTACCGCGACGACCTGCGCCGCCACCCCACCCGCCCCATCGGCGCCACGGTGCTGCCACCGCTCGGCATCGATGACCGGACCGTCGTCCTGGTGGATGACGTGCTGTACTCCGGCCGGACGATCCGGGCCGCTCTCGACGCCCTCAACGACCTCGGGCGACCTCGAGCGGTCCAGCTGGCGGTGCTCGTCGACAGGGGTCACCGCGAGCTGCCCATCCGGGCCGACTACGTGGGCAAGAACCTGCCGACGTCGGCCGCCGAGCAGGTGCGGGTCAAGCTCGTCGAGACCGACGGCAGCGACTCGGTGCAGATCGAGGGAGGCTCCCGATGAGGCATCTGCTCAGCGCCGCGGACCTGGACCGGGAAGCGACCATCGAGGTGCTGGACACGGCAGCGCGCATGGCCGCGACCCAGGGCCGCGAGATCAAGAAGCTGCCCACCCTGCGCGGGCGCACGGTGGTCAACCTCTTCTTCGAGGACTCCACCCGCACGCGGATCTCCTTCGAGACCGCGGCCAAACGGCTCTCCGCCGACGTCATCAACTTCTCGGCCAAGGGCTCGAGCGTGTCCAAGGGGGAGTCCCTCAAGGACACCGCCCAGACCCTGCAGGCCATGGGTGCCGACGCGGTCGTCATCCGCCACCAGGCGTCCGGGGCACCCCACCGCCTCGCGCACGCCGGGTGGGTGGAGACGTCGGTGATCAACGCCGGCGACGGGACGCACCAGCACCCGACCCAGTCCCTGCTCGACGCCTACACCCTGCGCCGCCACCTGCGGGCCGGGGAGTCGGCGCCGGACGGGGTGGGTGCGGACCTCGCCGGTCTGCACATCGCGATCGTCGGCGACGTGCTGCACTCGCGGGTCGCGCGGTCGAACGTGCAGATGCTGCACACCCTCGGTGCGCGCGTCACGCTGGTCGCCCCGCCGACCCTGGTCCCGGTGGGCGCGCAGACGTGGCCGTGCCGGATCTCGTACCACCTGGACGAGGTGCTGACGACCGACAGCCCCGACGCGATCATGATGCTGCGCGTCCAGCGGGAACGGATGGGCGGCGACGGCACCGCGCGCAGCACGGGCTTCTTCCCGAGCCCGCTGGAGTACACGCGGTCGTTCGGGCTCGACGCGCGGCGCCTGGCCCTGCTCCCCGAGCACGCCATCGTGCTGCACCCCGGCCCGATGAACAGGGGCCTGGAGATCTCGGCGGACGCCGCCGACTCGACCCGCGCGGTGATCCTCGAGCAGGTCGCCAACGGCGTGGCCGTCCGGATGGCCGTCCTGTACCTGCTGCTCGCCAAGGACACGGAGGCTGGGGCATGACCACGAGCTACCTGCTGCGCGGCGTGAGGCCGCTCGGCGACGACCCCATCGACATCCTCGTGGTGGACGGGACCATCAGTGCGCTCGGCGCCGAGGCGGCGGCCGCGGCCGACGGTCGCGACGACATCCACGTCGTTGACGGCACGGGCCTCGTCGCCCTCCCCGGGCTCGTCGACCTGCACACCCATCTGCGCGAGCCGGGCCGCGAGGACGCCGAGACGGTGCTCACCGGCACCCGGGCCGCCGCGCTGGGCGGCTTCACCGCCGTCCACGCCATGGCGAACACCTCACCTGTCGCCGACACCGCCGGTGTGGTCGAGCAGGTGTGGCGCCTCGGCCGGGACGCCGGATGGGTCGACGTCCTGCCCGTGGGCGCGGTGAGCGTGGGGCTCGCAGGGGTCCACCTGGCTGAGCTCGGTGCGATGGCGTACTCGGCCGCGCGCGTGCGGGTCTTCTCCGACGACGGCATGTGCGTCCACGACCCGGTGCTGATGCGCCGGGCGCTGGAGTACGTCAAGGCGTTCGACGGGGTCATCGCCCAGCACGCGCAGGAGCCGCGCCTCACGCAGGATGCCCAGATGCACGAGGGCGCGGTCTCCGCCGAGCTGGGCCTGGCGGGCTGGCCGGCCGTCGCCGAGGAAGCGATCATCGCGCGGGACGTGCTGCTCGCCGAGCACGTCGGGTCGCGGCTGCACGTGTGCCACGTGTCGACAGCCGGATCGGTGGAGATCCTGCGCTGGGCCAAGTCGCGCGGGATCGACGTCACCGCCGAGGTCACCCCCCACCACCTGCTGCTGACCGACGACCTCGCCCGCAGCTACGACCCGCTGTTCAAGGTCAACCCACCGCTGCGCACCGAGGCGGACGTGGAGGCGGTGCGGGCCGGCCTGGCCGACGGGACGATCGACATCGTCGCCACCGACCACGCCCCGCACACGCGTGAGGACAAGGACTGCGAGTGGGCCGCCGCGGCCAACGGCATGACCGGGCTGGAGACCGCTCTGTCGGTCGTCGCCACGACCATGGTGGCCACCGGGCGGATGACCTGGTCGGACGTGGCCCGCGTGCTGTCCACCGCGCCGGCCCGCATCGGCCGCATCGACGAGGGCCCTACCGCCCACGGTCGGCCGCTCGCGGTGGGGGAGCCCGCCAACATCACGCTGGTCGACCCGGACGCCGAGTGGGAGGTGGACCCCGCGGAGCTCGTGAGCGCCAGCCGGAACACGCCCTACGGTGGCCGGCACCTGAACGGGCGCGTGGTGGCGACCTTCCTGCGCGGCCGGGCCACCGTGCTGGACGGCCGCCCCGTCGAACCCGCTCAGGGGGGTGCCGGCGCGCCGCTGCCGGTGACCGCCGGGCGCCGCCCATGAGGACGGCCGTCAGCATCGCGGTCCTCGCGGTCTGCCTGTCCCTGGCCCTCGTCGGCATGCTCCGCGGCTGGCGTGGGCGGGAGGCCCGGACGCGGGCGCTCGTGGGCGTACCGGACGCGCGACCGGATCAGCGGGGAGAGCCGCTGTGCCCGCCCCTGCCGGCCACCTACGTCTCGACGACCGTCGCCGGCGACTGGCTCGACCGGGTCGTCGCCCACGACCTCGGCACGCGGTCGGCCGCCACGGTCCAGGTCCACGACGCCGGCGTGACCATCGAGCGGCAGGGTGCCCGGGACCTCTTCGTTCCCGCCGGCGACCTGGTGGCGCTCGAGCGCTCGGGCGGGATGGCCGGCACCTTCGTCGGCGGCAAGGGTCTGCTGGTCCTCCGCTGGACCGGTCCCTCGGCCGAGGCGGGGGAGAGCCTGGACGCCACCCCCGGGGCGGGATCCGGACGGCCACAGCTCGACACCGGGCTCCGGATGCGACGAGCGGCGGACAGCGCCACCCTGACGGCGGCGATCGGCCTGCTCCTCGAGCGGCGCCCGTACACCATGACACCCGAGGAGAGCAGATGAGCGACCGGACAGCAGTGCTGGTCCTGGAGGACGGTCGGACCTTCACCGGCCTGGCCTACGGGGCCGCCGGGCGCACGGTGGGCGAGATCGTCTTCAACACCGGCATGACCGGGTACCAGGAGACGCTGACCGACCCGTCGTACCACCGGCAGATCGTGGTGATGACGGCGCCGCACGTCGGCAACACCGGCCTGAACGGCGAGGACCAGGAGTCGCGCCGCATCTGGGTCGCCGGCTACGTGGTGCGTGACCCGGCGATCCGCCCGTCGAGCTGGCGCTCCACCGGCACCCTCGAGCAGGGGCTGCTGGACGCCGAGGTCGTCGGGATCAGCGACATCGACACGCGC
This sequence comes from Actinotalea sp., assembly GCA_036504175.1. Lineage (GTDB taxonomy): Bacteria > Actinomycetota > Actinomycetes > Actinomycetales > Cellulomonadaceae > Actinotalea. The sequence continues at coordinate 9,471 of DASXVR010000290.1, read as the reverse complement.
GCCCTGACCCGCCACCTGCGCGACCGGGGTGTGATGCGGGCCGGGATCTTCTCCGGTGACGCCCTGGTCGACACCACCGGCCGACGACGGGCCGACCAGGACCTGCTCGCCGAGGTCGCCGCGGCACCGCCCATGAGCGGCGCCGACCTCGCCGGTGAGGTCACCACCGCCGACCCGTACACGGTCGAGCCCACTGCCGGCGGAGAGCCGGTCGCCACCGTGGTCGCTCTCGACCTCGGCATCAAGTCGATGACGCCGCAGCGGCTCGCCGAACGCGGTGTCCGCACGCACGTCCTGCCGTCCACGGCGACCGTCGACGAGGTCCTGGCGCTCGAGCCCGACGGGGTGTTCTTCTCCAACGGACCCGGCGACCCGTCCGCCGCGGTGCACGAGGTCGACGTGCTGCGGGGGGTGCTCGACCGCCGGATCCCGTTCTTCGGCATCTGCTACGGGAACCAGCTCCTCGGCCGGGCGCTCGGCTTCGGCACCTACAAGCTCACCTACGGCCACCGTGGGGTGAACCAGCCGGTCCTGGACCGCCGCACGGGCAAGGTCGAGATCACCGCCCACAACCACGGGTTCGCCGTCGACGCACCGCTGACCGGCGAGTCCGTCGCCCCGTACGACGACGGCAGGTACGGGCGCGTGGTCGTCTCCCACGTCGACCTGAACGACGACGTGGTCGAGGGCCTGGAGTGCCTCGACCTGCCGGCGTTCTCCGTCCAGTACCACCCCGAGGCAGCCGCCGGACCGCACGACGCCGGCTACCTCTTCGACCGTTTCGTCGACCTCATGGCGACCGGGACCCCTCGCGCCACCGCCACCCAGGAGAGCGCCACCGATGCCACGTCGCACTGACCTCACCAGCGTCCTGGTGATCGGCTCCGGGCCGATCGTCATCGGGCAGGCCGCGGAGTTCGACTACTCCGGCACCCAGGCCTGCCGCGTGCTGCGCCAGGAGGGCCTGCGGGTCATCCTGGTCAACTCCAACCCGGCCACGATCATGACGGACCCCGAGTTCGCGGACGCGACCTACATCGAGCCGATCACGCCCGAGGTGGTGGAGTCGATCATCGCCCTCGAGCGACCGGACGCCATCCTGCCGACCCTGGGAGGCCAGACGGCGCTGAACGTCGCCATCGCCCTCGACGCCGCCGGGGTCCTGGACAGGTACGGCGTCGAGATGATCGGGGTGAACACCGCCTCGATCCACCTCGCCGAGGACCGTCAGGCCTTCAAGGAGGTCGTCGAGCGTTGCGGGGCGGAGAGCGCCCAGAGCGTCATCACGCACACGATGGACGAGGTGCTGGCCGCGGCCGAGGTCCTCGGGTACCCGGTCGTCGTGCGCCCGTCGTTCACGATGGGCGGGCTCGGTTCGGGAATCGCCTACGACGAGGTCGAGCTGCGCCGCATCGCCGGTGCCGGCCTGCACTACTCGCCCACGACGGAGGTGCTCCTCGAGGAGTCGATCCTCGGCTGGAAGGAGTACGAGCTCGAGCTCATGCGTGACCACGCGGACAACGTCGTCGTCGTCTGCTCGATCGAGAACGTCGACCCGGTCGGCGTGCACACCGGTGACTCGGTGACGGTGGCGCCCGCCCTGACCCTGACGGACCGCGAGTACCAGCGCCTGCGCGACATCGGCATCGCCGTGATCCGCGAGGTCGGGGTCGACACCGGTGGCTGCAACATCCAGTTCGCCGTCGAGCCCAGCACCGGGCGCGTCGTGGTGATCGAGATGAACCCGCGCGTCTCGCGGTCCAGCGCCCTGGCCTCCAAGGCGACCGGCTTCCCGATCGCCAAGATCGCGGCGCGCCTCGCGGTCGGCTACACGCTGGACGAGATCCCCAACGACATCACGAGCTCGACGCCGGCGTCGTTCGAGCCGTCGCTCGACTACGTGGTGGTGAAGGTCCCGCGGTTCGCCTTCGAGAAGTTCCCCGCTGCGGACCCGACCCTGACGACCACGATGAAGTCCGTCGGCGAGGCGATGGCGATGGGCCGCAACTTCGCCGAGGCCCTCGGTAAGGCGATGCGCTCGATCGACCGGACGGGGTCGGTGTTCCACTGGCGCGGCGACGTCCCGGCGGGGGAGGCCCTGTCCGCGATCATGGCGTCGATCCCGGTGCCGACCGAGCACCGCCTGATCGACGTCCAGCAGGCCCTCCGCTCTGTCGGTCGTGACGGAGGCGTCACCGTCGCCGACGTGTACGAGGCGACGGGGATCGACCCGTGGTTCCTCGACCAGGTCGTGCTGATCAACCAGATCGCCGATGCGGTGGCCGGTGCGCCGGACCTGGACCGCGCGACCCTGCGCCGGGCCAAGCGGCACGGGCTCTCCGACGCCCAGGTCGCCGGGCTGCGCGGGATCAGCGAGGAGACCGTGCGGCACGTCCGCCAGGCCCTCGGCCTGCGCCCGGTCTACAAGACGGTGGACACCTGCGCCGCCGAGTTCGCGGCCCGGACGCCGTACCACTACTCGACCTACGACGACGAGACAGAGGTCCAGCCGCGCACCCGACCTGCGGTGATCATCCTCGGGTCCGGCCCGAACCGGATCGGGCAAGGCATCGAGTTCGACTACTCCTGCGTGCACGCCGCCCTCGCGCTGCGCGGCGAGTTCGAGACGATCATGATCAACTGCAACCCGGAGACCGTCTCCACCGACTACGACACCTCCGACCGCCTCTACTTCGAGCCGCTGACCTTCGAGGACGTGCTCGAGGTCTACCAGGCCGAGCTCGCGGTCGGGCCCGTCGAGGGGATCATCGTCCAGCTCGGTGGCCAGACACCGCTCGCCCTGGCGCACCAGCTCGAGGCGGCAGGCCTTCCCATCCTCGGCACACCCCCCGCTGCGATCGACGCGGCGGAGGACCGCGGGGTCTTCGGGCGCGTGCTGGCCGACGCGGGTCTGCCGGCTCCCGCCTTCGGCACGGCGCGGACCCTGGAGGAGGCCACGTCCGTCGCCCGTCGCATCGGCTATCCGGTGCTGGTGCGGCCGTCGTACGTCCTCGGCGGACGCGGCATGGAGATCGTCTACTCCGACGGCCAGCTCGCCGAGTACGTCGAGCGCGCCCTCGCCGGTGCCAGGGCGGCCTCCGGGGTCCAGGGGAGCACCCGGGAGATCCCCCCGCTTCTGATCGACAGGTTCCTCGACGACGCGATCGAGCTGGACGTCGACGCTCTCTACGACGGCACCGACCTGTACCTCGGCGGTGTCATGGAGCACATCGAGGAGGCCGGCATCCACTCCGGCGACTCGGCCTGCGTCCTGCCGCCGGTGACCATCTCGGCCGCCGAGCTCGAGCGCGTGCGCACCTCGACCGAGGCGATCGCCCGGGGCGTCGGCGTGAGGGGCCTGCTGAACATCCAGTTCGCCCTCGTGTCCGACGTGCTCTACGTGCTCGAGGCGAACCCGCGCGCGTCCAGGACGGTGCCGTTCGTGTCCAAGGCCACCGGCGTGCCGCTGGCCAAGGCCGCTGCGCTGCTGATGACCGGCCACTCGATCGCGGACCTGCGCCGCAGCGGCGTGCTCCCCGCCACCGGTGACGGCGGCACGCTCAGCCTGGACGCACCGATCGCCGTCAAGGAGGCAGTGCTGCCGTTCAAGCGGTTCCGCACGGCCGAGGGCACCGTGGTGGACACCGTGCTCGGCCCGGAGATGCGCTCCACCGGTGAGGTGATGGGCTTCGACGTCGACTTCCCGTCGGCCTTCGCCAAGTCGCAGGCAGCAGCGTTCGGCGGTCTGCCGACGTCGGGCCGGGTCTTCATCTCGGTGGCCGACCGCGACAAGCGGGCCATCACCTTCCCGGTCAAGCGGCTGACGGAGCTCGGCTTCGAGATCCTCGCGACGGAGGGGACCGCAGCGGTCCTGCGACGCAACGGGATCGCCTCGACGGTGGTCCGGAAGGCCTCGTCCGGCCGCGGGCCGGCGGGGGAGCCCACCATCGTCGACCTGATCACCGCGGGTGAGGTCGACATGGTGGTCAACACTCCCTCGGGCCAGGGTGCCCGTGCCGACGGCTACGAGATCCGGACGGCGACGGTCTCCGCCGACAAGGCGATCGTCACGACCGTCCAGCAGCTCGCCGCCGCGGTCCAGGCGATCGAGTCGCTGCGCGAGGGACCGTTCCGCGTCCGCAGCCTGCAGGACCACCTGCTCGAGCTGCGCCCACCGGCCACCCCGGCTGCCGTCCCGCCCGGGACCTCCGCGCCGGTCCCGGCCGTGGCCGGCGGCGAGGCCCCCGGACAGCTCGCATGACCGGCCCGTCGCGGTTCGGCATGCGGCTGGCCGCGGCGATGGACCGGCACGGACCGCTGTGCGTCGGGATCGACCCCCATCCGGGCCTGCTGGTCGACTGGGGCCTCGCGGACGACGTGGAGGGCCTCCGCACGTTCTGCCTGACGGTCCTGGACGCCGTGGTGGGCCACGTCGCGGCGATCAAGCCGCAGTCGGCCTTCTTCGAGCGGCACGGGTCGGCAGGTATCGCCGTGCTCGAGGAGGTCCTGCGCGCCGCGCGCGGCCAGGACGGCGGGACGCAGGTGATCCTGGACGCCAAGCGCGGCGACATCGGGTCGACCATGCAGGGATACGCCGACGCCTACCTGCGCGAGGGCGCGCCGCTGGCGTGCGACGCCCTGACCGTGAGCCCGTTCCTCGGCTTCGGCTCGCTGACGCCTGCCGTCGAGGCCGCCGAACGCTCCGGGAGCGGGCTCTTCGTCCTCGCCCTGACCTCGAACCCGGAGGGCGCGCAGGTCCAGCACGCGGTCCCGCCCGGCCCCTCGGGCCATGGCTCCGTCGCCGGCACGATCGTCAGCGCCGCCGGTGCCCTGAACGCGCGTGAGCTCGACGGCGCGGTCGGCGCGCAGGGGCCGGCCGGTGCCGACGGCGGCATCGGCGGCCTCGGCTCGATCGGCCTCGTCGTGGGGGCCACCGTCGGCGCGGCGGTGCGGGACCTCGGGCTCGACCTCGCCGCCGTGAGGGGCCCGCTGCTGGCGCCGGGGGTGGGCGCCCAGGGGGCAGGACCGGAGGAGCTCGGCCAGGTCTTCGGGTCTGCGCGCAGGGCAGTCCTCGCGTCCTCGTCGCGTGGCGTCCTCGCCTCGGGACCGCAGGTGAGCGCGTTGCGGGCAGCTGCGCGGGCCGCCGCCGACGACGCGGCACGCGCGCTCGGGCGCTGACGGGGCCCCCCGCCCGGGCGTCCGGCGACCATGGTGACGCGGGCCACCAGGCGTTGATCGGCCCGCGCGTTGCTTTACCGCCTCCGACCTCGCTAGGTTCGACCCGACCGCCCCTCTGCGAAGAAGGTGACCTCGCGTGGCCCTACCCCCGCTGACCCCCGAACAGCGCTCCGCCGCACTGGAGAAGGCTGCTGCGGCCCGTCAGGTGCGCGCCGAGGTGAAGAACCGGCTCAAGTACTCCCAGGGCTCTCTCGCCGAGGTCATCGAGCAGGGCCGGACGGACGACGTGATCGGCAAGCTCAAGGTCTCCGCGCTGCTCGAGTCCCTGCCGGGCGTCGGCAAGATCAAGGCCCGCGCGATCATGGCGGAGATCGGCATCTCCGAGACACGACGGCTGCGTGGCCTCGGCCCGCACCAGGCCCGGGCGCTCATCGAGCGGTTCGGCTGACTTGCCGCCGAGCCCTACCGAGCACCTGGAACCCTCGCGGCTGACAGTTCTTGCCGGCCCGACGGCGGTCGGCAAGGGCACGGTGTCCGCTGACATCCGCGCCCGATACCCCGAGGTCTGGCTGTCCGTCTCCGCGACCACGCGGCCGCCGCGACCCGGCGAGATCGACGGCGTGCACTACCACTTCGTCGGGCCCGAGGCCTTCGCCGAGATGGTCGCGCGCGGCGAGCTGCTCGAGTGGGCAGTGGTGCACGGCCGCAACAGCTACGGCACCCCGCGCCAGCCGGTCCTCGAGCACCTGCGGGCCGGTGTCCCGGCGCTGCTGGAGATCGACCTCGCAGGTGCCCGGCAGGTGCGCCTGGCCATGCCTGACGCGCGCTTCGTCTTCCTCGCACCGCCGAGCTTCGACGAGCTCGAGCGCCGGCTGGTCGGGCGGGGCACGGAGTCGGCCGAGGAGCGCGAGCGGCGGCTGCAGACCGCGCGGATCGAGCTGGCGGCGGCCAGCGAGTTCGACCACATCATCGTCAACGACGACGTCCGCCGTGCCACCGACGAGCTCATCGAGGTCATGGGTCTGCAGAAGCGGTAGGATAGTGAGGTTGCCCCGCCTGTCGGACCAGACGCGCCGCGGCCCAGCACCGGTCGAGACCTCGACCAGGTCAGCCCGCTCGCACCGACAGCCCGCCCGCCGAAGTCACGGAGAGCCACCATGTCCGGAACCGTCGCCGCCCCCGAGGGCATCACCGACCCGCCCATCGACGAGCTCCTTGCCGCCGCTGACTCCAAGTACGCCCTGGTGATCTACTCGGCCAAGCGTGCGCGCCAGATCAACGCGTACTACTCGCAGCTGAACGAGGGCCTGCTGGAGTACGTCGGCCCGCTCGTCGAGGCCCGTCACCAGGAGAAGGCGCTCTCGATCGCGATGCGCGAGATCAACGCCGGCCTCCTGACGGTCACGCCGACCGACTCCTGACCCGGACCCTCGCGTGCGCATCCTGCTGGGAGTGAGCGCGGGGATCGCCGCCTACAAGTCGGCGCTGCTGCTGCGGCTGCTCACCGAGGCAGGTCATGACGTGCGGGTCGTACCGACGCGCTCGTCCCTGGAGTTCGTCGGTCGTGCGACCTGGGAGGCGCTCTCCGGCAACCCGGTCACCACCGAGGTCTTCGAGGACGTCCCGTCCGTGGAGCACGTGCGGCTGGGCACCTCGGCCGACCTGATGATCGTCGCGCCGGCCACCGCCGACCTCCTCGCCCGCGCCGCTGCGGGACGCGCTGACGACCTGCTCACCGCCGCCCTCCTGACGGCGCGCTGCCCGGTGCTGATGGCGCCCGCGATGCACACCGAGATGTGGGAGCACGCCGCGACCCGCGCCAACGTGGCGACGCTCCGGGCGCGGGGCGTCCACGTGCTCGACCCCGACTCCGGCCGCCTGACCGGTCAGGACTCCGGGCCGGGCCGGCTGCCCGAGCCGGCCGTCATCGCGCGGGCGGCGCTGGCGCTGGTCGGCCCGGGCCCGGCCCAGGACCTGCGCGGGCGCCACGTGGTGGTCTCCGCCGGTGGCACGCGCGAGCCGATCGACCCCGTGCGCTTCCTGGGCAACCGGTCGAGCGGGCGCCAGGGCTACGCGATCGCGCAAGCGGCGCTCGAGCGTGGCGCGAGCGTGACGCTCGTCGCTGCCAACGTCGAGCTGCCCGCGCCCGAGGGCGCCGACGTGGTGCGCGTCGAGTCGGCGACCGAGCTGCGCGACGCCGTCCGGGCCGCCGGGGCGTCGGCCGACGTCATCGTGATGGCCGCGGCGGTGGCCGACTTCCGGCCGGCGGCCGTCGCCGAGCACAAGATCAAGAAGGACGGGAACGGTCCGGCACCCATCGAGCTGGTGGCGAACCCCGACATCCTCGCCGAGCTCGCGGCCGACAGGCTCCGCGCCCGGCAGGTCGTCGTCGGCTTCGCGGCGGAGACCGGCGACCCGGGTGCCGACGTGCTGGACCACGGCCGTGCCAAGGCGCGCCGCAAGCAGGCGGACCTGCTCGCAGTGAACAAGGTGGGCCCGGGTACGGGCTTCGCCGTCGCGCACAACGAGGTCACGATCGTCGATGCGAGCGGACGTGACGTCGCTCACGCCTCGGGCACCAAGGACGAGGTGGCCCACGCGCTCTGGGATGCCGTGGTCGCGCTGCTGCCGGCCGCCGACGCCTGACGGACCCGACCGGAGCCCCTCCGGGCAGCCACTAGGCTGGCCCGCATGACGGATCTGCGCGAGCGCCTCTTCACGTCCGAGTCGGTCACCGAGGGGCACCCGGACAAGGTCTGCGACCAGATCTCCGACGGCATCCTCGACGCCATGCTCGCGCAGGACCCCACTGCCCGCGTGGCTGTCGAGACCATGGTCACCACCGGCCTGGTGCACGTCGCGGGCGAGGTGTCCACCGAGGCCTACGTCGAGATCCCGCAGGTCGTGCGCGAGGTGCTGCACCGGATCGGCTACAACTCCTCCACGATCGGCTTCGACTCGCAGTCGTGCGGCGTGTCCGTCTCGATCGGCCAGCAGTCGCCCGACATCGCGGCGGGCGTCGACAAGGCGTGGGAGGTCCGTCAGGACGCCAACGACATGGACCCGCTGGACGCCCAGGGCGCCGGCGACCAGGGACTGATGTTCGGCTACGCGTGCGACGACACCCCGTCGCTGATGCCGCTGCCGATCTGGCTCGCGCACCGCCTCGCCGAGCGCCTCGCGCTCGTGCGCAAGGAGGGGACGCTGGACTACCTGCGGCCAGACGGCAAGACCCAGGTCACCATCGCCTACGACGGCGACCGCCCGGTGCGCCTCGACACCGTCGTCCTGTCGACCCAGCACGACCCCGGCGTGTCGCTGGACACCACGCTCGCGCCGGAGGTTGCCGAGCACGTCGTCGCGCCGGTGCTCGAGGGCTTGGAGCTCGACACGGTGGGCTTCCGCACGCTCATCAACCCGACGGGCATCTTCGTCATCGGCGGTCCGCAGGGCGACGCCGGTCTGACCGGACGCAAGATCATCGTCGACACCTACGGCGGCATGGCGCGCCACGGCGGCGGTGCCTTCTCCGGCAAGGACCCGTCGAAGGTCGACCGGTCCGCCGCGTACGCGATGCGGTGGGTCGCCAAGAACGTGGTGGCTGCGGGCCTTGCCCGCCGCTGCGAGGTGCAGGTCGCCTACGCGATCGGCGCGGCGCACCCGGTCGGGCTCTACGTCGAGACCTTCGGCACCGAGACGGTGCCCGTGGACCGTCTGACCAAGGCGATCCTGGACGTGTTCGACCTGCGTCCCGCGGCGATCGTCCGCGACCTCGACCTGCTGCGCCCCATCTACTCGCGTACCGCCGCGTACGGGCACTTCGGGCGCGAGCTCGCCGACTTCACGTGGGAGCGGACCGACCGCGTGCTCGACCTGCACTCAGCGCTGTCCTGAACGCGCTCTGCTGAGGTCGTGGCAGTGGTCCGTGGTGGGATGTCCGCGTGGTTGAGACAGCCTCCTCGGAGGGCCAGCAGCTGACCCTCGCGGGTCTGCCTGTCCCGCGTGCCGAGCGGCGTGCCCGGCGCCCGGCCGGTGCGCCGGCGGCGAGCCGTCCGGTGGCGTCGGTGGTCGTCGACCGGCCGCAGCCCCACCTGGACCGGCCCTTCGAGTACGCGGTGCCGCAGAGCCTCGACGAGGCCGCGCAGCCCGGGGTCCGGGTCAAGGTCCGCTTCGGCGGGCAGGACGTCGACGGCTTCGTCGTCGAGCGGCTCGACGAGGCCGAGCACACCGGGACGCTCACCCCGTTGCGGCGGGTGGTGTCCGCCGAGCCCGTCCTGGGGCCCGAGGTGCTGG
>DASXVR010000289.1:0-5949 GCA_036504175.1 Actinotalea sp. | reverse complement strand
CGTGGCTCACCCAGGCCACGAGCTCGCGCCGAGCCGACTCCACCGCCCGCTCGCGCTCCCGCGACGCCTCCAGCCGGCTCGACGCGGTTCGCAGGGCGGCCGCGAGCACCTGGAGCTCGCGCGTGTCCGGCTCGTCCAGCTCCGCGAGAGGGAGTCCCGCACCGACGGCGCCCGCCGCCGCGACCAGGGCCGCGCTGCTGCGGGTGATCCGCCGCGCCAGGACGGCTGCGACCGCCGCACCGGCCACGGCAGCGAGGACCACCGCCACCACCAGCACCCTGAACGCGTCACCGCTGACCAGCATCATCCGGCTGAGGGTCACCACGCCCGCGCCCATCACGGCCGTGGCGGTGGCGATGACCACGGTGACGGACGCCCAGATGGTGCGACGTCGCAGGGTTCGCAGGATGAGCGCCCCGGCGGCCACGCCGACCGTCGCGACGCCGAGCACGACGAGGGCCACGACCGCGAGGTCGTGGGCGCTGATCACGTCCGGTCCTTCGCGAGCACCGGGTCGAACCGGTAGCCGACGCCCCAGACCGTGACGATGCGCTGGGGCGAGGACGCGTCGGCCTCGATCTTCTCCCGCAGCCGACGGATGTGGACGGTCACCGTGGACTCGTCCCCGAAGGCCCAGTCCCAGACCTCCCGGAGCAGCTGCTGGCGGCTGAACGCCGTCCGCGGGTGGCGCAGCAGGAACGACAGCAGGTCGAACTCGCGCGACGTCAGGGCCAGCAGCTCGCCGCCGATCCGGGCCTCGTGCGCGGCCAGGTCCACCGTCAGGTCGCCGTCGTTCACCACGCCGGCACCGGGGCCGCGCAGCCCCGCACCGCTGCGTCGCAGGATCGCCTCGATGCGGAGCACGAGCTCACGCGGGCTGAACGGCTTGCCGACGTAGTCGTCGGCCCCGAACTCGAGGCCGGTGATCCGGTCCGACTCGTCGGCCCGCGCGGTGACCATCACGATCGGGACGGTGGTGGTGGCGCGCAGACGGCGGCACACCTCGAGGCCGCCCATCCCGGGCAGCATGAGGTCGAGAACCACGAGGTCCACGCGCTCGGTCGTCGCGAGGTGCAGCGCGGTCGGCCCGTCCGCGGCGACCAGGACCCCGTGGCCGGCCTTCTCCAGGTACCGGCCGACGACGTCGGTGATGGTGGCGTCGTCGTCGACGACGAGCACGCGCGTGGCCATGTGTCAGTGAAGCACCGGCGCGGCCGGTCGAGGAGGGGCGGCGGGCGACGTCACCACTTCGTCACACTTCCGTCAGACCCACGTCAGCCTCTCCGCCCGCGCAGCCCCTTGACTCGACCCGAGCCGGTCACCCGAACCGGATGAGCCCAGGAGGAACCCCATGCGTGCATCCACCCGCGTCCTGTCCACCGCCGCCGCGTCCACCGCGCTGCTCGCCGCCGGCCTGCTCACGGCAGGCGCCGCCTCGGCAGGTGTGAGCGGCCCCGCCTTCTACATCGACGGTGTCGTCTACCGGACCGTCGCCACCCCGACCGACCTGTCCACCACGGGCGCCCCCGCGCAGAGCTTCGACACCATCTACTCCTTCTCCGGCGCACAGATGAGCGTGGCCACCGCGGCCCCCGGTGACCGCGACTTCAACGGCGGCCGCTGGATGGTCCACGCGCTGGCGTTCCCCGACGGCTACGCCGCGGCCCTCGCGTCCGGCGACACCAACGGCAACGGCGTCATCGACTCCGACGCCGAGCTCTGGGTCGCCATCAACGCCGGGACCGCCGTCGACACCGGCGTCGTGAAGGCCTTCGTCTGCACCGTGAACAAGGTGCCCGCCAGCCAGCGGTGAGGTCGCTGCCCGGACGTGACAGAGGTCCGCTCGCAGGAAGGGGCGGCGACGCACCAGGCGTCGTCGCCCCACCGTTCACCCGCTCAGAGGCTGCGCGACGTTGCCGTGATCATCACGACGACGCGAACGGGGTGGTGGTGTGACCAAGAGGCCGCTGACACGGTTCGTCACCCAGGCCAGTGCCGTCGAGCGGCGCGCAACGCCACGGGCCCACCGCTGGAGCCAGGGCGCTTGGGGTCTTGAGCGCGTACGGCGCCACGGGGTTTACTAGCGGGGGCGAAAGTGGCCTGACCTGCACGGATATGGTGCGTGGGTGACGTTTCGGCGTACGCCTTGCCCAGCGTACGCGGTGCAACGTACGCTGGGCTCGCTCGAGGAGTTGATCCCCGAGAAGACGGAGACCCCGAACCCTTCCGGACGGTTGTGGCGTCGGGGTCAACGCATGTCTGGGGTCAGACGATGACCAGGTGAGTCACCATCGGGTCGGCGCGACGCTTCCAGTCGCCACCTCGCGTCCAAGCCCAACCGATCATGTCTGGAACCGCCAGGAGCGGCTCCTGCGCTGCGTGCTGATGCTCGTACGTAAGCGTGTCGCGGCAGCCGAGCTCGCGGGTTAGCCCGATGAGTTGCTGGCGGTCCCGCTGATCCACCCCGTCCGCCGTCTCCAAGCAGAGGCGGGCGTCCCGGACCTCCGCCACGTCGGTGACGAGGCGCTCGAGGCACGCGGCGCGTCGTTGCCAGTCGGTCTTGTAGACCCCGCTTGCCTCATACAGCGTCGCCGTGAAGCCCAGCTCGGTGAACCGGTCGAGTATTAGCCGGCGGCGGGCGGGTGACTCCTTGAAGGCGTGGATGCGGCGCTGTCCGGGCATGACGAGGGCGCGAACATCGCGTCGCAGGTCAGTGGCCTGATGGGGCGCGACGACCGCAGCGACCAGGAGATACCCATCTCGCCTTGCCTCGTCGACGTACACGTGCACCGCTGGAGTCCTCTCGTCGTTCGCGGAGGGCTGCCACGTCCTCACATTGTCACTACATCTGCAAGCCACTCTCCCAGGTGCCCACTGACATCCAAACCCATGGGACCAAAGCCGCCCGTCCATCGCTGCTTGGCGCGGTGATGCCAGTCTGCGGTCCCGAGCGCTGCCTGCTCAGGGCTCGGACCGCGCGGCATACCGTCGGCAACCGTCGTGTTGACTTGCCACGTGACCCAGACCGCCTCGCGCCTGCCCAAGGTCCGCGCCTCCGAGCTCGTCGGCCGCGGCTGGCTCAACACCGGCGGGCGCGACGTCACCCTCGCCGACCTTCGCGGCAAGATCGTCCTGCTCGACTTCTGGACGTTCTGCTGCATCAACTGCCTGCACGTCCTCGACGAGCTCCGTGAGCTCGAGAAGCAGTACCGCGACGTCCTGGTGATCGTCGGCGTCCACTCGCCCAAGTTCGTGCACGAGGCGGACCCGGTGGCGCTCGCGGCCGCCGTCGATCGCTACGAGGTGCACCACCCGGTGCTCGACGACCCGCAGCTCACAACCTGGTCGGCGTACTCGGCCCGCGCGTGGCCGACCCTCGTCGTGGTCGACCCGGAGGGCTACATCGTGGCCCACATGGCCGGCGAGGGTCACCAGCACAACCTCGCCGTCCTGATCCGTGACCTGGTCACCGAGCACGAGGCGAAGGGCACCCTCCACAGAGGCGACGGTCCCTACGTGCCCCCGCCGGCGACGTCGACCACGCTCCGCTTCCCCGCCAAGGCGATCCGCCTGCCCAACGGCAACCTGCTCGTCGCCGACTCGGGCCATCACAGCCTCGCCGAGCTCGAGCCCGACGCCGAGACCCTTGTCCGACGCATCGGCTCCGGCGTCCGCGGGCTGACCGACGGCGGGCCGGAGGAGGCCCGGTTCAGCGAGCCCAACGGCCTCGCGCTCGTCCCTGAGGCGCTCCGCGAGGAGGTCGGGTACGACGTCGTGGTCGCGGACACGGTCAACCACGCCCTGCGCGGGGTGCGCCTCGCCGACGGTGCCGTTCGCACGCTTGCCGGGAACGGGTACCAGTACATGGTCGGCGCGGCCGACAACATCGTCGACGGACCGGACGCGGTCCCGGAGGGCGTCCTCTACAGCGGCACGGCCCAGCAGGCGAAGCTCAGCTCGCCTTGGGACGTCGTGTGGTTCCCGGCGCTCAGCGCGTTCGCCGTCGCGATGGCCGGCAACCACACGGTCTGGGCCTTCGACCCCGTCGAGGGCTCGATCCAGCACCTGGCCGGGACCATGAACGAGGGCCTCCTCGACGGGCCGGTCGAGGACGCCTGGTTCGCCCAGACGTCGGGCCTCGCGGTCGACGCCGGCGGCCGCCTCTGGCTTGCGGACTCCGAGGTGTCGGCGCTGCGCTGGGTCGACTCCCCGCCCGGACATGCGGACCTGCAGGTCGGCACGGCCGTGGGCGCGGGCCTCTTCGACTTCGGCCACCGCGACGGCGCCGCCGACCAGGCCCTGCTCCAGCACCCCCTCGGCGTCGCCGTCCTGCCCGACGGTTCGATCGCCGTCGCCGACACCTACAACGGCGCCGTCCGCCGCTACGTCCCGTCCGCCGACGGCACCGGCCCGGGCGAGGTCACCACCCTCGCCCGCGAGCTGGCGGAGCCGAGCGGCCTCCTCGTCGAGGCGCACGACGACGGCTCGCTCGACCTGCTAGTCGTCGAGTCCGCCGCACACCGGATCACCCGCCTCCGCCTGCCGGCCAAGCTCGCCGGGGAGATCCTCGACAGCGGCGCGCACCGGACTCAGCGCCCGGTCTCGGAGATCGGCGCGGGCGAGGTCCGGCTCGACGTGGTCTTCACCCCGGCCAGCGGCCAGAAGTACGACGACCGCTACGGCCCGTCGACCCGCCTGCAGGTCTCGTCCACACCGCCCGAGCTGCTGCTCGACGGCGCAGGCGACGACATCGCCCTGGTCAGGACCCTGCGCATCAACCCCGACGTCACCGAGGGCGTGCTGCACGTGACGGCCCAGGCGGCGTCGTGCGACGCCGACCCAGCGGTCGAGTACCCCGCGTGCCACCTCAACCAGCAGGACTGGGGGGTGCCGGTACGGGTCGTGGCCGGCGGCCCGGCGGTGCTGAGCCTGCCGCTGCACGGCTGAGGAGCTGGTCGCTCAGGCCGGCGTGGGCGACTCGTAGTCTGTCGTCGTGAACGAGGTGCCGGGCGAAGGGCCGTTCTTTCATGGCACGCGAGCTGACCTGAGGCCGGGCGAGCTCCTCACGGCCGGCTTCCGGTCGAACTACCGGCCCGATGTCGTGATGAACCACATCTACTTCACCGCCCTGCGCGACGGTGCAGGACTGGCCGCGGAGCTCGCAGCCGGTGACGGCGCTCCCCGCGTCTACGTCGTCGAGCCGACCGGGGCGTTCGAGGACGACCCCAACGTGACGGACAAGAAGTTCCCCGGCAATCCCACCAGGTCCTACCGCAGTACAGAGCCGCTCCGGATCGTCGCCGAGGTCACCGACTGGAAGCGGCTGAGCCCTGCGGAGCTACAGGCATGGCGCGACCGGCTGGCGGCCATCCGCGCCCATGAACGCGGGGAGATCATCAACTGATCGGCCCAGGTCATGCCGCGTCGACGGTGGTCCGGCCAGGGCGATGGGCTACGGGTCGTCGAGGGTCAGTCGGCAGGCCTCTCGCACGCGAACCAGAGAATCTGTCCCTGCTCGTCGGCGGTTGTGCGTACCTCGCGAAAGCCGCCGAGCTTGTCGAGCACCCGCAAGGATGCGGTGTTCCAGGGCCGGATGGTCGCCCAGAGCCGTCGGCGGCCCGTTGCGAAGGCGGCCTGGAGGACGGCGCTCGCCGCTTCGGTGGCGTACCCGTGACCTTGCGCGTCGGGCAGGAGCTCGTAGGCGATCTCGGGCTCCTCGACGGTGCCGCGACCGAGGACGATCGCGGCGTAGCCCGCCGGAGAACCGCCGTCCTTCGGCCTCAGGACGTAGGCGCCGAGGCCGTGTGCGCTCGTCAGCTCGTGCATGGCGGCGACGCGTGAACGAGCCTCGGCCACAGTGACGGTGCCGCCCCCGCGGGCAGTGAACAGATCCGCGAGCCAGGCCGCGTCGGAGAGTTCCTCGCGCGTCAGGACGAACCGCTCCGTCGC
>DASXVR010000288.1:0-2357 GCA_036504175.1 Actinotalea sp. | reverse complement strand
GAGGCACGACATGGACAAGGTTGTCCGTTCCGCCGTCGAGGCGGTGGCCGACATCCCCGACGGGGCGACCCTCGCGGTCGGCGGGTTCGGCCTGTGCGGTATCCCGAGCGTGCTGATCCGCGCTCTGCTCGACCGCGGGGCTCGCGACCTCGAGGTCGTGAGCAACAACTGCGGGGTGGACGACTGGGGCCTCGGCCTGCTGCTGCAGGAGCACCGCGTCCGGCGGGTCATCGCCTCGTACGTCGGTGAGAACAAGGAGTTCGCGCGGCAGTTCCTGGCCGGTGAGCTCGAGGTCGAGCTGACACCCCAGGGCACGCTCGCGGAGCGCCTCCGGGCCGGCGGCAGCGGCATCGCCGCCTTCTACACGGCCACGGGCGTCGGCACGCAGGTGGCCGACGGTGGCCTGCCCTGGCGGTACGACCCCGACGGCGGGGTCGCTGTCGCCTCACCCGCCAAACCGGTCGAGCGCTTCACCGTCCGTGGGACCGAACGTGACTTCGTGCGCGAGGAGGCGATCACCGCGGACTTCGCCCTGGTCCGGGCAGCGGTCGGCGACCGCGCCGGGAACCTCGTGTTCCACGCGTCGGCGCGGAACTTCAACCCGCTGTGCGCCGCTGCCGGACAGGTCGCGATCGCCGAGGTCGAGCGGCTCGTGCCCGTCGGCGAGCTCGACCCCGATGCGATCCACCTCCCTGGCATCTTCGTCGACCGGGTGGTCGAGCTGACGCCGCAGCAGGTGGCCGACAAGCGCATCGAGAAGCGCACCGTCGCTGCGGGAGGTGCGTCGTGACCGGCCTGACGCGTGAGCAGATGGCGGCGAGGGCGGCCCAGGAGCTGACGGACGGCAGCTACGTCAACCTCGGCATCGGTCTGCCGACCCTCGTGCCCAACTACCTGCCCCCGGGGGTCGAGCTCGTCCTGCAGTCCGAGAACGGGGTGCTCGGCGTCGGTCCCTATCCCGACGACGACGACGTCGACCCCGATCTGATCAACGCCGGCAAGGAGACGATCACGGTGCAGCCCGGCGCCGCGTACTTCGACTCGGCGACGAGCTTCGCGATGATCCGCGGCGGAAAGGTCGACGTCGCCGTCCTGGGTGCCATGCAGGTCTCGGCGACGGGTGACATCGCGAACTGGATGATCCCCGGGAAGATGGTCAAGGGCATGGGCGGTGCGATGGACCTCGTCCACGGGGCCCGACGCATCGTCGTGCTGATGGAGCACGTGGCCAGGGACGGGACGGCCAAGATCGTGCCCGAGTGCACCCTCCCGCTCACCGGCAGGGCGGTCGTCGACCGGATCATCACCGACCTCGCCGTGATCGACGTGACGCCCGACGGACTGGTGCTGCGCGAGCGGGCGCCCGGGGTCACCGTGGCCGAGGTTCTCGCCGCCACCAGCGAGGTGGCCCTCACGGCGGACGACGTCCCGGAGATGGTCCTCCCGTGACCGGCCGCGAGGTGGTGCTGGTGTCCTTCGCACGGACGCCGATGACGCGCCTGAACGGCGCCCTGTCCAGCCTGACGGCAGCAGAGCTGGGCGCGGCGGCCATCGCCGGAGCACTCGCACGCGCGGGCATACCCGCCGACCAGGTGGATCAGGTGATCATGGGCCAGGTGGTCCAGGCGGGTGCCGGCCAGAACCCGGCTCGCCAGGCGGCGCACGGCGCCGGGCTGCCGTGGCGCGTGCCCGCCACCACCGTCAACAAGGTGTGCCTGAGCGGCCTGACCGCGATCATCGACGGAGCTCGGCAGATCCGCCTCGGCGAGGCGGACGTCGTGGTCGCCGGTGGCCAGGAGTCGATGAGCCAGGCGCCGCACCTCCTGCCCGGCTCCCGGAGGGGCTGGACCTACGGCGACATCCCGGCCGTCGACTCCCTGTCCCGGGACGGCCTGACCGACGCCTTCGACCGCGAGTCGATGGGGGCGTCCACGGAGCGGGGGAACGCGGCCCTCGGGATCGGGCGCGAGGCCCAGGACGCCGTCGCGCTCGCCAGCCACCGCCGTGCCGCCGCCGCCGCGCAGTCGGGTGTCTTCGCGGCCGAGATCGTCCCCGTCGAGGTCCCGCAGCGGCGCGGCGACCCCGTGGTCGTGTCCGCGGACGAGGGCATCCGCCCGGAGACCTCACGCGAGTCCCTCGCGACCCTGCGCCCCGCCTTCGCCCCCGACGGGACGATCACCGCCGGGAACGCGTCACCGCTCACCGACGGAGCGGCCGCCGTCGTGCTGATGGCGCGCGACGTCGCCGAGGCCAGGGGAGTGGCGTGGCTGGCCCAGGTGGGTGCCTCGGGTCAGGTGGCCGGGCCGGACACGTCGCTGCACTCCCAGCCGGCCGCCGCTGTCACCGCGGCGCTCGCC
>DASXVR010000287.1:0-8115 GCA_036504175.1 Actinotalea sp. | reverse complement strand
GCCGCAGCCTCCCGGGCCGCTTCGCGCCGCTCGTCCCCGGCGCCGGTGACAACCGTTCCCCCGCGCCCGCGCGTCTCGACGAGGCCCGCCTGCTCGAGCTCGCGGTAGGCGCGGGCGACGGTGTTGGCGGCCAGACCGAGGTCCTCGGCGAGTCCACGGACCGGCGGGAGCCGGTAGCCCGCGACCAGCCGGCCACCGGCGACCGCCTCGGCGATCTGGCGGCGCACCTGCTCGTACGGCGGCTCGGCCGACGCGGCATCGATGACGACCAGGCTCATGCGGAGAATGTACTGCTACAAAACTCCAGCAGCTGCGGCGTACCGCTCCAGCACGATCTCCGCGACGCGCTTGTCGGCACCGATCGGCGCGGTCACCAGGTCGGCGCCGGCCTCGAGAAGCCGGTCGTGGAAGTAGCCGGGGGCGAGCAGGTACGACGCGATGACGACGCGCTGACCAGGCGCTGCGGTGCGGGCGGCCACCACCGCGTCCGGCACGGTCGGCTCACAGCCGGCGCCGTAGCCCACGGTCACCGGGCCCCGCCGTCGCGCGCCCAAGGCCGTGGCCACCTCCTCGACGGCCCGCGCAGCACGGGGATCGCTCGACCCGGCTGCAGCCAGCACCACGACGTCGTCGGGCGTCGCGCCGGCCTCCCCCAGCCGGTCCAGCAGCACCTCGACCAGCCGGTCGTCCGGGCCGAGCGGCGCCGCAGCCCGAGCCGGCCCACCATCCACCGCCGCAGCGATGTCCACCCCCACGTGGAACCCGACGGAGAGCAGCAGCGGCACCACCACGACCGGCTCACCCTCGCCGGCACCCGCGAGCGCCTCCGTCACGACGTCGGCGACCTCGGGTTCCTGCACGTCGACGAACGCCTCGCGCACGTCGAGCTCCGGCGCAGCCGCCTCGACCGCGGCCAGCAGCTCGTGGATGGTCGCCCGCCCGGCCAGGTCCCGCGTCCCGTGCGAGCAGCCGATCAGCACACCCTGCCCCGCTCGCACCACGCGCACCCCGCTCATCGACCGACCACCTCGAGCCGGTAGCCGCGCTTGACCACGGTACGGATCAGCTCGCGTGACGTCGCCTCGCGCAGCCGGGCCATGGCGACGTCGGCGGCGTGGGGGTCCTGCGAGGTCCCGGGCAGGGCGGCGAGCACCTCGGTCCGGCTGACCACGCCACCCCGGGCGTCGGCGAGGAGCCGCAGGATCTCCAGACCGGACGGCGAGAGCGGCAGCACGCGGCCGTCGAGCACCGCCGCCCCACGGTGCACCTGCAGCGGGCCGGCGACGGTCGCGAGCGCCTGCGTCCGCTGGTCGTCGTAGTGCGCGACGAGCGCCCGGACGAGCGACCCCAGGCGTCCGCGGTCGGGCATGAGCGGGTCGATCCCCGCGTCCACCAGGGGTTTCGCCGTCACGGGACCGACCGCCGCGGCCAGCAGCCCGCCGCCGGTGAACCGTCGCCGCAGCGACGGCCCGACGCCGCAGGCCTGCGCTGCCTCGAGCCAGGCGGCAGCGCCCGGGGCCGAGGTGAAGACCACGACGTCGATCTCCCCGCCGGCCGCCGCCCGCACCGAGGCGTCCAGCGCAGCAGGGTCGGCGGGGGGTCCCCACCGGTAGACGACCAGGCTCTCCACGTCGGCGCCCGCGGCCGCGAACGCCTCGTCGAGCCCGTCCGCCCCGGCGCCGTGGTGCTGGACGGCGATCCGCAGGCCGGCGACGCCCTCACCGAGCAGCACCTCCGCGATCTCCGCCGACGTCTCGGACTCGGCCACCCAGTCGGCCTGGAGCCCCGCCTGCTGGATCGCCCCACGCGCCTTGGGCCCGCGCGCGACGATGCGGGCGCGGCCGAGGACCTCGATCAGCGGGTCGAGCAGTCCCACGGCGTCGGCGGCCTCGGTCCAGCCACGGAAGCCGATGCCGGTGGTGACGACCACGACGTCGGGCGGCGAGTCGATGACGGCCTGCGTACCGGCGGCCAGCGCGGCGTCGTCGGTGTGCGCGGTGATGCTCATCGCCGCGGCCTGGCGCACGGTCGCCCCCCGTCGCGCGAGCGCGGCCGACAGCTCACCTGCGCGCCGGTCCGCCGTGACCAGGACGACGCAGCCGGCCATGGTCTGGCTGATGGGTTCAGCCATCCAGCAGCCCTTCCGCGGCCACGCCGCCGAAGACGATGACTGCCGGGGCCTTGACCCCGACGGCTGCGGCGCGGTCGACGATCTCGTTGAGCGGTCCCCGGGTGACCCGCTGCCGGGGTGTCGCCCCATTCTCGACCACCGCGACCGGCAGTGCCGGGTCGATGCCGTCGGCGAGCGCCTCCGCGGCCATGCCGGGCAGCGCCTGGACCCCCATGAGCACGACGAGCGTCGCCCCGTCGCGCAGGACCTGCCGGGCCGCGGGGGTCAGACCGTCGTGGCCGCTGAGCACGTGGAAGGACGTCGTGACGCCGCGGTGCGTGACGGGGATGCCCGCAGCGGCCGGGACGGACAGCGCACTGCTGACCCCTGGTACGACGTCGACCTCGATGCCCGCCTCACGGCACGCGAGCACCTCCTCGCCGCCACGCCCGAACACGAACGGGTCGCCGCCCTTGAGCCGCACGACGTGCTGGCCGCGCTGCGCCCGCTCGACCAGGATCCGGTTGATCTCGTGCTGCGGGACGGGGTGGTGCCCCGCGGTCTTGCCCACGTCGATGACCTCGACGTCGGGGTGCAGCTGGGCGAGCACGCCCGTGGGCCCGAGCCGGTCGGTGACCACCACATCGGCCTCCGCGATCGCCCGCCGGCCGCGGACGGTCAGCAGGTCGACGTCACCCGGGCCTCCGCCGACGAGCACCACGCGCCCCTGCCCGCCGGTCGAGCGGCGTCGGCGCAGGTCCACCCCTCCGGAGCGGAGCGTCTCGGCGAGCCTGTCGCGCACGGCCATCGTCCGACGAGGGTCCGCCGGGCCGGCAGACACGACGCCGACGAGCACGTCACCCGAGCGGGTCGTCGCCGGGGTGCGGGCGGTGCCGGCCTCGACGTCACCGGCGTGGACGCAGAAGGTGCGGCGCGCCTCTGCCCACGCGGCGACCTGGGCGTCGACCGCACGGTCACCGGTGGCCGTGTGCACGAGCCACGCGCCGTCGACGTCGCGCTCACGCACGTCACCGCAGCGCCACCGCACAACCCTGTCCTCGACCAGCTCGGCCAGCTCCTCGCACAGCTGCGGCGCGACGACCATCACGTCCGCGCCGGCCAGCCGCAGAGCCTGGACCCGCCGGGCCGCGACCGGACCGCCGCCGGCCACGAGCACCCGACGGCCGGCGAGCTCGACACCGAGGAGGGCGGTCATGGCGTCGCCTCCGGTGGGGTCGTGCCCAGCAGGCTTCCCACCAGCACGAGCCCGCCCTCGACGTGCACCGGCCAGGTCCGCAGGTCCACCGGCTCACGGCCGACCGGGTCCAGGCACGCGCCGGTGCGCAGGTCGAACACCTGCTTGTACATCGGCGACGCCACCGTGGGTGCCTCGCCGCGGGACCCGACGATGCCGCGCGCCATGACGTTCGCACCGCTGTAGGGGTCGAGCTGCTGCACCGCGAGCACCACGTCCGCCGGTGCGTGCATCCGGAACAGCGCGACCTGCTCGCCGCCGACGAGGGCGGCGGCCCCACGCTCGGGCACGAGGTCGGCGAGGTGGCACACCGCCGTCCACGCGACCTTGTCCGACGACGTGCTCAGCACCACCGCGGTCATCTCCGTACCTCCAGCGTCGCGCCGGCCACCAGCACCGGCTCGGGCACGTCCAGGCTCATCTCGGCCCGCTCAGCCGCTGTCGCCGGCCGGACCTGACCGCGCTCGGGCACGTAGACCAGCGACGGGTCGGGCGTCGTCGGCGCGTTGACGAACGACGCGAACCGGCGCAGCTTCTCCGGGTCCTCGAGGGTCGCGCGCCACTCGTCGGCGTAGGAGTCGACGTGCGCCGCCATCGCGGCATCGAGGTCCGCGGCGATGCCCAGGCTGTCCTCCATCACCACGGCGCGGACCCCGTCGAGGCCGCCCTCGACGTCCTCGATCCACGGGGCGGTGCGCTGCAGGCGGTCGGCGGTGCGCACGTAGTACATGAGGAACCGGTCGATCGTGCGGATGAGGGTCGGGGTGTCCAGGTCCTCGGCGAGGAGCTGGGCGTGCCGTGGCGTGAACCCGCCGTTCCCGCCCACGTAGACGTTCCAGCCCTTGTCCGTGGCGATGACGCCGACGTCCTTGCCGCGGGCCTCGGCGCACTCGCGGGCGCACCCGGAGACGCCGAGCTTGATCTTGTGCGGCGACCGCAGACCCCGGTAGCGCAGCTCGAGCTCGACGGCGAGCGCCACGGAGTCCTGAACGCCGAACCGGCACCACGTCGACCCGACGCAGGACTTCACCGTGCGCAGCGACTTGCCGTAGGCGTGCCCGGACTCGAAGCCGGCGTCCACCAGCCGGCGCCAGATGTCCGGCAGCTGCTCGATGCGGGCACCGAACATGTCGATCCGCTGACCGCCGGTGATCTTGGTGTAGAGCCCGAAGTCCTTGGCGACCTGCCCGATGACCATCAGCCCGTCGGGGGTGATCTCCCCACCGGCGATGCGCGGGACGACGGAGTAGGAGCCGTCCTTCTGCAGGTTGGCCATGACGTGGTCGTTGGTGTCCTGCAGGGTCGCCGTCTCGCCGTCGAGCACGTGCCCGGAGCCGAGCGACCCGAGGATCGACGCGACGACGGGCTTGCAGACGTCGCACCCACGAGCGGTCGCGGGCAGGTCCGCCCGCCCGTGCTTGGCGAGGATCTCGCTGAAGGTGCGGACCCCGGTGACCCGCACCGCGTCGAACAGCTGCGCGCGCGACAGGTCGAAGTGCTCGCACAACGCCCGGCTGACGGCGATGCCTGCGGACTCGAGCTCGGTCGTGACCAGCTTCTTCACCAGCGGTAGGCAAGACCCACAGCTCGTCCCCGCCCTGGTGCAGGCCTTCACGCCGGCGAGGTCGGTGCAGCCGTGCTCGGTGACGGCCGCCCGGATGGTGCCCGCGGTCACGTTGTTGCACGAGCAGACGGCGGCGTCGTCGGGCAGGGTCATGGCGGGGCGTGCCACGCTCCCTGCGCCCTCGGGGATGAGGTACGCGCCGGGGTCGCCCTCGAGCGCACGGCCGAGCATGGGCCGCAGCGACGAGTACGCGGACGCGTCGCCGACGAGCACCCCGCCGAGCAGGGTCCGCGCGTCGTCCGACAGGACCAGCTTCGTGTACAGCCCGGCCACCGGGTCCGCGTGCACGAGCTCGAGGGCGCCGGGGGTCGTCGCGAAGGCGTCGCCGAAGCTGGCGACGTCCACGCCGGTCAGCTTGAGCTTGGTCGCGAGGTCGGCGCCGGGGAACACGGCCGAGCCACCGAGCAGGTTGTCGACCACGACCTCGGCCATCGCGTAGCCGGGTGCCACCAGGCCGAGGCAGGCGCCGTCGATGCACGCCACCTCACCAGCGGCCCAGACGTCCGGGTCCTGCGTGCGGCAGGAGGCGTCGACGACGACCCCGCCGCGCTCGCCGATCGGCAGGCCGGCCGCCCGCGCGAGCTCGTCACGGGGCCGCACACCGGTCGCCAGGACGACGACGTCGGTGTCGAGCCGGCCGCCGTCGGCGAAGTCCATCCGCCGCACCGAGCCGTCGCGCCCCGGCCGCAACCGGGTGGTCGCGGTGTTGAGCCGGACGGCGACGCCCTGCGCGTTGATGAGGCGGCGCAGCGCCTCGCCGCCACCCTCGTCGACCTGAAGCGGCATGAGCCGCGGCCCGAACTGGATCACCGTGCTGGTAGCACCGAGCGCCTGCAGCGCGCCGGCGGCCTCCAGGCCCAGCAGACCGCCGCCGACGACGGCTCCGCGCACCGGCCGCTTCCACCGCTTGCTCGCCTCGCCGACCCAGCCGCGCAACGCCGCGACGTCGTCGACGGTGCGGTAGACGAACACCCCCGGCAGGTCGGTGCCCTCGATGGGCGGGACCGCGGCCGAGGAGCCGGTCGCCAGCACGAGGGCGTCGTACCGCTCCACGGTGCTGGCCGGGTGCTGCCCCGGGGTGCTCGTCGCCGGGCGCTGGACGGTGACGGTCTTCGCGCCCCGGTCGATGCCTGTCACCCGGGCGTCGCGCACGAGGTGGACCAGCGGGTCCGCCCACAGCTCAGGGCTGCCGAGGGCGAGGTCTGCGGGGTCACGGCCGGAGAAGTAGCTGGTCAGGGCCACGCGGTCGTACGGCGCGCGCGGCTCCTCCGCGAAGACCGTGATGCGCCAGGTCCCTGCGGTGTCCCGGTCGCGCAGCGCCTCGACGAGCCGGTGGGCGACCATGCCGCCACCGACCACCACGAGATGCTGCGCCGCCATGCCCGTCCCCTCGAGGTCGCCGTCCGAGTTTTCACGGTAGGGACCGAAGGTTTCACTCCCGGTGCTGTCGTGTTTCGGCCCTGTCACGCCGGCCGTGAGTTCGTCGTCCATCGGGGGTCCCGGCCTTCCGAGGTGCGTCGGCCCGCCGGGCCCTGGTGTTTCTGACGGTAGGAACCGGGTGTTTCACAGCCGCACGTCGGCGGTTACCCGCGCGCAACAGTTCCGGCACACGGAGCGGGTGGCCGCTGTGAGCGACCACCCGCTGTGAGGCCGGTCGGCGCCGGCGGGGCCTTGAGCACGTCCGCCGACGCCGCCAGATCTCAGGACCTCGGAGCGAGGTCCAGGTAGAGCACCATCGGGTCCCACTGCTGGGTGAGGGTGACCCCCTCGACCAGGGTGAGCACGTCCGCGGTGGCGAAGGTCCGTCGCCCGTTGGCGAAGCCGGGGTACCAGCCCGTCTTCGTCGCACGGACCTTGACGTCGCCGGGCGGCAGACCCGTCACCCGGTAGTAGCCGTCACCGTCAGCCACGGTGGAGCCGAGGACCTTGCCGGTCGCAGCGTCCAGCACCGTGACCGTCGCCCCGCCGAGCGGGTCCATCTGCCCGAGCACCTGTCCCTCGACGGACGCCGCGGCGTAGATCGTCATGGCCACCGGCGGGTAGGGCACCCACGGAGCCACCGGGACCGGCCCGGCGAACGACGTCACCCAGCCCGCCTTGGTAGCCCGCAGCAGCACCTGGCCCTCGGTCAGCATGCCGATCCGGAAGTTGCCGAACGCGTCGCTCGTCGTGGACCCCAGGACGTGCTCGGTCACCGGGTCCAGGGCCGTGACCGTGACGCCGGGGAGCGGATCGTCCCACGGTGTCACGGGGTTGTTGCTGAAGCCCATGACCGACCCGGTCACCACGGCCTCCGGCGTCATGTCCAGGTAGATGGTCGCCGGGTCCCAGTTCTGGGTGAGCGTCTGGCCGGCGTGGAGCGTGTAGACCGTCGCCGTGGCGAAGGTCTTGGCGCCGTCCGCCCACACCGGCAGCCAGCCGGTCATGCTCGCCCGGACCTTGACCGGCCCTGCCCGGAGCCCGTCGATGCGGAACTCGCCACTGGCGCCGGCCGTGACCTTGCGGAGCACGCCGCCCGTGACAGCATCGAACACGGTCACCGTGGCGCCAGGCACCGGGTCCATCCACCCGAGCACCTGGCCCTGGATCACGGCCTCGGCCCAGATGACCAGCTCGGTCGGGAGCGCGAGGGTCTGGCCGGCTGCGAGCGGCAGCACCTCGGCGGCCGCCCAGGTCGATGCCCCACCGGCGAACGTGGTGAGCCAGCCGGGCATCGTCGCGCGGACCTTGTACTGACCGGCCGGCAGGAGGTCCAGCCGGAACGTGCCGAGCCCGTCGGTCAGCACGGTGCGGACCACGGCGCCGCTCACCGCGTCGTACGCGGTCACGCGCACGCCTGCGAGGGGACCGTCCCACGGAGCGGAGGCGTCGTCGTTGATGGCGAGGACCGTCCCGGTGATGACCGCCTCACGGGTCAGGCTCAGCAGCGGATCGGTGGTCGTGGTGTGGCCCATCAGCGCGATGAGGTCGGCCGTCGCGAAGGTCGGCTGGCCGTTCGCGAAGCCCATCAGCCACCCCGCCTTGGTGGCACGCAGCTTCACCGTCGTCGTCGGAAGACCGCCGAGCCGGTAGTGGCCGGTCGCGTCGGTCACGACCGAGCCGAGGACCTTGGCGGTGGTGGCATCC
>DASXVR010000286.1:0-2605 GCA_036504175.1 Actinotalea sp. | reverse complement strand
CCGGGACCCCCACGACGTCGGGCTCGTCGGACGACACGATGGTCTACGGCACGCGCAGCCCGGACTCCGACGACATCCCGGACTCCTACGGCGGCGGAACCGAGAACCCGCCGACCGACACCCCGGCCTACGGCACGCAGGAGGCCGGAGTCTTCGGGGGCGGCACCACCGAGGTGCCCGAGCGCGAGGCCGACCTGGACAGCCTGTGGCCCCCGGTGCACGGCGAGGGTGAGCAGCGATGACCGACCCCTACGGCGCACCCACCCGGACGTCACCGGACCTGGGCGCCCAGCCGACGGACACCTCGCGCCCGTCGCTCGGCTCCCTGCTGTCCGACATCACGACCGACCTCTCGACGCTGATGCGTCAGGAGGTGCAGCTGGCCAAGGCCGAGCTCGCCCAGTCCGCCAAGAGCGCGGGGAAGGGCGCCGGGATGCTCGGTGGCGCCGCCGTCGCCGGCCACTTCGTGCTGCTCTTCGTCTCCATCGCCGTGTGGTGGGGGCTGGGTGACCTGTTCGACAGCCTCGGCTGGGCAGCGGTGGTCGTCGCCGTCATCTGGGCCGTCGTGGCCGCCGTCCTGGCAGCGCGAGGACGCAACGACCTCCGCGCGGTCGAGGGTGCGCCCAAGACCGCCGACACGGTCAAGAAGATCCCGAACGCACTGAAGGGCCACGAGGAGGAGAACCGATGAGCACCGACCCGGACCAGATCCGCGCCGAGATCGAGCGCACCCGTGCCGAGCTGAGCCAGGACGTCGACGCCCTCACGGACAAGGTGAGCCCGAGCGCTGTCGTGGACCGGCGCAAGCAGCGGCTCCGCGAGTCGTTGACGTCGGTGAAGGAGCGCGTCATGGGCACGGCACACGACACGAAGGAGAGCGTCATGAGCACAGCACACGGAGCCGGCGACCAGGCCGGCGGCGTCGGTTCGGCGGTGCACGACGCCGGTCACACCGTCACCTCCGGCGTCAGCTCCGCCGCCGGTGCGGTCGGCTCGGCAGCGAGCTCGGCGGCCGACGCCGTGGGATCGGCCGCGAGCACCGTCGGGGACGCCGCCCAGCAGCTGCCCTCCGCCGTGCGTCGGCAGACCGAGGGCAACCCCCTCGCGGCCGGCCTCATCGCCTTCGGCGTGGGTTGGCTGGCAGCGAGCCTCCTGCCGTCCAGCGAGAAGGAGCGCCAGGCCGCCGTCGCCGTCAAGGACCAGGCTGCGCCCCTGATCGACACGGCCAAGGGCATGGCGTCCGACGTCGTCGACGAGCTGCGTCAGCCGGCCCAGGACGCGCTCCAGGCCGTCAAGGAGAAGGCCACGGACGCGGCGTCGACGCTCAAGCAGGAGGGCGCCGCGCAGGTCCAGAGCGTCAAGGGTGACGCCCTGGACGCCAAGGACGCCGTGCAGGAGCAGCACAGCCAGTCCCAGTACTGAGCGTCACCGGCACCGGCACCACCGGCTGCCGCCGACCTCGCCCAGCAGTGCTCCGCACTGCCCAGCAGTGCTCCGCGCGGTCCGGTCCCTTCCCGGGGGCCGGGCCGTGCGGTGGCTGCGGTCCCCGACTCTCCACGAGGAGACACCATGAGCCGTGACGAGAGCAGCCGGTCCGCCCCGGCCCCGGACGACCCCCGCAAGCCGGCCAGCCCCCAGGACCTGACCAAGCGGTCGTGGAGCTACACCGCGCGCAAGACCATGCGCGAGTTCAACCGGGACCAGTGCACCGACCTGGCCGCCGCTCTCACCTACTACTCCGTGCTGGCCGTCGCGCCGGCGGCACTGGCTCTGGTGTCGTTGCTGGGGGTCTTCGGCAACGGCGGGGCCATCGTCGACAAGGTGATGGAGGCTGCTCGGGGCGTTGCTCCCGGGTCGTCCCTCGACACGATCGACCAGATCCTGACCAACCTCACGTCGAAGCAGGGAACCGGTATCGGCGTCGCCATCGGGCTCCTCATCGCGCTCTGGTCGGCGTCCGGCTACGTCAACGCGTTCGGGCGAGCGATGAACCGCATCTACGAGGTGGACGAAGGCAGGCCCCTCTGGAAGCTGCGCCCGACGATGCTGCTGGTCACGCTGGTCGTCCTGGTCCTCGTGGCCCTGATCTGCGTGGCTCTGGTGCTCTCGGGCGGGGTGGCCGAGGTGGTCGGGAAGGCGGTCGGGCTGAGCGCCGCCACGGTCACCGTCTGGAACATCGCCAAGTGGCCCGTCGTGCTGGTGCTCGTGATCGTGATCATCGCCGTGCTCTACTACGCGACGCCGAACGTGCGGCAGCCCAAGCTCCGGTGGGTGAGCGTCGGCTCCGTCGTCGCTCTCCTCGTCTGGGCCGTCGCGACGGCGCTCTTCGGCGTCTACGTCGCCCGGTCGTCGAGCTACGACGCCACCTACGGAACCCTCGCCGGGATGATCATCTTCCTGCTCTGGGTGTGGCTGACCAACAACGCGCTGCTCTTCGGCGCCGAGCTGGACGCCGAGCTCGAGCGTGCCCGCGAGCTGCAGGCGGGCATCGCCGCGGAGAGGACCATCCAGCTGCCTCCGCGGGACACGGAGGCGAGCGTCAAGAAGCAGACGAAGCTCGACGACGACATCGCCGACGGCCGGGCCCTGCGGGAGAGCCGGGGGG
>DASXVR010000285.1:0-4763 GCA_036504175.1 Actinotalea sp. | reverse complement strand
TGGCGCCTGCGGCGCCGATTCGTCTCAAGTTCACTGTTCCTCCTGACAAGGATGCGGTGGTCCGCCCTCCAGGCCTGGTCCGCATGCGGACGGGGCCGACAGGACATCCACCATGGATCCGGCGAGCCTACAACTGTGGATTACGGCATCCCCTGCCAGAACCGTGGCCGGATCGTGATCGTTATCTATTCGATACTGGCCGGTAGGTTTCACGATGTGAGACGGCGGTTCGTGGCACCCGGCGAGGGCTCCTTCGAGACCGCCCGCGCGAGCGCTGGATTTAGTGGCGATCAAACGATTCGGCTGTCGAGATCATCTGCGCGAGGGCCTGTCGAGTGGCTCTAGCACATCGTCTGGGCAGATGCCGAGTACTGAGACGCATACCGGACACAAGCGGTCGACGAGCATCCGGCGGGTCACGCCCGGGCGAGCGTGGGTCGGCGGCGAGCGGGTAGTAGGGCGAGTGCTGGTTCCGGCGTCCGGCGAAGCACGACCGATCCCGTCGTCAGACGTCCCGACGTCGATGCCGGCTGTGGGTCACGCCGGGCCGAGGACGTCGACTCCGACCGTTGCGCCCGTTCCCTTGAGCTCGACGAAGATCACCCGCGTCGGCGTGTCGCCGATGTTCGCGCCGGAGTGCTCCTGTGCCGGCAGCCACGTGACCACGCCGGCTGCCATCTCGACCTCGCGCTCCCCGGCCGCCGCCACGAGCAGGCGTCGGAAGGCCGACCCCGTGATCATCACGCTGTCGGGGTGCTGGTGCGGCGTGGTGGCATCGCCTGGGGCGTCCTCGTACTGCAGCACGCGCACCTGCTCGTTCTCGAGCAGTACGCGGTAGTGCTGAGGGTTCGTCGCCACAGGGTCGAGCGTCATCGCTGCATCGTCCTGGGCCGGCCGTGGCCTGTCCAGGGCCTCTGACGCCGGCGGGGAGGGGGGATGTGGCGCGCCGCGGGTCGGAGTAAGGTTCGCCTCACTCCGCGATGTCGATGTTGATGATCGGGTGGAGGACGCGATGGCCAAGAGACTGCCTCCCCCCGGGCCGGTGCCCGCGGGACAGCACCCCGGCTGCGACACGTCGGGGATGATCCTCGTCCATAGGATCTTCCGCTGGCTGTATCGGGAGCTCCCCGCGCTGGTGCGCGAGGTCGAGCCCGGCGACACAGCACGCTCGGCGGTCGTCGGCCGCTATGCCCACCTCGACTTCTTCGCCCTGCACATGCACCACGAGACCGAGGACATGGTGCTGTGGGACAGGCTGGTCGCGCGCGATCCCGCCTGCACCCTGCACGTCGGTCAGATGCGAGCGCAGCACGCCGAGGTCGCGGTGCTGCTCTCGCGGATCGAGCCGCAGCTGGAGCCCTGGGTGGCCACCGCCGATGCCCGGCTTCGCGACGCCTTCGCCACCGACATCGAGGGCCTCCGCGACCTGCTGTCGGCGCATCTCGGGCAGGAGGAGGACGACATCCTCCCTGTCGCGGGGGAGGTGATGTCGCAGCAGGAGTGGGA
Organism: Actinotalea sp.; assembly: GCA_036504175.1. Taxonomy (GTDB): domain Bacteria; phylum Actinomycetota; class Actinomycetes; order Actinomycetales; family Cellulomonadaceae; genus Actinotalea. Next base: position 3,257 of record DASXVR010000285.1, on the reverse strand, counting down.
CTTCATGGAGGAGCACACGCGCGCCACCCTCATGGCGCACCGCAAAGAGCTCGGGAAGGACGTCTTGTCGCTGCAGCTCGGCCTGCTGATCGCGAGCGTGCCCGAGGCCGAGCGAGAGGAGTGGGTCCGCGCCAACGTGCCCGCCCCGATCCGGCTCCTGTATCTGCTCCTCATGAAGCGCAGGTACGACAGCGCGATGCGGGAGCTCTACCCCGACCGTCCCGTGCCCACGATGGTGTGACGCGGCGACCCCGAGGCGGACGACATGTGGCGACGTGTGACGCTCGAGGTCCGCCTGGATCACCCGCCGTCGCGCGTCTACCCGTACTTCGCCGATCCGGGTCGGTGGCCCGAGTTCGCGCCTGCCGTCGAGTCCCGCCGCCCGCTGGACAGCGGTCCGCTGGCGGTGGGTCACCGGTGGGCCGCCGTCGACCGCATCGGGCCGTTCCGGGCCCGGTTCACCGACGTGCTCGAGGTCGTCGAGGCCGACCGGCGGGTCGTGTGGCACTCGACGTCGCCGTGGAACTCGCGCGTGGAATACGTGTGCACGCCCGACGCCGGGGGCACGCGCATCCATGCCGACTACGGCGGCGACGTCGCCTCCTGGCTGCGGCTGGTGGCGCTCCTGCCGACGTTCGTGCTGGCGCGGATCCTGCTGCGCGACTTCACCGGCCTGCGCCGGGTGCTCGAGGCGGAGGACCGGGCTCGCGCCCCGCGGGCGTGAAGTTCGTGGGCGGGGCGCGCAGACTCAGACGTTGAAGCGGAACTCCACGACGTCGCCGTCGGCCATGACGTAGTCCTTGCCCTCGATGCGCGCCTTGCCTGCGGCGCGTGCGGCGGCGATCGAGCCGGCTGCGATCAGGTCCGCGAACGAGATGACCTCGGCCTTGATGAAGCCACGTTCGAAGTCGGTGTGGATGACGCCGGCCGCCTGGGGGGCGGTCCAGCCCTTGCGGATGGTCCACGCGCGGGCCTCCTTCGGCCCGGCAGTCAGGTAGGTCTGCAGGCCGAGGGTGTGGAAGCCGACGTGGGCGAGCTGGTCGAGCCCCGCCTCGGCCTGGCCGGACTCGGCGAGCATCTCGGCGGCGTCCTCGGGCTCCAGCTCCGACAGCTCGGACTCGAGCTTGGCGTCGAGGAAGATCGCGTCGGCCGGCGCCACAAGGGCCCGGAGCGAGGCCTTCATGGCCTCGTCGGCCAGACCGGCATCGTCGGTGTTGAAGACGTAGATGAAGGGCTTGGTCGTCAGCAGCTGCAGCTCGCGGAGCGCCTGCGGCTCGACCCCTGCCTTGGCCAGCCTGTCCTGCGCGGAGAAGAGGGTGCTGCCCTCGCCCAGGATCTTCTCGGCGGCCTGCGCGGCGGCGAGCACCGACGGGTCGGTCTTCTTGCCGCGCACCTCCTTCTCGAGCCGTGGGATGGCCTTCTCCACCGTCTGCAGGTCCGCGAGGACGAGCTCGGTGTTGATCGTCTCGATGTCGTCCGCGGGGTCGACGCGCCCCTCGACGTGCACGACGTCGTCGTCGGTGAAGGTCCTGATCACCTGGCAGATCGCATCGGCCTCGCGGATGTTCGCCAGGAACTTGTTCCCGAGGCCCTCCCCCTCGCTCGCGCCGCGGACGATGCCCGCGATGTCGACGAACGAGACGACGGCCGGGACGAGGCGCTCGGAGCCGAACACGTCGGCGAGGTCCTGCAGGCGGGGGTCAGGCAGCGGGACCACACCGATGTTCGGCTCGATGGTCGCGAACGGGTAGTTCGCGGCGAGCACCTGGTTGCGGGTGAGCGCGTTGAAGAGGGTGGACTTGCCGACGTTGGGCAGTCCGACGATGCCGATGGTGAGAGCCACGGGCGACGAGTCTACGGGCGGGGACGGACGGTGCCGGCCGGGTGGGTCGCACGGTGCGCTCGTCGACGGGGCGCGAGGCGGCTCGGCCACGCGAGGGCTGGTCGGAGGCGGCTCGGGCGGGTCCGCCGCCTGAGCCCCGCCGGCTCGGCGCGGCGGGGGGTGTGGAGAACTGCTGGGTGTCAGCGGCCTTGGGTAGACTTCGAACAGTTGTTCGATCTAAGGGGGCGAAGGTGACGGCTGCTGCGACCGAGTCGCCCGTGCGTCAGCTGTCGCCCACCGTGTCGCTCATCGGCACCGCTCTGCGCGACCTCCAGGCTGTGGTCGGCGAGCGGTCGGCAGGCCACGCGGACACGGCCGTCCTGATCCGGCACCTCGATCGCGCGATCGGCGCGCTCACCGCAGCACGCGCCGACCTGCTGGTCGCCGAACGCCAGGGCGGCGCCTGGCGGTCGTCCGGTGACCCGACGTTCGAAGCCTGGCGAGGCAGGTCGGCGCGCGTCGGGCAGCGCGCCGCGTCCCTCCAGGTCCGGCAGGCGTCCACGCTCGCGTCGCTCCCCCGCATGCGGGCTGCGGCCATCACGGGCGCGGTCACCCCGGAGCACGTCGACGTGGTGGCGCGGGTCTCGGTTGCGGCGTCACCGGCCGTCCAGCGGGCCCTGACCTCCGAGAGCGGTCAGTCCGAGCTCCTGGCGATGGCGAGACGGCAGGATGCCGGCACGTTCGCCCGGTCGGCGATGCGTTGGGCCGCCCGCCACGACCTCGTCGCCGCCGAGCACTCCCACCAGTCCCGCCGCGCCTCGCGGTTCCTGCACGTGGTGGACACCCCGGCCGGCACGCGACTCACCGGCCTCCTCGACGAGATGGCGGGGCATCGCCTGCGCCTCGCCCTCGAGGCCGTGACGGCCCGCCCTGCTGCCGACGACGATCGCTCGGCTGAGCAACGTCGCGCCGACGCCCTCGACGTGCTGGCTGAGAAGGTGCTCGCCCTGCCCGAGACCTCGTCCGGAGCGGCGGTCCGTCCGCACGTCTCGCTCCACATGAGCGACGCGACCTGGGCCGCGCTGCGGGCGCACCACGTCAGCGGTGGCACTCCCGCCACGGCTGGGGATGCCGGCCGCACGCTGGTCGCGGACCCGGTCACTCTCGACGACGGGACGCCTGTGCCCCTGAGTGAGGTCGCCCGAGCGCTGTGCGACTGCGAGCTCACGCGCGTCGTCGTCGGCGCCGATGGTGTCCCGCTCGACGTCGGACGCAGCCAACGGACCTACACCGGTGCCCAGCGTCGGGCGGTCCTTGCCCGGGACCGGTCCTGCGGATGGCCCGGCTGCGCTGCGCAGGCTCGATGGTGCGACGTCCACCACATCCGTTGGTGGGACCGTGACCGCGGTTCGACCTCGGTGGAGAACGGCGTCCT
>DASXVR010000284.1:0-2219 GCA_036504175.1 Actinotalea sp. | reverse complement strand
CGGCACTCGTCGATGATCTGACGGATCCGGCCGCCCGAGAGGGTCTCCTCGGCGAGCAGCGCGGTGGCCAGCGCCTCGAGCACTGCCCCGTTCTCACGGAGCAGGTCCGTGGCCGACGCGTGCGCGTCACGCAGCAGACCGTCGATGCGGGCGTGCGCCTGGGCGGCCACCTGCCCACCGACCCGCATCGTGTCGGCGTCGACCTGGGCGTACCCGAAGTCGGTCATGCCGTACTGGGTGACCATCGCGGTGGCGAGGTTCGTCGCACCGGCGAGGTCGCTCGACGCGCCCTGGGTGTGCTCGCCGTCGAGCAGGTACTCCTCGGCCGCACGTCCTGCGAGTGCCACCACGAGCCGGGCGAGCGCCTTCCGGCGGGGCAGGAAGATGTCGTCGTTCCCGCTCATCCACGTCACGCCACCGGCCGGGCCGCGCGGGATGATCGTGACCGAGACGGGGTCGTCGGCGTCGGGGAGCAGGGCCGCCGCGAGGGTGTGCCCGGCCTCGTGCCAGGCCGTGATCCGCCTGTCGTACTCGGTGACCAGCGCCGACGTCCGTTCGCGGCCCATCGCGACGGTGGCGACGGCGGCCTGGAAGCACGACGCGTCCACGACGGTCTGGCCGCGTCGTGCGGCCTCCATGCAGGCCTCGTTGACCACCTGGGCGAGGTCGGCACCGGACATCCCCGGCGTCTGCCGCGCGATCTGGACGTGGTCCACGTCGGGCCCGACGGGCCGTGACGCGCTGTGGACCTGGAGGATGAGCGTCCGGCCGCGGCGGTCGGGGTTGGGGACCTGGACCTGACGGTCGAGCCGGCCGGGGCGGGTCAGCGCGGGGTCGAGGGTGTCGGCCCGGTTGGTCGCCGCGAGCACGATGATGCCCGAGCCGGCGAAGCCGTCCATCTCGTTGAGCAGCGAGATCAGGGTGTTCTCGCGCTCGCCGTCGCCGCCGTTGCCGTTCCCGGAGCTGCGGGTGCGACCCACCGCGTCGATCTCGTCGATGAAGATGATGGCCCGCTCGGCCTTGCGGGCCTCCGCGAAGAGGTCGCGCACGCGCCGCGCCCCGACGCCCACGAAGGTCTCCATGAAGTCGGAGCCGGCGATCGCGAAGAACGGCACCTGCGCCTCACCGGCGACGGCCCGCGCCAGCAGCGTCTTGCCCGTCCCGGGAGGTCCCACGAGGAGCGCGCCGCGGGGTCGGCGGGCACCGACGGCCTCGAACCGCTCGGGCTCGCGCAGGAACTGGACCATCTCGCGCAGCTGGTCGACGGCCTCGTCGGCGCCCGCGACGTCCTCGAACGTGACCTGCGGGACCTGGCCGGCGGTGAGCGCCTTGCGCTGGTCACGCTTGCCGAACATGCCGCTGGGGTTGAGCACGCGCACGGCGAGGAGCAGCACGCCAGGATCAGCGCCAGCGGCAGAACCGTGAGCGCGAGCTGGGCGCCGAGGCTCTTCTCGCCGGCCTCAGCGGTGAGCTCGACGTGCTGGGCGACCAGCCGCGCGGTGATGTTCTCGGCGTAGGCCGCCGGGTAGCGCACGCTCAGCTCACGGCCGCCGCGGACGGTCAGGTCGACCGTGCTGATGCCGTCGTGCACGGTGGCCTCGACGACCGAACCGCTGTCGATCACGCCGAGCGCCTCGGACAGGCTGACGACCTCGGGGGCAGGCGGGGCCGTGACGACGGCCACGGTGACGCCGATCGCTGCGAGGAGCACGACGAGCGCACCGATGAGGGCCTGCTTGCGGGTGGGACGGCGTCGTCCGGACGGGGTTCCGGCTGGGGCGGCGGGCGCCCGGCGCGTCGTCAGAGCGGTACGCAGGGAGTCGCGCAGCCGGGGACGGACAGCCGGCCGTGCGCCGCCGTCGTGACCTGTCCCGCGGGGCGTCGAGGTGGGGACCGGCTCGCCCGACCGGGGTACCGGGCTGCGCCGCTGACCAGGGTTGTGGTCGCCTCCGGACGGCCGGCGACCGGAGTCGTCCTGGGCCGGTCCGTTGGCCGGGGTGCGGCCCGGTGCGCCGGGGTTGTCCCGCTCGGCGTCCTCCCCGCTGCTGGTGGGGCGCGGGGGCGCGAGGGGTGGCGCGGGGCTCGCGTTGACGTGAGCAGCCGGGTCCAGGTCGTCGGGCTTCACCCGTGTCCTATCGGCCGCACCCTCCAGGCACTCAAGTGGTCAACCATGTCGACCACGTCACCCGTCCACGCTCTGGGACGATCGATCACGGGCC
>DASXVR010000283.1:0-1550 GCA_036504175.1 Actinotalea sp. | reverse complement strand
GGCACGGCCCGCGGTCGCCGCGACGCCGGCCGCGACGAGGAGACCTCATGACGTCATCAGCAACATCGAGCACCCATCGGGTGCGCGCAAGTGATGCAGCCCGCCCCCGCTGCGTCGTGAAGGAGGAAGTGTGACCGCGCTCAGCACCGAGGCCGCCAACTTCGGCTGGCTCCTCGACAACTTCGTGCGCACCGTGCCAGGCACGCGGCACACGCTCGTCGTCTCCGCGGACGGCCTGCTCATGGCGATGTCCGAACAGCTGGACCGCACCAGCGGCGACCAGCTGGCGGCCATCGTGTCGGGCATGTCGAGCCTGACCCGCGGTGCCTCGCGCCAGCTGCAGGCGGGGGAGGTGCGCCAGGCGATCGTCGAGATGGACAACCTCTTCCTCTTCCTCATGAGTGTGTCCAACGGATCGGTCCTCTCCGTGGTGGCAGACTCCAGCTGCGACGTGGGCCTCATCGGTTACGAGATGGCGATGCTCGTGGCCAGGACCGAAGCGACCCTGACACCACAGCTGATCAGCGAGATGCGCGGCCAGCTGCCGGTGGACGGCGCCACCAGGACGACTCAAGGCTGAACGGGAGCCCTTGATGGCAGAACACGTCGAGTACGAGGCGAGGACGGTCCGGCCGTACGCCGTGACCGGCGGCCGCGTGAAGTCCTCACGGGCGGACCTCCCGCTGGAGGCCCTCGTCGAGCTGATGCCGGGCGCCGTGGCGGGCACCGGTCTACCGCCGGAGCGGCGCGCGATCCTGCATCACGCCGCCGCCGGCTACATCTCGATCGCCGAGCTCTCGGCGCTGCTCCACCTGCCCCTCGGGGTCATCCGCGTCCTCGTCAGCGACCTCGCGGACCAGCAGTACGTGCGGGTGCACTCGTCGCAGCCGCTCGACGTCGAGACCGGTCAGTCCCCCGCCCTGTCCCTGAGTGTGTTGGAGAGTGTTCTCAATGGCATCGCAGCCCTCTGACGCCCCGACGCCCGCCCAGGGTGGCGTGGGGGCCGTGGCCCCCACCGTCGTCAAGATCGTCGTGGCCGGTGGCTTCGCCGTCGGCAAGACGACGTTCATCGGGTCCATCTCCGACATCGAGCCCCTCAACACCGAGGCCGCCATGACCGAGAAGTCGGTCGGCATCGACGACGCGGGCCTGGTGTCGGACCGGAAGACCACCACGACCGTCGCCATGGACTTCGGGCGCATCGCGCTGCCCGGCCACCTGTGGCTCTACCTGTTCGGCACGCCCGGGCAGGACCGGTTCCTCTTCATGTGGGACGACCTGGTGCGCGGCGCGATCGGCGCCGTCGTCCTCGTCGACACCGACCGGCTGGACCAGTGCTTCCCGGCCGTCGACTACATGGAGAGCCGGGGCATCCCGTTCGTCGTCGGCGTCAACTGCTTCGACGGCATCGCCAAGCACTCGCTCGAGGACGTCCGCGCGGCGCTGGCGATCCCGGACCACGTGCCGGTGCTCTACACCGACGCACGGTCGCGGGCGGCCACCAAGCAGGCGCTCATCGCGCTGGTGCAGCTGGCGATGGCCCGGCTGCG
>DASXVR010000282.1:0-4988 GCA_036504175.1 Actinotalea sp. | reverse complement strand
AGCTCGGCGCTGGTACCACCGACGAAGTGGGCGCGGACGGCCACGGCGTCGTCGGCCGGCGCCTGGGCCGGGTCGAACCGCCCGGCGGACAGGGTCACGGTGGACGGCAGGACACGGGCGACCTCGGCAGCGGCGGAGCGGGCGATGATCGCCGCGTCCTCGCGGTCGGTGGCGGTGCCTCGAGCGGCGTTCAGGGGGCTCATCAGGACTTCTCCTCGGAGGTGACGACCAGGCAGGCCAGGCGGGAGCCGTTGCTCCCGATCGCGGCGCGGGCGAGCACGACGTCGCCGACGACCACGTCGAGAGGCTGGTCCCCGGCGTGACGCAGGGGGATGACGTCGCCCACGCCCAGGCCGGCGATGTCCCGCGCGGCGATGGTGAGCGGACGGAAGCGGACGGACACCAGGACGGGCGCCTCCTGGACCTGCTCGGCGAGCCGGTCGAGCGCGGCGTTGTGCTCGGCGACCTCGTCGGCGGACCGGCTGTCGAGGGTGTCCCCCGCGCGCAGGCTGGTCAGCAGCAGGTCGGCGGGGAGCATGAGGGTCGCGGGGCAGGTGCGGTCGGCGACGGTGAGCTCGAAGGACGCGACGATGACCGCCTCGGTGGCCGCCGCGGCCTGGACGAACTGCGGGTTGTACTGGATCGACTTGATGCTCACGTCGAGCGGGCAGATCGCCGCGAAGGCGTAGGTGAGGTCACGCAGGGCGTGGCGCAGGAGATCCTGCATGAGGTGGAGCTCGATCTCGGTGAGCTCGCGGTCGGGCAGGTCGATGGACAGGCCCGGACCACCGAGCAGGTAGTCGATCCACACCATGGTCGAGTCCAGCGGGAGCTGGAGCACGGCGGTGGACCGTCCCTGCTCGACCGTGCACAGGACCATGACCGTCATCGGGGGGAGGCTGCGGACGTACTCGTCGTAGGTGCGCAGCTCGACGGACTCCAGCTGGGCTGCCGCCACGACCCGCAGCCGCGAGGTCAGCAGGGTGCCCCACTGACGGGCGTAGGTCTCGAAGGCCATCTCCAGGACGCGGCCGTGCTCACGCGCGAGGGTCATCGGACGACGGAAGTCGTACGCCTCGGGGGTGCCTGAACGCTTGGCGCGTCGCGCCTGCTGCGTCGTGTCCTGGACCGTCACGCAGAGCACATCGGCCGACAGGTGTGGTCGTTGAGAGTTTCCGACGGCCCCGCTGCAGGTCAGCGTGACGATCGGGGCGTCTCGGGCGGGTGGTGCTCCTCGGCGGCCCATGGGCCGGGGGTTCGAGGCGAGGCGGCGCCCTCCATGGCGCCTGGGTCACCGGCATCGTGCCGGTCAGCGGCTGGTCGCCGACTCGAGGTCAGCGCCGGCCCGCACGTCACTGGGTGACGTAGTCCGTGAAGTAGACGGCCATCACCTCGCCGTCGTACGCCTCGAGGAGCTCCTTGGTGAGCTCGGCCTTGAACGCCGTGCGGGCCTCCGTGGTGGAGACCTCCTCGACGGTGTGGCCGGAGAACAGGTTGATCGCCAGGTCCAGCGCGCGCGCCGTGTCAGGTGCCTTGGCCACGTCGGCGGTCAGCTGGAGGCCCATGCCGAGGCGCAGGTAGTGGCCGCCCGCCAGGTTCAGGCTCACCGCGTCGACCGCAACGACCTGCCCCGGCACCGGCGGCGGAGGGGCCTCGGCCACGCCGGAGCCCGCCTTCGGCTTGAGCACGAACCAGTAGCCGGCCCCGCCGAGCACGAGGACGACGACCAGGACGACGAGGAGCAGCTTCTTCTTGGACTTCCGAGGCTTCTTGACCTTCTCGGCCGCGTCCGGCGGGGCATGGTCGGTGATCGCACCGGCGCCCGGGGGACGGCCCGTGTTGATCTTCGGCTTGCTCGAGATGATCCGCTGTTCGGTCGGCATGGCACTACCCCTGGGCTGACGAGAGGGACGGCAGGAAGGAACGCACGGCATCGGTGGCGCCGCTGAGGATCACCAGGTCGACGCGGCGGTCGGCCTCGATCGAGCTGAGTCCGCCGGTGTCGGCGAGGGGGCGGGCGTCGCCGAACCCGACAGCGGCGATGCGCGGCGCCGGGACGCCGCCGAACTCGACCAGCCGGCGCAGCACCTGGGTCGCGCGGTCGGACGAGAGCTCCCAGTTGGTGGCGTAGCGGCCCGAGACCGGGATCGTGTTGGCGTGCCCCTCGATCGAGACCTCGTCGGGCAGGCCGGCGATGACCGGCGCCATCGTGTCCAGCACCCGGCGCGAGGTCTCGGTGAGGTCCGCGCTCCCCTGGCTGAAGAACACGTCGTCGGCCACCATGCCGATCACCAGGCCGCGCTCGGTGATCCGGAACCGCACCCTGTCCGCCAGGGCCTGGGTGGCGAGCGCCTGCTGGATCGCCTCGGCGACGCCGTCGAGCCGCTGGTACTCGACCTGGGCGAGCTGGAGGTTCTTGTCGTCCTCGGTGACCTGGGTCTCCGCGGTCTGGATCTGCTGCTTCTCGATGCCCGTCTCGCCGACGAGGTCCGGGACGACCTGGAAGTCCTGCACCCCGGTGAGCGCGCCGGTGGCGCCCTGCATCATCGAGGGCGCCTGCTGGCCGAAGCCCGCGGCGAGCGAGTCGCGCAGGGCCTCGAACTTGATCTGGTCGATCTGGCTCATCGCGTACAGCACGATGAACAGCCCGAGGAGCACCGTCATCATGTCGGCGTAGCTGACCGCCCAGCGCTCGTGGTTCTCGGCCTCCTCGTGCTCCTCGGCGGGGCGCCGTCGGCTCCGTCCGTGGCCGCCCGAGCCGTGACCCGCGCTCACGCCGCGACCTTCTTCGCGTCCTTCTTCGCGTCGGGGGCCTGGGCGTCGGGCGGCATGAGGCTGCGCAGCCGCTGACCGACGAGACGGGGGTTGGCACCGGACTGGATGGCGAGGAGGCCCTCGACCGCGAGCTCCATGCCGGCGCACTCGAGCTCGGAGCAGCGGGTGATCCGCGCACCGATGGGCAGCCACATGAGGTTGGCGCTGAGCAGGCCCCACAGGGTGGCCACGAAGGCCGACGCGATCATCGCGCCCAGCTCGGCCGGCTCGGTCAGGTTCTCCAGCACGTGCACCAGCGAGACGACGGTGCCGATGATGCCGATGGTCGGCGCGTACCCACCCATGGCCGTGAAGTACTTGGCGGTCGTCTTGTCCTGGCGGCGCTTGCTCGCGATCCGGTCCTCGAGCATGTCGCGCAGGTCGTCCGGGTCGGTGCCGTCGATGGCGGCCTGGAGCCCGTCGCGCAGGAACTGGTCGTCGACGGTGCGGGCGGCGTCCTCGAGGGACAGCAGACCCTCGCGCCGGGCGCGGTCGGCCAGGCCGACGACGACCTGCACCGTGGAGTCGAGGTCGGGCTGCTTGAAGGTGAACCACCGGCCGAGGGTGGAGAAGGCGCGGATGGCGTCCTTGAGCGTGCCGCTCGCGAGGCCCGCGCCGAGGGTTCCGCCGAAGACGAGCAGCATCGGCGCCGGCAGCATCACGGACAGCGGGCTCGAGCCCTCGATGAAGATCGTGCCCAGCACCGCCCCGAAGGCCAGCGCCATCCCGGCGAAGGTTGCCGGGTCCATCAGTCGGCCTCTGGCACGGCCCGCAACGGGGTCGAGCGGAGCTCGGTGACGGCGGCCATCGTGGAGTCGCAGGCTCCGTCGGCGAGGGCCATCGTGGCGGCGACCACGCGGGCGCGGTACTCCACGACGAGGGCGGTGACCTCTTCCATCGACTCCGCCACGATGTACTTGGTCCCGTCGATGAGGGACAGGATCGTGTCGGGCGTGCTCTCGACGCGTTGGAGCAGGTCAGGGTTGACCGCGAACTTCGGTCCGTTGAGTCGCGTGACGACGATCATGGCTGGTCCGTCCTTGGGGTGCCTTCGGGCCCGTCCATGAGCCCTGCGACGAACTGATCGGCCGGAGCGGGCGTGCGTTGAGGGATCGGGCACGCGCCGTGTGGTGCCGGGTCGTCACGCAGTCAGGTCGTCACGCGGTCAGGTCGTCACCCCTCACGTATCCTGCGAGCGCCTTGACGCCGCGCACCAGCCCCTCCTTCGGCCCCGCTGCCAGGAAGGTCGCGGTGACGTCGACGAAGCCCGCCGCCTGCATCATCCGTCGAGCGTCGTCGTCATCCCACTGCCACTGGCCCCAGGCGTCGACCGTGCCCGACGCCTTGCCGGTGACCCTCGTGCCCAGTCCGACGACGGCCCGACCGCCGGGCCGCAGCACCCGGTACATCTCCCGGAACGCGTGCTCCGGCTCGGGGAGGAACTTCACGCAGTCCAGCGAGGCCACGACGCTGAAGCGACCGTCCTCCCACGGCAGCGCCGTCGCGTCGCCCTCGACGATCTCAGCCGTCCCTGCGGCGATGCGCGCGGCCAGGGCCTCGCGGGCCTTGCGCAGCTGGATCTCCGAGAGGTCGATCCCGGCGACGAAGCGCACGTGCGCGGCCTGCTCGGTCAGCAGCCCTCCCGCCCCGCACCCCAGGTCCAGCAGGTCGTCGTCGGGCTCGAGGGCGAGCTCACGTGCCATCGCCTCGAAGAACCCGTGCCTCGTCGCGATCACCGCGGCGCCGACGCGTCCCACGCGGCCGCTCGGCAGCCCGGCGAACGCCGACCAGAAGGCCCTGCGCCACCCCGTGCCGGTCGCGTCCCGCGTGCGGTGCTCGACGACCCAGACCCCCGCCCCCACCGCGGCCGCCCCCAGAGCCATCCGTCGCATCGTGGTCGACCTCGTCCTGCGTGCCATCGCGGCTCACCTCTCCTTCACCTCCAGCATCGAAAGGAGGGGCGTGGACGGGAGGGTCCAAGGTCCCGCGCCGGCACGCACGGGCGGGAGCAAGCGCTCCCAGTGAGCGCTGCACTGCTCCATTCGGGTGAATCGGACAAATCGGGCTCAAGGTTCGAACCGGACGGCCGATGACAGTGAGGAGACTCCTGACGCACGACGGCCCGGCCCGCCACGGTGACGTGACGTGCCGGGCCGCTCTGCGTCCTGGGCGGG
>DASXVR010000281.1:0-1776 GCA_036504175.1 Actinotalea sp. | reverse complement strand
CGCACGAGCATCCCGGCGCGGTCCCTCGGGCTCGGTGCGCTACGGCTGCTCACCGTCCTGACCTTCTCTGCCGGAGCCGCGGCCATGGTCGTGGCGGGACTGGGCGCCTACCCGGCCCCGCTGCAGCTCGCGGCTGCGTTCATGACCACGGCCGCCGGCTACGGCCTAGCTGCAGCGGTCTCGTCCGACGTCCGGGAGGACCTGGCCGGCGTGATCCACGTCATCAGGCTCGGCATCCGGCGGCGCGTCCGGACCTGACAGGGCTCATCCGGCGGCGCGTCCGGACCTGACAGGGCTCAGCGTGCGGCGCGGGCATGCCTGCCGTCGGCCGGGCCTTCGTCGCCTGCGTGCAGCCGGTCGAGCTCGGCCACGACGTCGGCGCGGTAGCGGTCCGTGGTGAACCGCTCCAGCGCGTCGGCGCGGCCGTCGGTCGCCAGCCGCTCGCGGAGCGCGTCGTCGTCGAGCAGGCGCGCGACGGCCCGGGCGAGCGCTGCCGGGTCACCGGGCGGCACGAGGAGGCCGGTCCGCTCCGCGAGCAGCACCTCGGCGAGCCCCTGGACCTCGGACGCCACCACCGGGCGACGGGCCAGCAGGCCCTCCACGGCGGTGTTCCCGAAGGGCTCGGCCCTCGAGGGAACGAGCACCACGTCGGCGTCCGCCAGGACCGGCCACGTCGGGTGGACGTAGCCGCGCAGCTGGACGAGCCCGCGCAGGTCGGGCTCGTCGGCCCGGGCGCGCAGCTGCTCCTCGTACCACTCGTACCCCGGGAAGATCGTGCCGCAGACGGAGAGGCGGACGTCGTAGCCGTCCGCGGCGAGGAGGCCGAGGGCGTCGAGCGCCACGTCGATCCCCTTGCGCGGCGAGAGGCGGCCCACGACGGCCAGCTGCCAGGGGGTGCCCGCCTCGTGCGTGCTTGGTGCGGGCGGCCCGTCGGGTCCCGGGACGCCGTTGTGCACCACGACCGCGCGTCGGGCGAGGCGCGGGGCCCCGCGACCCAGGGTTGCGCGCGCCGCGCGGCTGTTGGTCACCACGCGGTCGGCCAGCAGCAGCGGTGCGGTCAGCGCCGCGGAGAGCAGCCGGGGCCCGTCCTCCTCGGCCTCGTGCACGTGGCAGAGCACCGGCACGCGGGCCAGACGGGCTGCCACGATCCACACCGGGATCGTCACGGTGTTGACGTACAGGACGTCCACGCGACGGCGCCGCAGGGCCCGCGCGAGCCGCCACGACGCCCCGACGAACGCGAGCGCGAAGGCAGGCAGGCGCACCGGGTGCAGCAGCGCCTTGCGGAGCACCGGGAACGGCACGACCCGGACGGTCGCACCTTGCTGCACGAGAAGGGGAAGAAGCGGACCCTCGTGCGGGACCACGACCTCGACGTCCCACCCTGCGGCCAGGGCACCTGCCGTCGTCTCGAGGAGCTGGCGGTCCGAGCCGTAGAGGTCGGGCGACGGGTGGGCCACCAGGAGGCGGCCCGGTGGCGTCGGGCGTGCTCCACGCTGGACGGCCACGCGCTCTCCTCCGGTCTCGTGCACGGTGGGACGCCAGCCTATCGAGCGGCACGTCACCGGATGCCGTGGGGGTCGCGCGCCGCAGGCCGATAGAGTCCGACGGGTACTGGGAGAGGGGATGGTGGATGACTCCGCAGGACCGGGTACGTCCGTCGCGCCCCCTGCGGGTCCTGGAGTCCTTCCGCGAGCCGCGGCCCACCACCAACCCGTACGTCATCCTGCTGCTGAGGTCCCTGTCGGGGGTCGAGGTGCGCACCTTCTCGTGGCG
>DASXVR010000280.1:0-2307 GCA_036504175.1 Actinotalea sp. | reverse complement strand
GCAAGGGCCGCCCGGCCGCTGAAGACGGCGTCGAGCAGCTCGCGCTCGCTCACAGCCCCGGCCACCTCCCCCGACTTCACCGGCGGCTCGGCCTTGACCACGGGCATCTGCGAGACGCCGTACTCGTGCAGGATCTCGATCGCGTCGCGCACCGTGTCGGTCGGGTGCACGTGCACGAGCGCCGGGATGTCGCCCGACTTCGAGCGCAGCACGTCCCCGACCACTGCCTCCCCGTCGGCGTGGAGGAAGCCGTAGGACCTCATCCACCTGTCGGAGAAGATCTTCGACAGGTAGCCGCGCCCGCCGTCGGGCAGCAGCACGACGATCACCGCGCGCGCAGCGGCCTCGGGGTCCTCGTCCTGGAGCCGCCTGGCCAGTCGCAGCGCCGCGACGACGGCCATGCCGCACGAGCCGCCGACGAGGAGAGCCTCCTCGCGGGCCAGGCGCCGCGTCATCTCGAACGAGTCGGCGTCGGTCACGGCGATGATCTCGTCCGGAACCGTCGGGTCGTAGGCGCTCGGCCAGAAGTCCTCGCCGACACCCTCGACGAGGTAGGGCCGCCCGTCGCCGCCGGAGTACACCGAACCCGCCGGGTCCGCCCCGACGACGTAGACGCGCCCGCCGTCCTCGGGAGCACGGTCGGCGCTGACCTCCTTGAGGTAGCGGCCGGTGCCCGTGATGGTCCCGCCGGTGCCGACACCTGCCACGACGTGCGTGACGCGACCGTCGGTGTCCTGCCAGATCTCCGGGCCGGTCGTCTCGTAGTGGCTCGCCGGGCCGTTGGGGTTCTCGTACTGGTTCGGCTTCCACCCGCCCGGCGTCTCCCGCGCGAGGCGGTCGGACACCGAGTAGTAGGAGTCGGGGTGCTCGGGCGCGACGGACGTGGGCGTGACGACCACGCGGGCGCCGTAGGCGGCGAGCACGTCACGCTTGTCCTGGGAGACCTTGTCCGGGCACACGAAGATGCAGCTGTACCCCTTGCGCTGGGCCACGAGGGCCAGGCCGACGCCGGTGTTGCCGCTGGTCGGCTCGACGATCGTGCCCCCGGGACGCAGCTCGCCCGAGGCCTCGGCGGCCTCGATCATCTTGAGCGCGATGCGGTCCTTCACCGAGCCGCCCGGGTTGAGGTACTCGACCTTGGCCAGGATCGTCGCCGACAGGCCCTCGGTCACCGAGGACAGCCTGACGAGGGGGGTGTGGCCGACGAGGTCGGAGATGTGCTCTACGTACTTCACGATGCCGCTGCTCCAGGGTGGGTGAGAGCTGGTCGCTTCCGGACGTACGACCGCCCGGGTGCGATCATCGCATCCGGGCGGTCGTCGGGTGGCTCGGCGCTCAGCGCCGCGTGAACATCGCGAGCAGCCGCAGCAGCTCGAGGTAGAGCCAGACCAGGGTGACGATGAGGCCGAAGGCCGCCGTCCAGGCGAACCGGGCCGGCACTCCCTGCTCCACCCCGCGCTTGATCGAGTCGAAGTCCATGATGAGCGAGGCCGCAGCCAGGCCGACGGCGAACAGCCCGACCAGGATGCCCATGGGGCCGTTGCGCAGCGGGCCGAAGCCGTCGCTGGCCATGAAGAACGACAGGACGAAGTTGAGCAGCGAGAACGCCAGGTAGCCGACCATCGAGATCAGCAGCCAACGCGTGAACTTCGGGGTGACCCGAACCCGGCCGGAGCTGAACAGGAAGAGCGCCGCGCCGAAGGTCGCGAACGTCGCCAGGACCGCCTGCAGCACGATCGGCTGAGCCGCCTGACCCTGGACCTGGTAGTTCTGGAAGAAGTAGCTGACGCCGCCGAGGAACACGCCCTGGGCGACCGTGTACGCCACGATCAGCGCCGGGCTCGGCGTCTTCTTGAACGCGTTGACCAGCCCGAGCACCAGGCCGACGATCATGCCGACGAAGAACAGCTGACGGAGTGGGGTCACCGTCCAGGTCACGGCCGCCACGGCGACGAGGAGCGCGAGAAGGCCGCCGGTCTTGACGATGACGTCGTCGTAGGTCAGGCGTCCGGTGTCGCGCGTGGTGGCGGCCGGTGCGCCGTACATCTTCTCCAGAGTCACCGCGCTCAGCCCCGGCTGAGCGGCCGTCGCCTGCTCGACGCTCTGGTACGACGTGCGCTGAGCGACGGCGCCACGCCGGCGCGGGTCGCCGAAGATGGCGCTGTTGTTGAAGACGGGGTTGCTCACGAATCCTCCAGTCGGCCGGTCACGGCCTGCTCCCCCGGTCACGGCTCCCGTGCGGGAGCGATGATCGGGTCGATCACAGTCATCCTAGGTAACGCAGGATCGGCGCCGCGCGTTCCGGAC
>DASXVR010000279.1:0-4653 GCA_036504175.1 Actinotalea sp. | reverse complement strand
GACAACGCGATCGGCACCGTCTGCGACTCCGGCGTGGTGAGCATCACCAGGGGGATGAAGAACTCGTTCCACGTCCAGATGAAGAAGAAGATCATCAGCACCGACAGGGTGGGCCGGACGATCGGGTACACCACGCGCCAGAGCACGCGCCAGGTGTTCGCGCCGTCGAGCTGCGCGGCTTCGAGGAGCGCCTTCGGGAATGTGCCGAGCACCGACGAGAGAAGGTACGTGCCGAAGGCCGACTGGATGACCATGAAGATGATGACGATCGACCACGGGCTGTTGTTGAGGCCCACCTTCTGGGCCATCGTGTACAGCGGGTAGAGCAGCACCTCCTGCGGCAGCATGTTCGCCAGCAGGAACACGGCCACCAGCCAGGCGCGTCCCCGCACCCGCCCGATGCCGATCGCGAAAGCGGTCAGCAGGGACAGCAGGGTGCCGAGCACCGACACCGCCGCCGACGTCCAGATCGAGTTCCAGAGCTTGACCGGGAAATGGACGTACGTCCAGAACTTGGCCAGCCCGGAGAAGTACAGCGACGTCGGCAGGCTCAGCGGGCCGTGCGTCGAGTAGTCGGCGGGCGACTTGAAGGCGTTCATGATCATGAGCGCGAACGGCGCCAGCATGAGGATCGCCACGACGATGCCGCCGGCCAGGATCACCCAGCGCAGGGCGCCGTGGTGGTGCCGGTCCTTCGTTCGGGTCTCGGCCACCGCGGTCGCGGCCCGCACGCGTGTCGCAAGGATGGTCATCACAGCCCCTCCTCGTCCCGACGGGCGGCACGGTTCTGCAGCGTCTGGATCACGGTGGCGACGACGACGATCACGATGGTCAGCACCGTCGCGACGGCCGCGCCGTAGCCGACCTTCGACTTGTCGAAGAAGTTGAGGAACGAGTAGTAGGACGGCACGAGCGTCGACAGCTCGGGCCCGCCGCGGGTCAGCACGTAGATCGGCGCGAAGACCTTCAGCGCCGCGATCGTGCACGTCAGCGTCACGACGAAGGTCTCGGGCCGGATCTGCGGGATGGTGATGGCGCGGAACCTGCGGAACCACCCGGCCCCGTCGAGCTCGGCCGCCTCGTACAGCTCGGGGTCCACCCGCTGCAGCGCGGACATGAAGATCACCGTCGGGTAGCCGATCTGGATCCAGACGAGCACGAGCATCACGGCCGGCAGCGCCGTCGACGGGCTCCCGAGCCAGTTGGGAGGCTGGCTGACGCCGACGTCACGCAGGAAGGCGTTCAGAGCGCCGGTCTCGGCGTTGAAGATCCAGTTCCAGACGATGCCGGCCACGGCCACCGGCATGATCTGCGGCAGGTAGTACGTGGCACGCAGGAAGCTCGCGACACGGTTGCCCACCGTCTTGCCGATGTAGTCGAAGAGCACCGCCGCCAGCACCAGGCCGATCAGCGTCGGGATGACCACCATCGCGAGGATCATCCAGAGCGAGTTGCGGAACGATCCCCAGAACGCGGTGTCGTGCAGCAGGGCGGAGTAGTTGCCGAGCCCCTCCCAGTACATGGGGGCCAGGCCGCCCTTCCACCGGTGCAGGCTGTAGAAGACGTTGAGGCCGAACGGCACGATGATGACGACCGTCAGGGCGAGCACACCGGGCAGCAGGTAGAGCCAGTAGACCCCCTGGCGCCGGGAGGCGCGACGGACGCGGGGCGTCAGGACCGACATGCGGGCTCTCCAGTCCGGGTCGTGGGAAGGGCGCGAGCCGCGCGCCGAGCGGGGGGGCTGAGGGCCGCCGGGCCCCGGATGTCCCGGGGCCCGGCGGGCTCACCTCACTTGCCGGTCAGGTCCTTGCGACCGGAGTCGTAGAACGTGCCGAGGTCCTTCAGCGCGTCGGCGGGGGCCTTGGAGCCGTTGACGACCGACTGCCCGAAGCTGACCACCTGGTCGTAGAAGCCGGCCACCGGCCAGTCGGGGTAGAACGCGAGCCCGTCCTGCTTGACGACCGCGTCGAAGTTCTTCTGCAGCGTCTGGGTGTTCGCGTCCGTGATGGTCGACGAGTCACCGGCCACCGGCAGGCCGCCGAGGCTGGCCGAGGTGTCCTGCGCCGTCTTGCCGAGCGTGGCGTCGATGAACTTCGCGGCGAGCGCGGCGTTCTTGGAGTTCTTCGGGACGACGAGCAGGTTGCCCGACGACCCCGCGTTGAGGGTGTTGCCCGGGAACGTGAACTGGCCGAGCTTGAAGGTGGTGACCTCCTTGTTGAGCCGGCCGAACCACCACGAGCCGCTGACCATGATCGGGTACTTGCCGGCGATGAACGCGGTGCCCATGTCCTCGGCCTTCAGGCCGGACGAGTCCTTCGACAGGTAGCCCTTCTGCACCCAGTCGGCGAGCTTGGTCGTCCCGTCCAGCAGCGGGCCGGACGTGAAGCTGACGTCACCCTTGAAGAGCTGGAAGTTGTCGACGAAGGAACGGTCCGCGCCGGACAGGACGAGCTCGTACCAGAGCTGCCCGAGGGGGTACTCGGCGCCGGCCTCGGCGAGGGGCGTCACGCCGTTCTTGACGAACGTGCCCATGGCCGACTCGAGCTCCGACAGGCTCGTCGGCACGGCGACGCCGTACTTGGCGAACATGTCCTTGTTGTAGAAGACGGTCACGTACTCGCCGTAGGAGGGGACGCCGAACCAGTTCCCCGAGCCCATGAGGCCGTTGCTGTCGTACTTCGCGGTCGTCTGCACCGACGACGGCAGCTTGGTGTCCCAGCCGTAGGTCTTGGCGTCGGCGGACAGGTCCGTCAGCAGGCCCTGCGAGGCGAGCTGGCCCGCGGTGGCGTTGCCCTTGTTGTACTCCATGACGTCGGGCACGTCCTTGCCGGCCAGGACGATCTTGGCGTTCTTCTGGAGCTGCTCGAACGTCTGCTTCTCCACCTTGACGGTGACGCCCGGGTTCGCGGCCTCGAACTCCTTGATGGCGGCGGTCCAGGACTGCGCCATCGCCGAGTCGTCACCCTCGTAGTGCCAGAACGTCAGGGTGGTGGGGTTGGCCGCGCCACCGGCGCTGGCGGTCGGGGTCGACGACCCCCCGCCGGAGGAGCAGGCGGCGAGCGAGAGGGCCGCGACGGCGGCCAGGGCGGCCACCTTGATGCGGGTCGAGCGGATCATGGATTTCCTTCCGTCGTGCGGCTCGGCACCGAACCGCGAGGGGATGGTGGAGCGTTCGGCTCAGGGGGAAGGGAGCCGGGTGACCGGACCGGACGTCTCCCGGACCTGCAGCGTGCAGGGCAGGTTGACGCCGGCCGGAGCTGGGTTGCCGTCGAGCACCTCGAGGAGGCCGCGCACCGCGCGACGGCCCTGGTCGGGGCCGGGCGCGGCGAGGTAGGTCAGCGGGTGGTCGTACATGTCGCTGATCTCGCCGGAGATGGCGACGGCCACCACGGACACGTCGCCGGGGACGGAGCGCCCCGCCTCACGGAGGGCGCTCGAGACGCCGAACAGCGCGAGCTCGTTCATGACGATCACGGCCGTGAGGTCGGGGTGCGCGGCGAGCAGCGCGTTCGTCGCGCGCCGGCCGGCGGCCGGGGTGACGTCGCACACCGTCGACACACCGGTGACGCCGGCGCGGGCCGTGGCCGCGTCGAACGCCCGCTGGGCCCGGACGGACGGGCCGTACCCGGCGTCCACCTCGGCCTGCCCGCGGTTGACGAAGGCGATCGTGGTGTGGCCCTGCTCGGCGAGGTGCTCGACGGCCGTGGTGAGCGTCTGCTCGAAGTCGATGTCGACCCAGACGTGGTCGCCCGGGTCGGCGGTGCGGCCGATGAGGGCGCACGCGAGGCCCGCGCTCTCGACCGCCTCGATACGGGGATCGTCCATAGCGACCTCCATGAGGAGGACGCCGTCGGCGGTGCGCTGCGCCGCGAGCTCGCGCAGCAGGTCGGGCTCCCCGCTGCTGACGGGCCACAGCACCAGCTCGTAGTCGGCTTCCCGCGCGGCCTCGTAGGCGCCGCGGACGATCTCGTTCAGCGTGGCGCCGAGCGAGACGCCGAAGACGGGGTAGGCGACCGCGAGCACGTGGGTCCGCCGTGAGGCGAGCGCCCGGGCGACGGCGTCGCGGCGGAACTGCAGCGCCGCCATCGCCTCCTCGACCCGGGCTCGCGTGGCCGCGGAGACGGGGCGCTTGCCGGTGATCGTGTACGACACGGTCGACAGCGACACACCCGCGCGGTCCGCCACGTCCTGCATCGTCGCCATCGTCAACCCCTTTGTCGAAGCGCTTCCCGGACGCGCTTCGACAAAGGTAGGTGGCCGAGCCCGCGCCGTCAACACCGAGTCGTCGGACGCGGGCGAGCGCCGCTCGGCCGGGCCGTCACGAGCGCCGCCACCCCGGTCCGGCCACGCCGCGAGGTCGCGGCCGAGTGCAGCGCCGAGGTGCGGGCCGCAGCCGAGCGCAGCGCCGAGGTGCACGTGGCAGCTGAGCCGGCGCCGCCCAGGCTGCGGTCAGACCGGCTGTTCAGGCGGCGATCTGCAGCCTGAGCGCGCTACGCGACCTGGCCGCGCGCGGCGCGCGCCTCTTCGTCGGCCAGCACCACGTCCATCGGCTCGGCGCCGGCCAGCGCGGCCTCGGCCTCGAGCCGGCCCTCGCGGTCGGCCTTCGAGGCCCTCAGGCGGGACACGATGACCGCCCCGAACGCCACGCCCGCG
>DASXVR010000278.1:0-2830 GCA_036504175.1 Actinotalea sp. | reverse complement strand
GGACGCGGGACTCGCCAGTCAGAAGGGACCACACGTGGCCAAGGCCGGAATCATCGGGCTCGACCTCGGGACCACGCATGTGCGTGCCGCCGAGGTCCAGTTCGGCAGTGGAGGACCGAGCAGCACGTCGACGCCCACGCTGGTGCGCTACGGAGAGGTGGCCCTGCCACCCGGTGCGGTCCGCGACGGAGAGGTCGAGGACCAGGGCACCGTCGGTGCCGCGCTGCGACGGCTGTGGTCGGAGGCGAAGTTCGGCTCCCGGGACGTCAACATCGGCGTCGGCAACCAGCGGGTCGTCGTGCGTGAGCTCGACCTGCCGTGGATGCCGCTCCCGCAGATCCGGGCGTCGCTGCCGTACCAGGTGCAGGAGCTCCTGCCCATGTCGACGGACGAGGCGCTCCTCGACTACTACCCGACGGGCGAGCTGGACAGCCCCACCGGGCGGCTCGTGCACGGCATGCTCGTCGCGGCGACGCGGGACACGGTCAGCGCCAACGTGCTGGCCGTCGAGGGCGCCGGGCTGCGGCCGCAGATGGTCGACCTGAACCCGTTCGCCCTGATGCGCGCGGTGGTCCGCGGCGACCTGCTCCAGCGCACCGTCGCCGTCGTGGACATCGGGGCACGCGTGACGCAGGTGGTGATCGCGGCGCACGGCATGCCGCAGTTCGTCCGCATGCTCCCCTCGGGTGGCCAGAACGTGACCGACGCCGTCGCCAGTGCGCTGTCGATCTCGGCCCCGGACGCGGAGGGCATCAAGCGCGAGGTCGGGATCGGCTTCGCGGTCGGACCGGACCTGCAGATCGCTGCCGAGGCGGTGAACGCCGTCGTGCGTCCGCTCATCGAGGCGATCCGCAACACCTTCGTCTACTACGCGGGCAACCACCCCGGGGCAGGGATCGACGTCGTCGTCCTGACCGGTGGGGGATCGCACCTGCCGGGCCTGGGGCAGTACCTGTCCAGCGCGAGCCGACTGGCCGTGACGCTCGGTGACCCGCTGTCGAACGTCAAGGTCGGCAAGGGTCTGCCCGCGGACCAGCTGGCGCGCCAGTCATCCTTCCTGGCCCTCTCCCTGGGCCTCGCGTACGGGGTCGCCGCATGAACATCTCGAAGAAGTCCCAGGCCGTCGGGGCGGCGTCGCTGCCCCAGGTCAACCTCCTCCCGCCCGAGGTCCGCGCAGCGCGCGGGCTCAAGGTGGTCAAGCGGGTGCTGGCGCTCGCTCTCGTGGGGGTCCTCATCCTCATCGGCGGCGTCTACGCCCTCAGCCTGCTGCAGCGCTCCGCCGCAGAGAACGAGCTCGCCGACGCGCAGCTGGAGACCAAGCAGCTGCAGGCGCAGGAGGACAAGTACGCCGAGGTCCCGGCCGTGCGCACGGCGCTCGACACGACCAAGCGTGCTCGCGAGCTGGCCATGTCCACCGAGGTCCAGTGGAGCGGCTACCTCGCGGCGATCACCGCGGTGCTCCCGCCCGACGCCAGCATCGAGACCTTCACGCTCGCCGGCGCCACGCCGATGACGCCGCCCGAGCTGGCCGTGAGCCCGCTGCAGGCACCGTCGGTCGGCACCCTGAGCTTCACCGGCCGTACGGCGACCGTGCCCGACACCGCGGCGTGGATCGACGCGCTGAACTCGGTCCCCGGGTTCTCCGACGCGTGGGTCAGCTCGGCAGTGGTGGAGGGCGAGGACGGCAACACCTACTACACCGTCCTCTCGACGGTCCAGGTGACCGACCAGGCGTACGACCACCGCTTCGCGGTCACTGAGGAGAAGAGCTGATGGCCACCCGTCCCACCGCCCCCCGGGCGACCGGCTGGATCCTCGGCACGATCGTCGTCGCCCTGCTCCTCGGGATCGGCTCCTGGTTTCTCGCCATCTCCCCGGTCATGACCGCGACGGCTGAGGCTCAGGATCAGGCGAGCACGACCCGGGACGCGAACACCCTCCTGCGGACGAAGATCGCGCACCTGAAGGAGCAGTTCACGCACCTGGACGAGTACAAGGCAGAGCTCGCCGGGCTGCAGACGCAGATCCCGACCGCCGCCCAGGTCTCGGCCTACCTGCGAGAGGTCCAGGCGCTCGCCACGGCCCGCAGCGTGCTCATCACCGGTACCACGTCCGAGCTCGGCCAGACGGTCGTCCCGGCTGAGCCCGTCGTCGCCGCGCCTGCCACCGACGCGTCGAAGCCCGACGTGACGGCAGGGGTCAGCTCGACGCCGAGCCCGAGCCCGAGTGCGGGCGCGACGGCGGGTGCGGGGACGACTGCCGGATCCGCGGGCGCCAAGGCCGCCGCCTCGGCGGTGCCGGACGGCTTCGTCGCGATCCCGATGTCGATCACCGTCCTCGGCACCTACGAGAACGTCGTCGCCTTCGTCGGTGACCTCCAGAACAGCACCGCCCGGCTCATGCTCGTCACTGGGTTCACGGGGACTGCTCAGGATGAGGCTGAGGCCTCGGGCGGACGGCCGGCAACGGCAGTCGGCGACTTGGAGCTGGTGGTGACCGGGTACACCTACGTGCTCGCCGACCCGCTCGCGACGCCGACGATCCCGGCCGTCACGGTGGCACCGGCTCCGCTGCCTGCTCCCGTGCCCGGCAAGAACCCGCTGATTCCCGTCGGCGGCTGAGCCCCACGGCCCTCCGCGGCCGGCACAGCGCATCACCCTCGGCCCCCGTCCGCACCCCGGACGGGGGTCGAGGTGCGTCCGGGGTCCGGACCCGGCCCTGACCGGCGGCGCCGCCGTGGAAGGATCGCCCCATGCTGCGCTGGTTGACCTCCGGGGAGTCGCACGGCCCTGCACTGGTGGGGATCATCGAAGGCCTGCCTGCGGGGGTG
>DASXVR010000277.1:0-8396 GCA_036504175.1 Actinotalea sp. | reverse complement strand
GCTCCCCGCGGGGTCGCTGCTCACAGCCGCGAGCCTACTGGCCCGGCGTGCTCGGGCCGCGGTGACCTGCACCAGCAGCAGGGCGCCCAGGGCGGCGCCCGCGGTGTTCATGACGACGTCCTGCAGGCTCGGCACCCGGTCCGGGAAGAAGAGGGCCTGGGAGGTCTCCAGGCAGGCGGAGAACACCGCCCCGGCGACCACCGCCTGCCAGGCCGGCCGGCGCAGCACGAGCGGGACCAGCACACCGAAGGGCACGAACATCGCCACGTTTGCCGAGCCCTCGACAACAGGCATCCCGATGGCGGTCGGCAGACCGTTCCGGTGGGCCCAGGCGAGCAGGTCCACGAGCCACGCCAGGTCCGACTCGTCGGCCAGCTGGGGCCACTGTGTGATCCTCACCACAGCGAGCAGGTAGAGCACGAGGACGGCTCTGCGGAGGCGGCTGTTCACTGTGCGTCACAGTGCACACACCGGTAACACATTTCTGCCACTCTGTGCGCCATGACCCAGACCTCCACCAAGTCTTCGACGGTTCCCACGGCCCCTGTGGGCGCCGTCGACCGCTTCTTCAAGGTCACCGAGCGCGGCTCGACCATCGGCACCGAGATCCGCGGTGGCCTGGTGACCTTCTTCACGATGAGCTACATCATCGTGCTCAACCCCTTGATCATCGGAAAGGTCGCGG
Source organism: Actinotalea sp. (assembly GCA_036504175.1). GTDB lineage: Bacteria > Actinomycetota > Actinomycetes > Actinomycetales > Cellulomonadaceae > Actinotalea. The sequence goes on along the minus strand of DASXVR010000277.1, from coordinate 7,711 downwards.
ACGGCACCGGGAAGTTCCTCGGGGGCGAGGTCGGGGCCAACTTCTCCGTCATCGCAGCCTGTACGGCTCTCGTCGCCGGCCTCCTCTGCATCCTCATGGGGACCATCGCCAACTTCCCCCTGGCGCTCGCGGCGGGCCTCGGCCTGAACGCCGTCGTCGCCTACTCCATCGCCGCCCTGCCGGACATGACGTGGGCGGACGCGATGGGCATCGTGGTCCTCGAGGGCCTGATCATCCTGGTGCTCGTGCTCACCGGCTTCCGGGCAGCGGTGTTCCGCGCGGTCCCGATCGAGCTCAAGACGGCGATCAGCGTCGGCATCGGCCTCTTCATCGCGTTCATCGGCCTGGTCGACTCCGGCTTCGTCCGCATCCCCTTCAGCCAGGCGGTCCCCGTCGAGCTGGGTGTCAGCGGGTCGGTGGCCGGCTGGCCGCTCCTCGTCTTCGTCGTCGGCCTGCTGCTGGCGATCGTCCTCATGGTGCGCAAGGTCCGCGGCGGCATCCTCATCGCGATCCTCACGGCCACGGTCCTCGCGGTCATCGTCGAGGCCGTCGGCCACATCGGTGGCATGCGCGACAACACCGGCGCCCTGGTCAACCCCAACGGCTGGCAGCTCAACTCCCCGAAGATCCCCGACGGCGGTCTGGTGGACACCCCCGACTTCTCGCTGCTGGGTCACTTCAGCCTCTTCGGCTCGATCGGCAAGATCGGGATCGTCGCCGTCGTCCTCCTCGTCTTCTCCGTCATGCTGGCCGACTTCTTCGACACGATGGGCACGATGGTCGCCGTCGGCGGCGAGGCCGGCCTGCTCGACGACGAGGGCAACCCGCCCAACAGCAAGCAGATCCTGATCGTCGACTCGATCGCTGCGGCCGCCGGTGGTGCGGGCAGCGTCTCCTCGAACACCAGCTACATCGAGTCCGCGGCGGGCGTCGGCGACGGTGCGCGCACGGGTCTGGCGTCGGTCGTCACGGGCATCGCGTTCCTGCTCGCGACCTTCCTCGCACCGCTGGTCAGCATGGTCCCGTTCGAGGCGGCCACCCCGGCGCTCGTCGTCGTCGGCTTCCTCATGGTCATGCAGGTCTCGGGCATCGACTGGAAGAACTTCGAGGTCGCCATCCCGGCGTTCCTGACGATCATCCTGATGCCGTTCACCTACTCGATCACCGCGGGCATGGGCGCAGGCTTCATCGCCTACGTCGTGATCAAGGTCGCGGTCGGCAAGGCGCGCGAGGTGCACCCGCTGCTGTGGGGCGCCGCCGTGCTCTTCGTCCTGTACTTCACGCTCGGTCCGATCAAGGCGGCCATCGGGCTGTAGCCCTCGCCGTGACAGCGGGGCCCCGGGGACGTGTCCTCGGGGCCCCGCTGCGTCTGGGCTAGCGTTGCCGCAGGCCTGGTCGCCTCACCCAGCAGGACCGGCACCAGCCGGACCGGAACCCGGCACGACTGGCTCTGACTTGGAGGAACGGTGCGCATCTCCGTCATCGGCTGTGGCTACCTCGGCGCCGTCCACGCGGCGGCGATGGCCCAGCTCGGCCACGAGGTCATCGGTGTGGACGTCGACGCCGAGAAGGCGGCGATGCTCGCCGACGGCCGCGCGCCGTTCTTCGAGCCCGGCCTGCCCGAGCTGCTCCGCTCGTCGATGGACTCGGGCCGCCTGCACTTCAGCACCGACATCGCCGACGCGGCCGGGGCGCGGGTGCACTTCGTCTGCGTCGGCACCCCGCAGAAGCGCGGGGAGAACGCCGCAGACCTGCGCTTCGTCGACGCCGCCGTCGAGGCCCTGCTGCCGCACCTGGCGCCGGGCAACGTGGTGGTCGGCAAGTCGACGGTGCCCGTCGGGACGGCCGAGCGGGTCGCGGAGCGCATCGCCCAGGTCCAGCCCGCCGCGACGCTGGTGTGGAACCCCGAGTTCCTGCGCGAGGGCCTGGCCGTCCAGGACACCCTCCACCCCGACCGCATCGTCTACGGCATCCCGGACGGCCCCGACGGCGCTGCCGCGCGCACGGTGCTCGACGAGGTCTACGCCACGCCGCTGGCCGACGGGACGCCGCAGGTGGTGACCGACTACGCGACGGCCCAGCTGGTCAAGGTCGCGGCCAACTCGTTCCTGGCCACCAAGATCTCCTTCATCAACGCCATGGCCGAGCTCTGCGAGAAGACAGGCGCCGACGTCACCCAGCTCGCGGACGCCATCGGTCACGACGAGCGGATCGGCCGGAAGTTCCTCAACGCGGGCCTCGGCTTCGGCGGCGGCTGCCTGCCCAAGGACATCCGGGCCTTCATGGCGCGCGCCGGTGAGCTCGGCGCGGACCAGGCACTGTCCTTCCTGCGCGAGGTGGACGCGATCAACATGCGGCGGCGCGTGCGCATGGTCGACCTGGCGCGCGAGGTGCTCAACGGCTCGATCGTCGGCCACCGGGTCGCCGTGCTCGGCGCCGCGTTCAAGCCGGACAGCGACGACGTGCGCGACTCGCCGGCCCTGAGCGTCGCCGCCCAGATGGGCCTGCAGGGGGCGACGGTCGTGGTCACCGACCCGCAGGCGATCGACAACGCCCGCCGCATCTGGCCCGACCTGACCTACGCGGCGACGGCCGAGGAGGCCGCCGCGGGCGCCGACGTGGTGGTCCTGGCGACCGAGTGGCGCGAGTACCGCGACCTGGACCCGGTCGCCTTCGGCGAGGTGGTGGCCGGCCGGCGCATCGTCGACGGCCGCAACGTCTTGGACCCCGGGAAGTGGCGCTCCGCCGGCTGGGTGTACCGGGCGCTCGGGCGGCCGTAGACCCGTCGTCCGACGCCGGCGGGACGTCCGCCGGCGGTCCCACCGTGTGAGGGCGCTCACGGTCGTTACCGCTGGTCGTTACCCGTAGTAATGACCTATGATGGGTAGATGCCCATCGCTCCCGCGCCCGCCGCGACGACGTCGACACCCACCTCGACGTCCGCCGCCCCGTCGGTGGCCGACTGCCGCCCGGCCACGCTCGCGAGCGACCTCCGGCTGTCACTGACCCACTCCGTCCGGCGGCTCCGCCTCGAGCGCAGCTCGGACCGCATCACCGACGGGCAGTACGGCGCCCTCGCGGCCCTGTCGAACCGCGGCCCGATGACGCCCACCGCCCTCGCCGAGGACCAGCACATCCAGCCCCCGCCGATGACGCGGACCATCAACGCGCTGGTCGAGGCAGGGCTCGTCCGCCGCGACGACCACCCCACCGACCGCCGGCAGGTGCTCGTCTCCATCACGGACAAGGGCCAGGCCGAGGTGAAGGAGACGCGTCGGCGCCGTAACGAGTGGCTCGCCAAGCAGCTCGCCGGCCTGGCACCGGAGGAGCGCGAAATCCTCGCGCGGGCCTCCGTCATCCTGCGGCGGATCGCGTCCGCATGAAGTCCACCTTCGCCTCGCTGAGGTACGTCAACTACCGGCTCTGGTTCGCCGGCGCCCTGGTCGCCAACGTCGGGACCTGGATGCAGCGCGTCGCCCAGGACTGGCTCGTGCTGACCGTCCTGACCCGTGAGTCGGGTGTCGCCGTCGGCATCACCACGGCCCTGCAGTTCGCGCCCGTGCTGTTCCTGTCCGCCTGGGCGGGCGTGCTGGCCGACAGGCTCGACCGGCGCAAGCTCCTCATCGCCACGCAGGTGTCCCAGGGTGTCCTCGCGGGCGGCCTCGGCCTGCTGGTCCTGAGCGGCAACGCCCAGCTGTGGCACGTGTACGTCTTCGCCACGCTCCTGGGCTGCGTGTCTGCCATCGACGGGCCCGCGCGGCAGACGTTCGTGGCGGACATGGTCCCGCGTGAGCGGCTCTCGAACGCGGTGGGCCTCAACAGCGCCTCGTTCAACGCCGCGCGCATGATCGGCCCTGGCGCCGCGGGCCTGCTCATCGGCTGGGTGGGCATCGGCTGGGTGTTCACCATCAACGCGCTCACCTTCGCCGCGACGATCTTCGCGCTGACCCAGATGCGCAAGGACCAGCTGCAGCCCGTGCAGCACGCCGAGCGCCGCAAGGGGCAGATCCGCGAGGGCATCGCCTACGTGCGCGGCCGGTCGGACATCCTCGTGGTGATGGCCGTCATCTCCGTCGTGAGCACCTTCGGCCTCAACTTCCAGCTCACCAGCGCGATGATGGCGCGCACCGAGTTCGGGAAGGGTCCGCAGGAGTACGGCATCCTCGGCTCGATCCTGGCCATCGGCTCGCTGACCGGGGCGCTGCTGGCCGCACGCCGTGAGCAGCCTCGCGTGCGACTGGTCATCGGCGCGGCCTTCGGCTTCGGCATCGCCACCGGGGTGATGGCCCTCATGCCGACGTACACGACCTACGCGATCGCGTGCATCCCCGTCGGGCTCGCGTCGCTGACGATGATGACCGCGGCCAACTCGACCATCCAGATGTCCACCGACCCCGTGATGCGCGGCCGCGTCATGTCGCTGTACATGGTCGTGTTCCTGGGTGCGACGCCCGTCGGGTCGCCCATCGTCGGGTGGATCGCCGAGACCTTCGGGGCCCGCTGGTCCATCGGCGTCGGGTCGATCACGGCCCTCATGGTCGCGACCGCCGCCGCCGTGTGGTCCCAGCGCCGGTGGAACCTGGAGATCCGCTACCGCCTGGTCCAGCGCCCGCACCTGTCGGTGGTGCACCGCGACGACCTCGTCGACGACGAGGATGACGACGCCGCCCAGCGGTCCACGGTGGCCGCTCAGCGCAGCGCAGCCTCCTGAACCACGTCCCGCCGGACTGACCGCAGCCCGAGCACGACGGCCGTGCCGCCGACGAGGATCAGGCCCGGCACCAGGAGGAACGCGGTGTGCGCGCCGTAGTGGTCCGCGAGCGAGCCCAGCACGAACGGCGCGAGCGCAACGGCGCCGCCTGTCCCGAGGGACGAGCGCCCCTGCGCCTGGTCCGGTCGGCCGTCCGACGAGCGGATCACCAGCGAGACGCTCAACGGGTAGTGCGTCCCGTACCCGAGGCCGGCGATGACCAGACCCGCCACGGCGAGCCACGGGACGGTCGCGAGCCAGAAGACGGCCCAGCCGACTCCCGCCACGACGTACCCGAGCAGGAGCAGCCGCTCAGGCGGGCGGTGCACCGCCATCGGGCCGACGATGAACCGGCACACGCACATGCCGATGACCAGCGCGGAGACCGACGCCGTGGCCAGCGACTCGGGCGCGTGCGTGCGAGAGGCCAGCAGGTCGGACGCCCAGAAGGTCGTGGCGAACTCGATGGCGACGCCGCACACCAGCGCGACCCAGAAGAACCAGAAGGTGGCACTGAACGACCGGGTCGACCGGCCCGACGCCGGAGCGGGAGCGCCCTCGACGTCGGCGGCGCGCGTCGTGGTGCCGCGGCCGAGCGCACCGTCGGAGGTCAGTCGCAGCATGAGGAGGGCGGTGGCGACGGCCAGGACGATGACGACGGCGACGGCCGGGCGCCAGCCCCAGCCCTGCGCCACGGACGCGCCGACGGAGAGGGGTGCGAGCAGCCCGAACGCGGCGCCCATCGCGTTGCCCTCCGTCACGGCGGCCGGACCCGCGACACCGTGGTGGACGGACAGGGCCGGCTGAGCGGCCGAGATGGTGAAGTTGCCGCCCACGGCAGCGAGGAACACCGCGGGCAGGGACACGGCCAGGCTGTGGCCGGAGAGGAGGAGCGCGACGCCCAGCACGATGAAGCCGCCGCCCACCAGGCTCTGGATCCGTCGTCCGTACCGGCGGGCGAGCCACGGAGCCATGAAGCCCGTGGCGACCGTGCCGACGGCCATCGCCGTCCCGTGCAGGCCCGCAACGGCGCGGGTGATGCCGAGCTCGGCAGCGATGAGCGGGACGGCGGGGGAGAACCCGTAGAGGAACCAGCCCCAGGTGACGAACGAGCCGTAGAACGCGACGGTGAGCGCGTCACGCCTGAACCCCGACCGGGCACGACCACCCGCGGTGGTCGTCGTCGGGCTCTGCGCGACCGAGCGCCCGCTCATCCGAGGCGTTCGGCGACGTGGTCGATGCAGGCGGTGAGCGCCTGGACGTCGGCCGGGTCGATCGCGGGGAACATCGCGACCCGGACCTGGTTGCGGCCGAGCTTGCGGTAGGCCTCGATGTCGACGATGCCGTGACGGCGCAGCACCTGGCACAGCGTCGCCGCGTTGACGCCGACGTCGAGGTCGACCGTGCCGACGACGGCGCTCCGGGCCGCCGGGTCGGTCACGAAGGGGGTCGCCCACGGGCGCTCCTGCGCCCAGCGGTACAGATGGCCCGACGACTCGGCCGTGCGGGCCGTCGCCCAGTCCAGGCCGCCGTGGTCGAGCAGCCACTCGACCTGCTCGGCGAGCATCACCAGCGTGGCGATCGCCGGGGTGTTGAGCGTCTGGTCGAGGCGGGAGTTGGCCACCGCCGTGGTCAGCGAGAGGAACCGGGGGATCCACCGATCGGCCGCGATGCGCTCGGCCCGCTCGAGGGCGGCCGGCGAGCACAGCGCCAGCCACAGCCCGCCGTCGGAGGCGAACGACTTCTGCGGCGCGAAGTAGTAGACGTCCGTCTCCGAGACGTCCACCGGCAGGCCACCGGCGCCCGAGGTCGCGTCGACCACGACGAGCGCGTCGGCGTCCGCACCCGCAGGGCGGCGGACGGGCGCGGCCACGCCAGTCGAGGTCTCGTTGTGCGGCCAGCAGTACGTGTCCACGCCTGCCTCGGCCTCGGGGAGCACGAGGCTGCCCGCGGGCGCCGTGCGCACCGTCGGGGTGCCGAGGAAGGGGGCTGCCTCGACGGCACCGGCGAACGTGGAGCCGAACTCCCCGAACGAGCAGAGCTGGGCGCGGTCCTGGATGAGGCTGAACGTGGCGAGGTCCCAGAAGGCGGTGGACCCGCCGTTGCCGAGCACCACCTCGTAGCCGTAGGGGAGCGAGAACAGCTCCGCGAGCCCGGAGCGGACCCGGCCGACGACGGCCCTGACGGGTGCCTGGCGGTGCGAGGTCCCGAGCAGGGTGCGGCCCACCGCGGCGAGCGCCTCCACCTGGGCCGGACGGACCTTGGAGGGGCCGGAGCCGAAGCGGCCGTCGGCCGGGAGCAGGTGGTGGGGGATCTGGATCTCGGGCGCGTCGATCACGCCCCCAACTCTAGGTGGATCGTTACGACCGGCGCCGGGACGCCCGGCAGCTGAGCGCAGGACGAACGCCGCCGCAGGGTGATCACCGGGCGCCGTAACCTTGCTCGGGACGAGACGGACGAGAGGCCCCGCGCGTGAGCGATCTGATCGACACCACCGAGATGTACCTGCGGACCATCTACGAGCTCGCCGAGGAGGGCATCGTGCCGCTGCGGGCGCGGATCGCCGAGCGCCTCGGCCACTCCGGGCCCACGGTCTCCCAGACGGTCGCCCGGATGGAGCGCGACGGGCTGGTGATCGTCAGCGGCGACCGGCACCTCGAGCTGACCGAGGCCGGTGACCTCAAGGCCACCCGCGTGATGCGCAAGCACCGCCTCGCCGAGCGCCTCCTGACCGACGTCATCGGCCTGGACTGGTCGCTGGTCCACGAGGAGGCCTGCCGCTGGGAGCACGTGATGAGCGACCAGGTCGAGCGGCGTCTCGTCCAGCTCCTCCACCACCCCCAGCAGTCCCCGTACGGCAACCCCATCCCGGGCCTCGCCGAGCTCGGTGAGGTCGCCGAGGCGCACGGGTTCCTCGACGGCGTGGTCCCTCTGCTGACGTTCGCGGGGGCGGCCGACGAC
>DASXVR010000276.1:0-5674 GCA_036504175.1 Actinotalea sp. | reverse complement strand
CAACGCGCCGGCCCAGACCGGTCAGGTGAGCACCGGCGGCACCGGGCTGGGCCTGGCCATCGTCCGGTGGGCTGCCGAGCTGCACGGCGGCTCCGTCCACGTCGCGGACTCGGTGAGCGGGTGCGTGATGCGCGTGACCCTCCCCGCAGACGGCCCACGGGCGACGGTGTCCGACGCTAGCGTTTGACCGTGACCGTCGACCCCTCCTCCAGCCGTCCCGCCACCCACGCGTCCGGCCGTCCCGACCGTGATGCCGGGACGATCCGGATCGAGAACCTGTCCAAGAACTTCGGGACAGTCCGAGCAGTCGACGGCCTCTCCTTCACCGTCGCACCGGGCCGGGTGACCGGCTTCCTCGGACCCAACGGCGCGGGCAAGACGACCACGCTGCGCATGCTGCTCGGCCTGGTCCGCCCCACGAGCGGGTCGGCGACCATCGGCGGCCGTCACTACGGCGAGATCCCCCAGCCGCAGCGCGTGGTCGGCGCAGCCCTCGAGGCCGCGTCGTTCCACCCGGGGCGCACCGCACGCGACCACCTGCGCGTCTACGCACCCCAGGCGGGCGTCCGCGACGAGCGGTGCGACGAGGTGCTGCGCATCGTCGGTCTCGATGACGCCGCCGACCGACGCGTCGGCGGCTTCTCCCTCGGCATGCGACAGCGCCTCGGGCTGGCCGCCACCCTGCTCGGCGACCCGCAGGTGCTCCTCCTCGACGAGCCGGCCAACGGCCTGGACCCCCAGGGCATCGTCTGGCTGCGGGCCTTCCTGCGGCACCTGGCGTCGGAGGGCCGCACCGTTCTCATCTCCAGCCACGTGCTGTCCGAGGTCGAGCAGACGGTCGACGACGTCGTGATCATCTCCCACGGCCGCCTTGTGCACGCCTCACCGCTGCCCGAGCTCGCGCACCTCGCGCGCCGGGGCGTCCACGTCGCCTCACCCGACCACGAGCGGCTGCGCCTCCTGGTCGAGGAGCGATGGCCGGGCCAGTCCGCGCCACCGGATCCCGCGAACCCGGGGTCCGTGCTGATCCACGACGTCGGTCCGCAGGAGGTGGGCGCCGCTGCGTTCCGCGCCGGCCTCGAGCTGCACGAGCTCACCCAGCGCGACGTCGGCCTGGAGGACGTCTTCCTCCAGCTCACCGAGGGTGCCGACCAGCAGGACGGCGACGGCCACGGTTCCGACCACCAGGGTGCCGACCGGATGGGCGGTGCAGCATGAGGCAGACGCTGCTCACCGAGTACCGCAAGCTCGTCACCACGCGGATGTGGTGGATCCTGCTGCTGTGCATGGCCGGCTACATGATCTTCCTGGGCGCGGTCATGGCGTTCGTCCTCACCGGCCCTGACGCGCAGGGGGCCGTCAGCCCCGGCTTCGGGTCGTCCCAGCCGGCCCCCCCGCTCGACGCCCAGACGGTCGCCCGCACCATCTACACGTTGGCGCCCTCGCTCGGCTACGTGTTCCCGGTGATCGTCGGCGCCCTGTCGATGACCGGCGAGTTCCGTCACATGACGGTGACGCCGACCTTCCTCGCCGAACCCCGACGCAGCCGGGTCCTGGTCGCCAAGCTCCTGGCGGCCGTCCCCCTCGGCGTCCTCTTCGGCCTCGTCGGCACCGCGTCCACCGTCCTCGGCGGTGCGCCGGTACTCGCCCTGCGCCACAGCCAGACGTTCCTGGGCGACGCCTCGATGCTGCGGACCCTGGCCCTGTGCGTCGTCGCCCTGGCGGTGTGGGGCATGGTCGGCGTGGGCTTCGGCGCCGCGATCCCCAACCAGGTGGCCGCCGTGGTCGTCCTGCTGGCGTTCACCCAGTTCGTCGAGCCCATCGTCCGGATCGGCCTGACGATGTCCGACCGGACCGCCGGTATCGCCAAGTACCTGCCCGGGGCTGCGGGCGAGGCGATCACCGGCAGCAGCTTCTACGCCTCCTCCGGACTGGGCGAGCTCCTGCCGGCCGCGCTGGGGCTGACGGTGCTCCTCGGCTACGGCCTGCTCCTCGCGGCGGTGGGCGGACTGACGACCATCCGCCGGGACATCACCTGACGGCCCTCGTCCCGCGGCCTGCCGGCCAGGTCATCAACCTCTCAGGAGCATGCGCGGGACTCCGTTTGCGCTGGCATTGCCGCAGGCGGGCGGGCCTTTGCACCCGCTTGGGAACGTCCCGTCACCCGGGTGAGAGCCGGGGCGCGCCGGGCGGCGGGTCCGCGGAAGTGGCCTAGGGTGGAGAGAGAAACAGACCTTGGCAACGGTCCTAAGTCCGTGGTGGAAGAGGGCGATCCTCGCGTGTCCCAGAAGGCTGAAACAGGCGCCGTCGGTGCAGCATTCGGTGCGAACCAGTGGCTCGTCGACGAGCTGTACGAGCAGTACCTGAAGGACCGCGACTCGGTCGACCCGGCCTGGTGGGACTTCTTCGAGGACTACCGCCCCCGCTCGGAGGGTACGGGCCAGCCGCGGGTCAACGGCACCCCCGCCCCCGTCACCGACGGTGCGCCGGCCGGTGCGGCAGGCTCCCGGTCGGACGTCGACGCCTCCCGGACGAGCCCGGCGCCGGCCGCCGCCTCCCCGGGGGCGGCCCCATCCCTGGCCGCGAGCGCGTCCCCGGCCGCAGCCTCATCCCCGGCCACAGCCCCGGCGCCGACAGCTCCGTCCCCGACGATCCCGTCCCCGACGACGGCCCCGTCGCACCCCGACGAGCGTCCCGCCCCCGACGCGCGGGCGCAGCGCTCACCCGCGCAGGCCGCCTCCCGGCTGCCGCGCGAGCCCGAGGACGCCCAGGCCCCCGTGCCCGTGGCCGCCGCGCAGCCCGCGACGGCGCCCTACGCCGAGGTCGCCGCAACCCAGCCCAAGCACGACGAGTCCCGTCCCGAGCCGACCGTGGAGCGCCTGCGCGGCCCGGCCGCCCGCGTCGTGGCGAACATGGAGGCCAGCCTCGAGGTCCCCACGGCGACCTCGGTGCGTGCGATCCCGGCCAAGCTCATGGTCGACAACCGCATCGTGATGAACAACCACCTCGCACGCACGCGCGGGGGCAAGGTCTCGTTCACACACCTCATCGGCTTCGCGGTCGTCGAGGCCCTCGCAGACATGCCGGTGATGAACGCCGGCTACACGCTCGCGGACGGCAAGCCCGCCATCGTCCAGCCGGGCTCGGTCAACTTCGGGCTCGCGATCGACCTGGCCAAGCCGGACGGGACGCGCCAGCTGCTGGTGCCCAACATCCGCTCGGCCGACAGGCTCGACTTCGCCCAGTTCGTCGCCGCCTACGAGGACCTGGTGCGCCGGGCGCGGAACAACAAGCTCACCGCCGACGACTTCGCCGGCACCACCATCAGCCTGACCAACCCCGGGACGATCGGCACCGTCCACTCGGTCCCGCGCCTCATGGCCGGCCAGGGCACCATCGTGGGCGTCGGGGCCATGGACTTCCCCGCCGAGTTCCAGGGCGCCTCGGACGAGCAGCTCGCGCGCCTCGGCGTGTCGAAGGTGCTCACCCTGACCTCGACCTACGACCACCGGATCATCCAGGGTGCGCAGTCCGGCGACTTCCTGCGCATCATCGGCGCCAAGCTGCTCGGCGAGGGTGCGTTCTACGACCGCGTCTTCACGGCGATGCGCGTGCCCTACGAGCCGGTCCGCTGGGTCCGCGACAACACCGTCGACCAGGACACCGAGCTCGCCAAGCCGGCCCGCATCGCCGAGCTGATCCACTCCTACCGCTCGCGCGGTCACCTCATGGCCGAGACCGACCCGCTGGCCTACCGCCAGCGCAAGCACCCCGACCTGGACATCCAGAACCACGGGCTCACCCTGTGGGACCTCGACCGGGTCTTCCCCACGGCCGGGTTCACCGGCAAGCCCAAGGCCAAGCTGCGCGACATCCTCGGCCTGCTGCGCGAGTCGTACTGCCGCACCATCGGCGTGGAGTACATGCACCTGCAGGACCCGCGCCAGCGGCGCTGGCTCCAGGAGCGCCTCGAGTCCGGCTACGCACGCACCCCGCGCGAGGACCAGCTGCGCATCCTGCGCCGTCTGAACGCCGCCGAGGCCTTCGAGACCTTCCTGCAGACCAAGTACGTCGGCCAGAAGCGGTTCTCCCTCGAGGGGGGCGAGTCGCTGATCCCGCTGCTGGACGCGATCCTGTCCAAGGCTGCGGCCAACGGGCTGGACGAGGTCTGCATCGGCATGTCCCACCGCGGGCGGCTCAACGTGCTCGCGAACATCGCCGGGAAGAGCTACGGGCAGATCTTCGCCGAGTTCGAGGGCAACCAGGACCCCAAGAGCGTCCAGGGCTCCGGCGACGTCAAGTACCACCTCGGCACCGAGGGCGTGTTCACGGCCGAGTCGGGCGCGACCACCCAGGTCTACCTCGCGGCCAACCCGTCGCACCTCGAGGCCGTCGACCCGGTGCTCGAGGGCATCGTCCGGGCCAAGCAGGACCGGATCGACCTCGGTGGCGACGGCTTCTCCGTCCTGCCCGTGCTCATCCACGGCGACGCGGCGTTCGCCGGCCAGGGCGTGGTGGTCGAGACGCTCAACCTGTCCCAGCTGCGCGGGTATCGCACCGGCGGCACCGTGCACGTGATCGTCAACAACCAGGTGGGCTTCACCACCGGCCCGTCGTCGTCGCGGTCGACGCACTACTGCACCGACGTGGCCAAGGGCCTGCAGCTGCCGATCTTCCACGTCAACGGCGACGACCCCGAGGCCTGCGTGCGCGTGGCCGAGCTGGCGTTCGAGTTCCGCGAGCAGTTCGACCGCGACGTGATCATCGACATGATCTGCTACCGCCGACGCGGTCACAACGAGGGCGACGACCCGTCGATGACGCAGCCGCTCATGTACAACCTCATCGAGGCCAAGCGTTCGGCCCGCAAGCTCTACACCGAGGCGCTGGTCAGCCGCGGCGACATCACCGTCGACGAGGCCGCCCAGGTGCTGCAGGACTACCAGAACCAGCTCGAGCGGGTCTTCACCGAGAGCCGCGCCGCTGCGCCCGCATCACCCTCGAGCGAGCCCGTCGCGGGGCTGGAGCGGCCGGAGTCCCAGCTCGAGGACGCCGGCACGATGGTCGGCTGGAAGACGGCCGTCGAGCCCGAGGTGCTCCACCGGATCGGCCGGGCTCACGTGCGCCCGCCGGCCGGCTTCACCGTGCACCCCAAGCTCCAGCAGCTGCTCGAGCGCCGCGAGGAGATGTCCCGCGAGGGCGGCGTCGACTGGGGCTACGGCGAGCTGCTCGCCTTCGGCTCCCTCCTCATGGAGGGCACGCCCGTCCGGCTCGCCGGGCAGGACTCGCGCCGGGGCACCTTCGTGCAGCGCCACGCTGTGCTGCACGACCGTGACACCGGGGCCGAGTGGACGCCGCTGGTGTACCTGTCCAGCGACCAGGCCAAGTTCTGGGTCTACGACTCGTCCCTGTCGGAGTTCGCCGCGATGGGCTTCGAGTACGGCTACTCCGTCGAGCGCCCGGACGCGCTGGTCCTGTGGGAGGCGCAGTTCGGCGACTTCGTGAACGGCGCGCAGACGATCATCGACGAGTTCGTCTCCTCCGCCGAGCAGAAGTGGGGCCAGCGGTCCTCCGTGGTGCTGCTCCTGCCGCACGGCTTCGAGGGGCAGGGCCCGGACCACTCCTCGGCGAGGGTCGAGCGCTTCCTCCAGCTGTGCGCCGAGCGGAACATGAC
>DASXVR010000275.1:0-19947 GCA_036504175.1 Actinotalea sp. | reverse complement strand
GGCACCCGCCTGCTGGCCGTGCTCTCCCGGGACCACCTGAGCGAGGACGACTGGGACGAGATCGAGGAGACGCTGCTCCTGTCGGACATGGGCGCCGGCCCGACCACCGAGCTCGTCTCCTCGCTGCGTGAGCGCGTGCGCGTGCTCGGCGTCCGGGACCCGGCTGCCGTCCGTGGCCTGCTGCGCGAGCAGCTGATCCAGCTCGTCGACCCGGCGGCCGACCGCTCGCTGCACGTCGGTCCGCAGGCGGACGACGCCCCCCATCACCCGGCGGTCGTCCTCGTCGTCGGCGTCAACGGGACCGGCAAGACCACCACCGTCGGCAAGCTCGCCCGCGTGCTGGTCGCCGAGGGTCGCACCGTCGTCCTCGGGGCGGCTGACACCTTCCGCGCCGCCGCCGCCGACCAGCTGCAGACCTGGGGCGCCCGGGTGGGCGTGCCCACCGTGCGTGCCGACCGCGACGGTGGCGACCCCGCAGCGGTCGCGTTCGACGCGGTGCGCCGCGGCATCGAGGACCGTGTCGACGTCGTGCTGGTGGACACCGCAGGACGCCTGCAGAACAAGGCCGGCCTCATGGACGAGCTCGGCAAGATCACCCGCGTGCTCTCCCGGACGGCGCCCCTGCGCGAGGTCCTCCTGGTCCTGGACGCGACCACCGGCCAGAACGGCCTGAACCAGGCCAGGGTGTTCGCGGAGGTCGCCGGTGTCACCGGCATCGTGCTGACCAAGCTGGACGGCACGGCCAAGGGCGGGATCGTCATCGCGGTGCAGCGCGAGCTCGGTGTCCCGGTCAAGCTCGTCGGTCTCGGCGAGGGTGTCGACGACCTCGCCCCGTTCGAGCCGGAAGCCTTCGTCGACGGGCTCCTGCAGGGCTGAGAGGGGCCCTGGGGCGTCTGCGAAACACGCTGTTCACACCCGGGACCGCCTTGTCACCCCCGCGTAACGCGTGGGGCTCTGCCCAGTAACAGCACTCGATCAGTCTTGTCCCCGACCGGCCGTCCGGCTGGCGTGGGGAGAGGCGATCTCTGATGGAATTTGCGCTCGACACCGGAAACACAGCGTGGATGCTGACCTCATCCGCGCTCGTGCTGCTGATGACGCCGGGCCTGGCGTTCTTCTACGGCGGCATGGTGCGCGGCAAGTCGGTCCTCAACATGATGATGATGAGCTTCGGGGCCATGGGCCTCGTCGGGCTCCTCTGGCTGCTCTACGGGTACTCCGGGGCCTTCGGGAGCAACATCCTCGGAGGACTGGTCGGCAACCCGTTCGACTACTTCGGGGTCAACTCGATCACCGACGACCAGAGCCTCATGGCCTCGGTCGGGGTGCCGGCCCTGGTGGCCGTGGCCTTCCAGGCCACCTTCGCGATCATCACGGTCGCGCTCATCTCGGGTGCGGTCGCCGACCGCATGAAGTTCAGCGCCTGGATGGTCTTCGCCGGCATCTGGGTGACCCTCGTCTACATCCCGATCGCGCACATGGTCTGGGGTGGTGGCCTTCTGGGTGCTGACGGCATCACGTCGTCCATCTCGGTGCCCATCGACTTCGCCGGCGGCACCGTCGTGCACATCAACGCCGGTATGGCGGGCCTGGTGCTCGCGATCATCCTCGGCAAGCGGCGCGGCTTCGGCAAGGAGCCGATGCGTCCGCACAACCTGCCCTTCGTGATGCTCGGCGCAGCCCTCCTGTGGTTCGGCTGGTTCGGCTTCAACGCGGGCTCGGAGTTCGCGGCCGACGGCACCGCCGGGCGCGCCTGGATCAACACGGTCCTGGCGACGTGCGTGGCGATGCTGGCCTGGCTGGCGACGGAGAAGATCCGTGACGGCCACGCGACGTCCCTCGGTGCAGCCTCGGGTGTCGTGGCAGGTCTTGTCGCGATCACACCCGCTGCAGCAGCGGTGGACACCTTCGGCGCCATCGGCGTCGGTGCGATCGCGGGCATCCTGTGCGCCCTCGCGGTGGGCCTGAAGTACCGCTTCGGCTACGACGACTCGCTCGACGTCGTCGGCGTCCACCTCGTCGGCGGCCTGACCGGCACCGTGCTCATCGGCTTCTTCGCCCACGTGGGTGACGGCGTCAACGGCACCTGGTACCCGGAGGGTGCGCTCAACGGCCTCTTCTACGGTGGCGGCGTCAACCAGCTCATCACCCAGGTCATCGCTGCGCTCGTCGCCGTGGTGTTCAGTGGAGTGATGACGGCGATCATCGCGCTGGCACTGCGGGCCACCATCGGCCTGCGGACCACCGATGAGGCCGAGGTCAGCGGCATCGACCAGGCGATCCATGGTGAGACGGCCTACGAGACCATCGGTGGCTCGCGTGTGACGACGGAGGTAAGGGCATGAAGCTGGTCACCGGGATCATCCAGCCGCACCGGCTCGATGACGTGAAGTCCGCCCTCGAGGCGGCCGGGGTGCGGGGCATGACAGTCAGCGAGGCGAGCGGCTACGGCCGGCAGCGTGGTCACACCGAGGTCTACCGGGGTGCGGAGTACACCGTGGACCTGATCCCCAAGGTCCGGATCGAGGTCCTCGTCGCCGACGAGGACGCCGTGAGCGTCACCGACGTGATCGTCGGCGCCGCCCAGACGGGCAAGATCGGCGACGGCAAGGTCTGGACCGTGCCCGTCGACGACATCGCCCGGGTCCGCACGGGCGAGCACGGCGTCGACGCGCTGTGACGCCGTCCGCGGCATAGGGGGCACACATGCCGGACCGACCGCAGGACGCGGTCGCGGGATCGTCCCTCGAGGCCTCGCACCCCCGCGTGGGGGTGCGAGGCCTCAAGGCCGACCGCCTGGACCTCGCAACCCGCATGACCGGACCGGGCTCGGTCGGCACGGTGCGCCGTGCTGCCGTCGCCCAGCTGGTCACCGCACGCCTGGCCGAGCTGTGGGACGAGGTCGTGGCGCAGATGCCCAGCACCGAGGGCGTCGCCCTGGGTGCCGTGGGCAGCCTCGGCCGGCAGGACGCCAGCCCGGCGAGCGACCTCGACCTGCTGCTCGTGCACGACGGCCGGTCGCACCCGGCAGCCCAGGTGGGGGCCCTGGCCGAGCGGCTCTGGTACCCGATCTGGGACGCCGGCCTGGACCTCGACCACTCGGTCCGCTCCCTCGCGCAGTGCCGCCAGGTCGCGTCCGCCGACCTGCCTGCCGCCGTCGGCCTGCTGGACCTGCGCGGCGTCGCCGGCGACCGGACGGTGATCCATCGCGCGCGCACGGCCCTGCTCGAGGACTGGCGCTCGGCCGCGCGTCGCCGCCTGCCCGAGCTGCTCTCCGGCACGAAGACCCGCGCCGAGCGGGCCGGTGAGCTCGCCTACCTGACCGAGCCGGACCTCAAGGAGGCACGCGGCGGGATCCGCGACGCGGTCGTCGTGTTCGCGCTCGCGGCGACCTGGCTGACCGACAGGCCCCACGGCGAGGTCGACATCGCCTACGCCCACCTGCTCGACGTGCGCGACGCGCTCCACGTGAGCACGCGGCGCGCCACGAACCGGCTCGGCCGCGCCGACCAGGACGAGGTGGCCGAGCTCCTCGGCGTCGGCGACGCCGACGACCTGCTGGCCGGCATCGCCGAGGCCGGCCGCACGATCTCGCACGCCCTGGACACCACGGTGAGGCACGCGCGTCAGGCGCTGGCCCAGCCGTCCCTGCGCCGCCCGGTGATCGTCCGCGGCCGCCGGATGGCGCCCCGGCTGCGCTCGGTCGGCGACGGCCTGGTCGAGCACGACGGCGAGCTGGTGCTGGCCGCCGGGGTGGTTCCGGAGGACGACCCGCTGCTGAGCCTTCGTGCGGCGGCCACCGCGGCCCGCACGGGTCTGCCGTTGTCGCCGGTCACGGTGGCGAGCCTGGGGCGCACCCCCGGGCTGCCCGAGCCGTGGCCGTCGGTCGCCCGCGGCCACCTCATGGCCCTGCTCGCGAGCGGCCCGGCCCAGATCCCCGTCTGGGAGACGCTCGACCTCGCCGGGGTGGTGACGACGTGGCTGCCGGAGTGGGCGGCCGTGCGGAACCGCCCCCAGCGCTCGGCGATCCACCGCCACACGGTGGACCGGCACATGATCGAGACCGTTGCGCGCGCCGGGCGGTCGCGGCGTTCGGTCGACCGGGGGGACCTGCTGCTGCTGTCGGCGCTCCTCCACGACCTCGGCAAGCGTCCCGGTTCGACCGACCACAGCGTCGACGGTGCTGCGCTGGTGCCCGCCGTCCTGGGCCGGATGGGCTTCGAGCAGGCGGACGTCGACGACGTGCAGCGACTCGTCCTGCACCACCTGACGCTCGCCCACCTGGCGACCCAGCGGGACCTGGACGACCCGGCCACCGTCGAGGAGCTCTGCGCGGCCGTCGACGGGCGCGTGGAGCTGCTGGACGTCCTGCGCGCGCTCACCGAGGCCGACGCGTCGGCGGCGGGTCCCACGGCGTGGACCCCGTGGCGTGCCCGGCTCGTCGACGACCTGACCAGGCGCGCCCGAGAGCGGCTGAGCACCGGCCAGGTACCCTGAGGACTCCCGCGCACCGCCTGTCACGGGTCCGCCCCTGATCGTCTGCTGAGGTCCCTGTGTTCGCCACGCTGTCCGACCGCCTGACCGCGACCTTCAAGAACCTGCGCAGCAAGGGCAGGCTCTCCGAGGCAGACATCGACGCGACGGTGCGCGAGATCCGACGCGCCCTGCTCGACGCCGACGTCGCCGTGCCGGTGGTGCGCGAGTTCACCGGTCGCGTGCGGGAACGGGCGCTCTCCGACGAGGTCTCCGGCGCGCTCAACCCCGCCCAGCAGGTCGTCAAGATCGTCAACGACGAGCTCATCGCCGTGCTCGGCGGGGTGCAGCGTCCGATCGCCCTGGCCAAGAACCCGCCGACGGTCATCCTCCTGGCGGGCCTGCAGGGTGCCGGCAAGACGACGCTCGCCGGCAAGCTGGCGCTGCACCTGAAGGCGCAGGGCCACACGCCGCTCCTGGTGGCAGCGGACCTCCAGCGCCCGAACGCGGTCACCCAGCTCCAGGTGGTCGGCGAGCGGGCGGGCGTACCCGTGTTCGCCCCGCACCCCGGTGCCCAGGGCGACGAGGACCTCGACGCCCCCGCAGCCGACCCGGTCGCCGTGGCGCGCGAGGGCCTGGCCGTGGCGCGCACCCGCCAGCACGACGTGCTGATCGTCGACACCGCCGGTCGTCTCGGCGTCGACGCGCAGATGATGCAGCAGGCGGCGGACATCCGCGACGCCGTCAACCCCGACGAGATCCTGTTCGTCATCGACGCGATGATCGGCCAGGACGCGGTCACCACGGCGCAGGCCTTCGCCGACGGCGTCGGCTTCACGGGCGTGGTGCTGTCCAAGCTCGACGGCGACGCCCGCGGTGGCGCGGCCCTCTCGGTCGCCAGCGTCACAGGTCGCCCGATCCTGTTCGCCTCCACCGGTGAGAAGCTCACCGACTTCGAGGTGTTCCACCCCGACCGGATGGCTTCGCGCATCCTGGACATGGGCGACGTGCTGTCGCTCATCGAGCAGGCCGAGAAGGCGTTCGACGCCGAGCAGGCCGAGGCGATGGCCGGCAAGCTCGCGAGCGGTGAGGACTTCACCCTCGAGGACTTCCTGGTCCAGATGCAGAGCCTGAAGCAGATGGGCTCGATGAAGAAGATGCTCGGCATGCTGCCGGGCATGGGCCAGATGCGTGAGGCCATCGACAACTTCGACGAGCGCGAGGTCGACCGCATCGAGGCCATCGTCCGGTCGATGACCCCGGCCGAGCGCCAGGCACCCAAGATCATCAACGGCTCCCGACGGGCGCGCATCGCCCGCGGGTCCGGGACGACGGCCACCGACGTCAACCAGCTGCTGGAGCGGTTCGCCGGCGCCCAGAAGATGATGAAGCAGATGTCGCGCGGGGGCGGCATGGGCATGCCCGGGATGGGGAACCTCCCCGGCAAGGGTGGCAAGAAGTCGCGCGGCCGCGTCGCGCCCCAGCAGCGCGTCAAGGCCAAGTCGGGCAACCCGGCCAAGCGGGCCGCGCAGGAGCGGGACGCCGCCGCGCGCGCAGCCGGCCAGCGTCCGGCCGGCGCCCCGAGCGCACCCGGCTCGGCCTTCGGCCTGGGAGCGAAGGCACCCGCGCCGACCGACCCGGCCACGCTGGACCTGCCCCCCGGCCTGGAGAAGTTCCTCGGCCGCTGAGACCGAGGTGGTCACCATGTCCGACGCAGCCGGCGACGCAGCAGCGAACCCGCCCGTCCTGCACGTGCGCGGACGGGTCGTGCTCGGTGACCACGAGGAGGTCGACGAGCTCTGGGTCGTGGGCGGGCGGGTCACCTTCACGCCCCCGCGCGGCCGCCATGCGTCAGACGTGGTGTCCCTCGCGGGCTGGGTGCTGCCGGGGCTGGTCGACGTGCACTGCCATGTCGGCCTGGGCCCGGACGGACCCGTGGCCGACGACGTGGCCGAGCAGCAGGCACGCGCCGACCGGGATGCCGGCACGCTGCTCATCCGGGATGCCGGCTCGCCGGCGGACACCCGCTGGGTCGACCAGCGGCCCGACCTGCCACGCATCATCCGCGCCGGCCGTCACCTGGCGCGGCCCAAGCGCTACCTGAGGCACTACGGCCGCGAGCTGGCCGACGTCGCCGACCTCCCCACTGCCGTCGCCGAGGAGGCCGCCCGCGGGGACGGCTGGGTCAAGCTCGTCGCGGACTGGATCGACAGGGACCTCGGCCCCGACGGCGACCTTCGCCCCCTGTGGCCCGACGACGTGCTCGCCGAGGCTGTGGCCCGGGCGCACGCGTCGGGCGCACGCGTCACCGCCCACGTGTTCTCGACGGCCGCCGTCCCGGGGCTGCTCGCGGCGGGCATCGACTGCATCGAGCACGGCACCGGACTGACGCCCGCCATGATCGACCAGGTCGCCCGGCGGGGCGTGCCGGTCGTTCCCACGCTGCTCCAGGTCGACCAGTTCGCTGCCATCGCGGACCGGGCGGAGAGGTACCCCGTCTTCGCCGGGCGGATGCGCCGGCTGCACGCACGCCGCTACGAGCACGTGCGAGACCTGCACGAGGCAGGCGTCCGGCTGCTGCTCGGGACCGACGCGGGCGGCACCATCGCGCACGGCCGGCTGCCGGACGAGGCAGCCGAGCTGGTGCAGGCAGGTGTCCCCGCCCCTGAGGTCGTCGCTGCGGCCAGCTGGCGTACGCGTGCGTACCTCGGTGTGCCCGCCCTGGCCGAGGGGGAGAGCGCCGACCTCGTGCTCTACCCCGCCGACCCGCGCACGGACATCGCGGTGCTGCGGGCGCCGACGGCAGTGGTGCTGCGGGGCACGGTCGTCGCCGGCGGCTGAACGCGCGGTGCACCTGACCGGCCCGTGGGCAAGACTGCCCGCATGCGCCAGACCCCCGTTGCGCCCCTCTCGGCCACCCCGCCGCTGACCCGGTCCGAGCGTCTGGACCGTCTGCCCTTCACGCCACGCCACCGGGCGCTCCTGGTGGGGTCCGGTGTCGGGTGGGCCCTCGACGCGATGGACGTCGGACTCATCTCCTTCGTCATCGCTGCGCTCAAGGACCAGTGGGAGCTCAGTGCGGGCCAGCTCTCCTGGATCGCGTCGGCGGGGTTCATCGGCATGGCCGTCGGCGCCGGCGTCGGTGGGCTGCTCGCCGACAGGATCGGCAGGCGGCAGGTCTTCGCCCTCACGCTCCTCGTCTACGGGGTGGCCACCGGCGCGTCGGCCCTGGCGTGGTCGGTGGGATCGCTGATCGCGCTGCGCGTGGTCGTCGGGCTCGGGCTGGGGGCCGAGCTACCGGTCGCCTCCACCCTGGTCAGCGAGTTCGCCCCCGCGCGCATCCGTGGGCGCGTCGTGGTGGCCCTCGAGGCGTTCTGGGCTGTCGGCTGGGTGCTGGCGGCGCTGATCGGCTACCTGGTCGTCCCCTCGTCGGACGACGGCTGGCGCTGGGCCCTCGCCCTGGGTGCGGCACCCGCCGTGTACGCCGTGGTCGTCCGCCGCTCGCTGCCCGAGTCGGTCCGCTTCCTGGAACGCCGGGGCAGGTCCGAGGAGGCCGAGGCCGCCGTCCGCGAGTTCGAGCGGTCGGCGGGCTCGGGATCGCGCCTCCCAGCGGCGCCGGCGCTTCCCGCACCCCCCGCGACCGCCGGCGTGGCGGCCGACGGCGTGCCGGACGACGGCACCGACGGCCCGGCGGGTTCGCTCGGCCCGGCCGGCCCGGCCGGCCCGGCCGCACTGTGGGCGGCGCCGATGCGCCGGCGGACCGCAGCCGCGTGGCTCGTCTGGTTCTTCGTGAACTTCTCCTACTACGGCGCGTTCATCTGGCTCCCGTCGATCCTCGTGGCATCGGGCTTCACGATGGTCCGGTCGTTCGAGTACACGCTGGTGATCACCCTCGCCCAGCTGCCCGGCTACGCGACGGCGGCCTTCCTCATCGAGGTGTGGGGGAGGCGGGCGACCCTGGCCACCTTCCTCGCCGGCTCAGCGGTGTCCGCAGGGCTGTTCGGCATCGCGTCGGGCTCCGTTGCGGTCGTCGGCGCGGGCATGCTCCTCTCCTTCTTCAACCTCGGAGCCTGGGGCGCCCTCTACGCGGTCACCCCCGAGATCTACCCCACGGCGCTGCGCGGCACGGGTGCGGGCTGGGCTGCCGGGTTCGGCCGGATCGCCTCGATCGTCGCGCCGCTCACGGTCCCACCCCTGCTCGCCCTCGGCGGTCGCCCGCTGACCTTCGCCGCGTTCGCTGCTGCCTTCGTGGTGGCCGGAGGTGCATCGCTCGCCCTGCCCGAGCTGCGCGGCCGCGTCCTCGCGGAGTGACCCGTGCGCCGCACACCTGTGCATCTGGCAGAATGTCCCGCTGTACCGGCATGCGCGGCCCCTCTACCCGCGCGTGACGCGTCCCTCGGCCTCCTCGCCCACCTACCCCACGGGTCGGCGCGCGGCGACCATCCCAGCTGAACCAGGAGAGACCACCACTGTGGCCACCAAGATCCGTCTGAAGCGCTTCGGCAAGATCCGCGCGCCGTACTACCGCATCGTCGTCGCCGACTCGCGCACCAAGCGTGACGGCCGCGTGATCGAGGAGATCGGCAAGTACCACCCCACCGAGGAGCCCTCGCTCATCGAGGTCACCTCCGAGCGGGCGCAGTACTGGCTCGGCGTCGGTGCGCAGCCGTCCGAGCAGGTCCTCGCGATCCTCAAGATCACCGGTGACTGGCAGAAGTTCAAGGGCCTGCCCGGCGCCGAGGGCACGCTCCGCGTCAAGGAGAAGGCGGGCGACGGCGACGCCGCTGCCGCCATCGCCGCGGCCGCCGATGCCGCAGAGAAGGTCAAGGCCAAGGCTGCCGAGTCCAAGGCCGCCGCCGAGAAGGCCAAGGCCGCCGCGCCTGCCGAGGTCGAGGCGACCGAGTCCGCGGAGGAGCAGGCCTGATGCTCGACGACGCCCTGGAGCACCTCGTGCGCGGCATCGTCGACCACCCCGACGACGTCCGGGTGAACGCACGGTCGCTGCGTCGTGGGGAGCTCCTCGAGGTCCGGGTCCATCCCGAGGACCTCGGTCGGGTGATCGGCCGCAACGGCCGGACCGCACGAGCCCTTCGCACCGTCGTCGGGGCCTTGTCCCCGGACGGCTCGGTGCGGGTGGACGTCGTCGACGTCGACAGGCGCTGACGGCAGCAGTCATTCCGGTCAGGCCCGGTCCCCTTACGCTGGGGACCGGGCCTGACCTGTGCCTGGGCCATCCCGGCCGCGTAGCCCCCCACCGAGCATTTCCCTGGAAGGACGCTGATGCAGCTGACCATCGCCACGGTCGGCCGGGCCCACGGGCTGCGCGGGGACGTCTCCCTCGACGTCCGCACCGACACCCCCGCTGAGCGCTTCACGGTGGGCGCAGTCCTGCGCACCGTGCCGGCCACCGCAGGGCCGTTGACCATCACGCGCGTCCGCACCCTCTCCGAGCGCTGGTACGTGGGCTTCGCCGAGGTCGCCGACCGCACTACGGCGGAGGCGCTGCGAGGCGTCGAGCTGGTCGTCGACGTCGAGGGGTCGGACGAGGAGGACGCCTGGTACCCCTACGAGCTGGTCGGCCTGCGGGCGGAGCGGCCGGACGGGACGGTCGTCGGTGAGGTCGTCGGGCTCGAGCACCTGCCGGCGCAGGACGTGCTGGTCGTCCGTGAGCCCGGCGGCGAGCGCACCCTGATCCCGTTCGTCCGGGCGATCGTCCCGGTCGTCGACGTCGCGGGGGGCCGGGTCGTCGTCGACGCCCCGCTGGGCCTGCTGGCTGCCGACGACGTGCCCGACGAGGACACCGGCGTCGACGAGCCCTCGCGCGAGGAGTGACGTGCGGGTCGACGTCCTGACGATCTTCCCCGAGTACCTCAGCCCGCTGGGCCTGTCCCTGGTCGGCAAGGCGAGGGACTCCGGTCTGCTCGACCTGCGGGTGCACGACCTGCGCGACTGGACCACGGACAGGCATCGCACCGTCGACGACACACCTCTCGGTGGTGGCGCCGGCATGGTCATGCGCCCCGACGTGTGGGGAGTGGCGCTCGACGACGTCACCGCCGGAGCCCTGACCGACGTCGAGCTGATCATCCCGACACCCTCCGGTGACCCGTTCACGCAGCGCACCGCCGAGCGTCTCGCCGGTCGCGCCCGGATCGTGATCGCGTGCGGACGGTACGAGGGCATCGACGCCCGCGTGGCCGAGCACTACCGCGGTCTGGGCGTGCAGGTCACCGAGCTCTCGCTCGGCGACTACGTGCTCAACGGCGGCGAGGTCGCGGCGATGGTCGTCGTCGAGGCCGTCGCCAGGCTCCTGCCCGGGGTGGTCGGCAACCCGGAGTCGCTCGTCGAGGAGTCCCACGGCTCGTCCGGCCTCCTGGAGTACCCCGTGTACACCCGGCCCCCGGTGTGGCGCGATCTGGCCGCCCCGGAGGTCCTGCTGTCCGGGCACCATGCGCGCATCGCCCGGTGGCGTCGTGACCGGGCGATCGAGCGCACCGCCGAGCGCCGGCCCGACATCCTCCGTCGCCTCGACCCCGCGGACCTCGACCGGCACGACGCCGAGGTGCTGCGCGAGCTGGGCTGGACCGTCTCAGCGGCCGGCCTCGCGGAGCCGGACGAGCCCGACGTGCCCGACGTGCGCGACGTGCGCGACGTGCCCGACGTGCGCGACGTGCGCGACGTGCGCGACGTGCAGGGTGGCGGCTCCGCGAGCTGAGGCGAGGTCGTCGGCCCCCCGTCCGGTGTGGCAGACTGATCCGTTGGTGTGCGTCGACCGCGCCTCTGCCACAGGGGAGGCGGTCACGGTCGCTCTCCGAGCGCAGACGCACCCGCTCCTGATCCGACGAGGCAGCTCTCGCTGCCCTCAAGACGCGTCTGACCTGTGGCAGGCGGGAAGGCGACACCATGCACATCCTCGATGACGTCGACGCAGCATCGCTGCGGTCCGACATCCCCGACTTCCGACCGGGCGACACCCTCAAGGTGAACGTCAAGGTCGTCGAAGGCACCCGCTCCCGCATCCAGGCCTTCCAGGGCGTGGTCATCGGCCGTCAGGGTGGCGGGGTCCGCGAGACGTTCACCGTCCGCAAGATCAGCTTCGGGGTCGGTGTCGAGCGGACCTTCCCGCTGCACAGCCCGAGCCTTGACTCGGTCGAGGTCGTCACCCGCGGTGACGTCCGCCGCGCCAAGCTCTACTACCTGCGCAAGCTGCGCGGCAAGAAGGCGAAGATCAAGGAGAAGCGCGAGACGCACGTCTCCCGCTGACCGGCTGCCTCACGGCACCCAGCACGGCATCGCCACGGGCGGTCACCACACGGTGGCCGCCCGTCGGCCTGTCCGCGCTCCTGCGATGGGACGCATCCGGCGAGCCCGTCGAGACATGGCACAGTTGTCCGCGTGACGTCCCACCGCGCTGCCGAGCCCCAGCACAGCCGAGGTGACGACGCCTCAGCCCCGGGGGAGGATCCGGCAGTGACCACCGCCCCGCGTGACGACCACGAGGCCAAGCCACGCCGCGGGGGGCTCGCGGCCTGGGCCCGCGAGACGGCGCTCATCGTGGTCAGCGCCCTGGTCCTCTCCCTGATCATCAAGACCTTCCTGGTGCAGGCGTTCTACATCCCGAGCGGCTCGATGGAGAACACGCTCGAGCTCGGCGACCGCGTGCTCGTCACCAAGCTGGCCCCCGGTCCGTTCGACGTGCACCGTGGCGACATCGTCGTATTCAAGGACCCGGGCGGCTGGCTGCCTCAGCAGCAGAAGCCTGTCGAGCCCGCCTGGCGCACGCGCGTCACCGACCTGCTCACCTACGTCGGCCTCCTCCCGCAGGACTCCGGTGAGCACCTCATCAAGCGGGTGATCGGCCTGGCCGGTGACGCCGTGACCTGCTGCGACGCGCAGGGGCGCCTCTCGGTCAACGGCGTGCCCCTCGACGAGCCGTACCTCGCCGCCGGCGCCGTGCCGAGCGAGCTCGAGTTCTCCGTGGTCGTCCCGGCCCACTCCCTGTGGGTGATGGGCGACAACCGTCAGAACTCCCAGGACTCGCGCTACCACCAGGGCGACCCGGGCGGTGGGAGCATCCCCGCGGACAACCTGGTCGGCGTCGCCTTCGTGACGGTCTGGCCGGTTGACCGCTGGACGGTCCTGCGCAACCCCGGTCCGACGTTCGCGCAGGTCCCGGCGCCGGGTGGCAAGGGCTGAGCTGATGACCGGCTCGGGCTGCGCGACGCCGACGGTGCGGGCATGAGTCCCCTCGTCCGCCCCGACCTGCGCCACGAGCGGGCACTCCTGCGAGCGGGTGCCAGCGTCGTCGTGGGTATGGACGAGGTCGGTCGTGGCGCGCTCGCCGGACCGGTGAGCGTCGGGGCGGTCGCCGTCGGACTGTCGACCCGCACCTGCCCTCAGGGCGTCGCCGATTCCAAGCTGCTCACGCCGCTGGCGCGGGAGCGGCTGCGTCCCGCGCTCAGCCGCTGGGGCCTCGCCCGTGCCGTCGGGCACGCCAGCCCTCAGGAGATCGACGCCGTCGGGATCATCGCTGCGCTGCGGCTGGCGGGGGAGCGCGCCCTGCGTGCGCTCGCGGTCCCGGTGGACGTGGTGCTCCTGGACGGCTCGCACGACTGGTTGACCCGGCCCGCCCAGCAGGCGTTGTTCGACGACCTCGACGACGTCCTGCCGGACGCCTCGCCCGACTGGACTGCTGCTGCCCCGCTGGTGCGGACACGGGTCAAGGCTGACCGCACGTGCGCCTCGGTGGCCGCGGCGAGCGTCCTGGCCAAGTGCGAGAGGGATGCGCTGATGGTCGGGCTGGCGGCGCAGCACCCGCTGTACGGCTGGCAGGGCAACAAGGGCTATGGCGCGCCGGAACACGTCGAGGCGCTCCGGCTCCACGGGCCGTGCGAGCTCCACCGCCGCTCGTGGCGCCTGCCGTCCGCCTGG
Source organism: Actinotalea sp. (assembly GCA_036504175.1). Lineage (GTDB taxonomy): Bacteria > Actinomycetota > Actinomycetes > Actinomycetales > Cellulomonadaceae > Actinotalea. Next base: position 6,543 of record DASXVR010000275.1, on the reverse strand, counting down.
GAACTCGAGGACGAGGACCTGCCGCCTGACGCGTTCGCCGACGAGGGGCGCGACGCGCCCGTGGAGGAGACCCTCGCCGACGAGGCGCTCGCCGAGGCCGCTCTGGAGGCCGGACAGGGTGCCCTGGAGGCACCTGTCGAGGGCGGGGACCTGCGATGGTCCATGATGGACGCGTGAGCGCGGAGGATCTGGAGAACTACGAGACCGAGATGGAGCTCGCGCTCTACCGCGAGTACCGCGACGTGGTGGGCGTCTTCTCCTACGTCGTCGAGACCGAGCGGCGGTTCTACCTCGCCAACCAGGTCGACCTGCAGGTGCGGTCGGCCGCAGGTGAGGTGTACTTCGAGCTCAGCCTGACCGATGCGTGGGTCTGGGACGTCTACCGGTCAGCGCGCTTCGTCAAGTCCGTCCGCGTCGTCACCTTCAAGGACGTGAACGTCGAGGAGCTCGCCAAGACCGAGCTCGAGCTGCCCGACGGCGGTCCCTTCCGCCGCTGACCAGAGCGGTCCCCCGCGGGCCGCGGCGCCGTGCCCGCGGCTCGACGCCGCTCGCGGCCCTCTGGGTCCTCCACAGGCGCCGCCGGCGAGCCACGCCCCCCAGGCCGCGAGGACCAGCCGCCCGTCCGCCGCCGACCCTCGCGAGAGTCGTCCACGGAGGTGGTCGACATGGGGGCCAAGGATGCCGTCGGTCGGTACGGGGAGAACGTCGCAGCCGCGTACCTGACCCAGCAGGGCTGGGAGCTCGTCGACCGCAACTGGCGCGGGCCGTCGGGGGAGATCGACATCGTCGCCCTCCAGGGCACCGAGCTGGTCGTCGTGGAGGTCAAGACTCGCAGCGGTGACGGCTTCGGTCACCCCGCCGAGGCGGTGACCCCGGTCAAGCTCGCCCGTCTTCGCCGCCTCACGGGCCAGTGGCTCGCCGCGCACGACCTGAGGCCCTGCAGCGTGCGGATCGACGTGATCGCCGTGCGCACCTCGCGCAGCGGTGCGGCCAGGGTCGAGCACCTCGCAGGCGTCGTCTGATGGGGCTGGGGCGCACCCTCGCGGTGTCCCTGGTGGGCCTGACCGGCCACATCATCGACGTCGAGGCGCACCTCGCGGCCTCGGTGCCGGGCTTCACCCTGGTCGGGCTGCCCGATGCCTCCCTCGCGGAGTCTCGTGACCGGGTCCGTGCGGCCATGGCCTCCTCGGGCCTCGGCTGGCCGCAGCGCCGCATCACCGTGAACCTGTCGCCGGCCTCGCTGCCCAAGTCAGGAGCCGGGTTCGACCTGGCCATCGCCGTCGCCACCCTCGTCGGCGCCGGTGTCTGCTCCGCCGACAGGGCGGCGGGGGTCGTGCACATCGGCGAGCTCGGTCTCGACGGCCGGCTGCGCCCGGTGCGCGGCATCCTTCCGGCGGTCGCCGCTGCCGTCGCTGCCGGGCGCCCCGAGGTGGTCGTCCCGGCGGCCAACGAGGCCGAGGCGAACCTGGTCCCCGGCGCCCTCGTGCGCTCCGCCGCGAGCCTGGCCCAGGTCGCCTGCCGCTACGGCGCTGACGTCGAGGCGGTACCGCCGGACGAGCCCGCGCTACCCGATGCCGTGCGCGAGGAGGCGCGGCCCGAGGCGGACCTGCGCGACGTCATCGGGCAGGGCGGCGCGCGCTGGGCGCTCGAGGTCGCCGCCGCCGGAGGGCACCACCTGCTCATGGTCGGGCCTCCGGGTGCGGGCAAGACGATGCTCGCTGCCCGGCTCCCGGGTCTGCTCCCGGACCTCGACGAGCGGGAGGCGGTGGAGGTGACGGCCGTGCACTCGGTGGCGGGCACGTTCAGCCCCGCCGGCGGCCTCCTGCGCCGACCACCCTTCGAGGACCCGCACCACACGGCCACGCCGGCAGCCGTCATCGGCGGAGGTTCAGGGCTGCCCCGCCCCGGCGCCGCGTCGCGGGCCCATCGTGGGGTGCTCTTCATGGACGAGGCCCCGGAGTTCTCGCCGCGCGTCCTGCAGACGTTGCGCCAGCCGCTCGAGCACGGCGAGCTCGTGATCCACCGGTCCGGCGGGACCGCCCGCTACCCGGCTCGCTTCCAGCTGGTCATGGCGGCCAACCCGTGCCCGTGCGGACGCGCCGTCGGCAAGGGTCTCGACTGCAGCTGCACCGCCCTGGCCCGTCGCCGGTACTTCTCACGACTGTCCGGCCCGCTCCTGGACCGGGTCGACGTCCAGGTCGAGGTGCTTGCCGTGACGCGCGCCGACCGCGCGGCGGGCCTCATCCCGGAGTCGACGGCGGCCGTCGCCGCGCGCGTGGCCGGAGCCCGGGCCGTGGCCCGTGCCCGTCTGGCCGCCACACCGTGGACCACCAACGGCGAGGTGCCGGGGTCGTGGTTGCGGGAGCACCGGCCGCCCGGAAGGGTCACTGCCGAGCTGGAGCGGGCCCTCGACCGCGGGGCGCTGAGCCTGCGCGGCGCTGACCGCGTGCTGCGGGTCGCCTGGACGCTCGCCGACCTCGCAGGTCGTCCGGAACCGAGCGCGCAGGACGTCGGTCAGGCGCTGCTGCTGCGCACGCGGGGGCAGGTGGGGGCGTGACGCGTGTCGACCGACGGACGGTGCTCGCGCGCCTGGCCTGGAGCAGGATCGCCGAACCGGGTGATCAGGTAGCCGGTGCCCTGGTCGGCTCACTGGGCCCCGTCGAGGCGCTGGCGATGCTGCGAGAGGCGGACGGTCGCGCGGAGCCCGCCTTCGTGTCGCAGCCCGACGGTGCCGACCGGCTGGGTCGTGCGGTCGCCCGGTGGCTGCCGCGTCTGGCCGGGGTGGATGCCGAGCGGGACCTGCGCCACATCACCGCGCTGGGTGGCACGGTGCTGGTCCCCGAGGACGCCCGCTGGCCCGCGCGGCTGGCCGACCTCGGCGCCGCGGCGCCCCACGGCCTGTGGCTGCTGGGTTCCGCCGAGCTCGACGAGGTCTTCGAGCGGTCGGTGGCCGTCGTCGGCGCGCGTGCGTGCACGGCGTACGGCGAGCACGTCACCTCCGAGCTCAGCGCTGACCTTGCCGGCCGAGGCTGGACGGTCGTCTCGGGCGGCGCGTACGGGATCGACGCCGTCGCGCACCGGGCGGCCCTCTGCGTCGAGGGCCGGACCGCTGCCTTCCTCGCCGGTGGGGTGGACAGGCTCTACCCCGCGGGCAACGCCCGGCTCCTGCGCGCCGTCGCCGAGCGGGGTGCCGCGGTGATCTCCGAGGTGCCACCCGGCAGCGCGCCCACCAAGACGCGGTTCCTTCAGCGCAACCGACTGATCGCGGCGGTCAGCGCCGGGGTCGTCGTCGTGGAGGCGGCGTGGCGCTCAGGTGCGCTCAACACGGCGGGGCACGCGGCGGAGCTGCTACGACCGGTCGGCGCGGTCCCGGGGCCGGTGACGTCGGCATCCTCCGCGGGCTGCCACCGCCTGCTGAGGGACGGCGCAGCCGTGTGCGTCACCGATGCCGCTGAGGTGGTCGAGCTGGTCGGCCCCGTCGTCGGTGGGGGCGTCGAGGACGGTCGTGCCGACTCCGCGTGGGACGGGCTGACCATCGAGGCGCGCCGGGTCGCCGATGCGCTCCCGGTGGTCCGCGGCGTCACGGCGGAGTCGTTGACGGTGAGCGCCGGCCTCGCTCTGGCGCAGACGCGGGCGGCGCTGGGAAGCCTCGAGCTGGCCGGTGTCGCGGTGGGGGAGGGAGGCCGCTGGCGGCTCCGTCGAGGGCCGGCCCGCCCGGGCGACAAAGACGGACATCTCGGACACCCGAATCGGCTGTAGTGCCCCAGACCGGGTGAAGTCGGTGTGTCTCATCTTGTTACCTACGCCATCACAGGCCACGGTAGTTGTCATGAGCCACCGAACCGACGTCGGCCCGAGGGCTGCCGATCCGGTGGTGGACGAGTTCGCCGGCCATCTGCGGACAGCCCGCGGCGTCTCCGAGAACACCGTGCGTGCCTACGCCGGCGACGTCCGGCACGCCATCGGTTTCGTCCGCCGCCGAGGCCTCGCCTGGGACGACGTCGACCTGTCTGCGCTGCGGGGCTGGCTCGCCTCGATGAGTGCCGCCGGCCTCAGCCGGGCCACCATCGCCCGTCGTGGCGCGGCCGTCCGCTCGTTCTACGCCTGGGCGCTGGCCGAGGGCCTCATCTCCAGCGATCCGGCATCACGGCTCGTCACGGCGCAGCCCGGCACGTCGCTGCCGACCGCGCTCGCGGTGGAGCCCGCCCGGCGGCTCGTGGACGTGGCGCGTGACGCGGCCGGCTCCACGGGCGACCCGGTGGAGGTCCGTGACTGGGCGATCCTGGAGATCCTCTACGCCACCGGCGTGCGCGTCGGTGAGCTGGTCGGCGCGGACGTGACGGACGTGGATCGCTCGACCCGGCTGCTGCGCGTGCTCGGCAAGGGCGGGAAGGAGCGCGTGGTGCCCTTCGGGGTTCCCGCCGCCCGGGCGCTCGACGCCTGGCTCGACCAGGCGCGACCGGCCCTGCTGACCCGATCCGGCGAGTCCGCGCTCCTGGTCGGCCGGCGGGGTGGACGCCTCGACCAGCGGCAGGTCCGCGAGGTCGTCCACCGCGCGGCCCTGGTTGCCGGCGTCGACGACATCGCACCGCACGCCCTGCGGCACACCGCCGCGACACACCTTCTTCAGGGCGGGTCGGACCTCCGTACCGTCCAGGAGATCCTCGGGCATGCGACCCTTGCCACCACACAGCGCTACACCCATGTGACAGCCGACCGTCTGCGGCGGTCCTACCTGCAAGCCCACCCGCGAGCCTGAGGGGAGTACGGATGTCGACCGACGCGCGCCAGGAGCAGTCCTCGGCGGCCTCCGCGCGCCCTCGCGGCGAGGACGTGCCGAGCCCTCACGCCGAGGGTGCGTCCGACGACGCCGTCGCGCTCGACTCGTTGTGGGCGGTGTTCAAGGAGACGGCCGACCGCGGCGCCCGCGAGCGCCTGATCCTGCACTACGCACCGCTCGTGACGATGGTCGCGGGCCGCGTCGGCGCCGGGCTGCCCAGCACCGTCGAGCAGGCAGACCTCGTGTCCTACGGGATGTTCGGCCTGATCGACGCGATCGAGAAGTACCAGACCGACAGGGCGGTGAAGTTCGAGACCTACGCGAGCTCGCGCATCCGCGGGGCGATCATCGACGAGCTGCGGGCCATCGACTGGATCCCGCGATCGGTGCGGACCAAGGCCCGCGCGGTCGACCGGGCGTTCGCCGAGCTCGAGGCCGAGCTGCGCCGGGCGCCCTCGGAGCAGGAGGTCGCGGACCGGCTCGAGATCGGGGTGACCGAGCTCCGGGCCGTGTTCACCCAGCTGTCCACCGTCAACGTCGCCGCGCTCGACGACCTCATCGGCGCCGGTTCCGAGCGAGGCGACTCGCTGTCGCTGCTCGACACCCTCGAGGACCCCGGCGCGACCGACCCCGCCGGGAACGTCGAGGCGCAGGAGACCAAGCTCATGCTGGCCCGCGCCATCGAGCGCCTCGGTGAGCGGGAGAAGATCGTCCTGGTCCTCTACTACTACGAGAACATGACGCTCGCCGAGATCGGCCGCGTGCTCGGGGTCACCGAGTCGCGCATCTCCCAGATGCACACCGCCGCGATGCTGCGCCTGCGGACGTCGCTGCATGAGAGCGAGCGCGTCTAGCCCTGGCACCGACTCGTCGCGGGTCACGGGACCGGGAGCAGCACCACGGGTCCGGCCCCGGCGAGACGTCCCAGCGGGTCGACGTACACGTCCCCGCTTCGGACCCCCCAGTGGAGGCAGAGCCGCGGGGCGCAGTGGACCGGGCGTCCTGGACCGTGCCGATCGGCTGACCGGCCGCAACCGTCGTCCCGACCGCCACGAGACCCGTCACCGGCTCGAGGCTCGAGCGCACCCCGTCGCCGTGGTCCACCGTGAGCACCGCCCGGTCCACGACGACGCCGGCGAACACGACGACCCCGTCCGCCGGTGAGCGGACCTCGGTGCCCGCAGAGGCGAGGAGGTCCAGCCCGCGGTGCCCGGCGCTCCACCGGGACGCCGGTGCCGAGAACCGGGCGACGACGACCCCGGGCAGGACCGGGAGCACGAGCCCGTCGGCCGCGATCGCCGCGCCCTGGGCAGCCGGGACCGGCGTCGCTGCAGCGGGAACGTCATGCGTGGCCGCCAACGGCACGAGGACGCCGCCGGCGACCAGGGTCGCGGCCAGGACGAACGGCACGAGGGACATGCCGCTGAGGCTGCCGGGTCTCCGCCGTGGTCGTGTCGGGGGTACCCAGCAGCCTGGGGACCACTCCGACGGGAGGGGCCCGGTGCGTGAGGTCGGGGGCACCGGCATGCGCCTCTCCTGCCGGGCCTTACGCGGGGCGGGCGTCCGGTACGATGAACGCTGCACCCGGTCCGCCGGGTGACATCGCGCGCCACCAACCGCCGTCCTCCGGAGCGATCCGGGATGGCGGAACGTGTGCCGACAGCGGTCGGGACCTGCACCTCGGTCCCGCGTCGGCTCCGTCGTGGCGCCAGGGGCGTCCGGTCACCCGACCGCCGCCGACAACCGGATGCGGGTCCGCGCCA
>DASXVR010000274.1:0-3786 GCA_036504175.1 Actinotalea sp. | reverse complement strand
GATCGTCAGCGGGGGAGCCCCCGCCGCGCGGCGGGCGAGCAAGCCGGCGACGAGGCGGCCCGGGGTGGTGCTGACGGGTGCCGCCGGGTCCGCGCGCAGGGCGGCGATGTCCGCCTGGACGTCGGCGCGGCCGGTGTCCAGGCGGCCGCCGGGGCCGCGCAGGTAGCCGGCCTCGGTGACGGTCAGGGTCACGAGGGCGAGGTCGGGGGAGCGCCAGTAACCCAGCCAGGCGTCGTGGTCGGTGGCGGCGTGCACCGCGGAGATGCTCGAGATCACGTCGAACGTGTCCCCGTCCGCGGCGCGGGTGATCAGCGTGTACAGCCCGTCCTGGGGAGCGAGCGCGTCCGCCATGGCCGTCGAGCGGCCGGTGAACGCGGCGATGCCCCAGTCGGCTGCGTCAGGTGCCTTGTCGGTGTACCACGCCTGGTGCGCGCGGAAGAAGTTGCCGAGCCCGACGTGGACGATGCGCACCGGCGCGGCAGGCCGGCCGTGTCCCGCGCGGGTCAGCCGTGGGCTCTCGGTGCTCTCGGTGCTCCCGGTGCTCCCGGAGCTCGCTGTGCTCTCGGTGGCGCTCACAGCTTGAACGCCTTCCGGGGGCTGGCGACGACCAGGTCCACCGCGGTGTCCAGGGCCTCGTCCATCGTCAGGCGGTGGTCGGCGACGAGCTTCGCGAGGAAGCCCGAGTCCATCCGGCGGTTGGTGTCGTGCCGGGCAGGGATGGACAGGAAGGCGCGGGTGTCGTCGATGAAGCCGGAGGTGCGCGTGAAGCCTGCCGTCTCGGTCACGGCGCTCCGGTACCGGTCCATGGCGTCCGGGGCGTCGATGAACCACCAGGGGGCCCCGACGAAGACCGACGGGTAGAAGCCCGCCAGCGGTGCGAGCTCGCGGCTGTAGACCGTCTCGTCGATGGTGAAGAAGATCACCTGGAAGTTCGGTGAGGTGCCGAAGGCGGCGAGCATCGGCTGGACCGCGTTGGTGAACTCCACAGCCACGGGGATGTCGCTGCCGACGTCGGCGCCGTACCGCTCGAAGGTGGGCGTGTGGTGGTTGCGGTGGACCGCCGGGTGCATCGTCATGACCAGACCGTCGTCGGCGGCCATGCGCGCCTGCTGGAACATGAGGTTGCGGCGCAGGCGCGCACCGTCCTCGACGGTGATGGTCCCGGCGCGGGCGAGGGCGTACAGGCGTTGCGCCTCGGCGTCATCCAGAGGCTCGACGCGTGCGTCACGGTGGGAGTGGTCGGTGGAGACCGCGCCGTGCGCCTTGAAGAAGGCGCGGCGGTTCTCCATCGCGGCGACCCAGCCGGCGTAGCTGCCGGTGTCGACGCCCGAGACGGCGCCCAACGTGTCCACGAGGCCGTTCCAGGCCGGGGTCGCCGGCTCGAGGTACTTGTCCGGCCGGAAGGTCGGCGCGACCGTGCCGTGCCACGTCGGGTCGTTCTCGAGAGCGATGTGGTGCCGCAGGTCGTCTGCAGGGTCGTCGGTCGTGGCCAGCAGCTCGATCCCGAACGAGTCGTAGAGGGCGCGGGGCCGGAACTGCGGCGTCGCGATCTTCTCGGCGATGGCGTCGTAGATGGCGTCGGCCGTCTCGGCGCTCGGCACCTGGTCGATGCCGAAGATGTCGACGAGCTCGGACTCGAACCAGAACTTCACGGGGGTGCCGCGGTAGGCCTTCCAGTGCGAGCAGAGGAGGCGGAAGGCGGCACGGGAGGCCTCGGGCGTCATCACGTCAACGCCCAGGCCGAGGTCCGACAGGGAGACACCGTGCGCGTGGAGCAGCCGGTTGACGTAGTGGTCCGGGGTGATCAGCAGCGACGTGGGGTCGCCGAAGGGCACGTCGTCCGCCAGCCACTGGGCCGGCACGTGCCCGTGCGGGGAGATGATCGGGAGGTCGCGGACCGCCGCGTACAGCTCACGGGCGATGGCCCGTGTGGTCGGGTCGGCGGGCAGCAGACGGTCGGGGTGCAGGGTCAGCGTTGCCATGACGGCATCGTGGTGCCGGGCTGACGAGGGCGGCAATCGGTTGCCGCGTGTTGCCCTGCCCGGCGCCTGCCCTGTTCCTGCCCTGCCCCTGTCCTGCCCGCTGTCCTGCCCGCTGCCCCCTGCCGAGGGCTCTGGCAGCACCGTGATCCCACCCGCGCGCGAGGGCGGCGCAGGGGCTCGGGAGGCCTGCGGTGGACGTCCCGACAACAAAGGGCAACCGATTGCCGCGCGTCTCGGGCCGGGTTCTCAATGGTCTCGACACCACCGACCACAGGCACCCAGCCTGACCTCACCAGGAGACCCGCTCATGTCAGTCCTGACCCGACCTGGACCCGCAGTGGCTTCGGCCGCGGCCGGCCCCAAGAAGCTCGGTCTGAAGCAGTACTCGGGCTACGCAGCAGGTGACGCCGCCAACAACCTCGCCTTCACGATGGCCGGCTCGTTCCTGCTCCTCTACTACACGAACGTCGTCGGCCTCGAAGCAGCGCCGCTCGGCACGATGTTCCTGCTCATCCGCTTCTGGGACGCCCTGGCCGACCTGGGCGTGGGCCGCGCGGTCGACGCCAAGAAGCCGGGCCGGCTCGGCAAGTTCCGCCCGTTCATCCTCAACTTCTCGCTCCCGCTGCTCCTGTCGAGCATGGCCATCTTCTCGGCGCACACGTTCTTCCCGTCGATGAGCTCGGCCCAGGCCCTGATCTACGCCTACGTGACCTACGCCGTCATGGGCACCCTGTACAGCCTCGTCAACATCCCCTACGGCTCCGTCGCCCCCGCGATGACGCAGGTCCCGACCGAGCGTGCCCGGCTCGCCACCTGGCGCGTCTACGGCGCCAACATCACCGTGCTGATGCTCTCGTTCGTCGTGGCACCGCAGATCAAGAAGTACGCCGGCGACCCGACGGGGCTGCAGAAGTCCCTGTTCATCACCACCGCGATCTTCGTGGTGCTCGGGATGGCCCTCTACCTCTACACGGTGATGACCGTGAAGGAGCAGGTGCACCGCGACGTCGCCGCACCGACCCTGCGCCAGAGCCTGTCCACGTTGCGGCACAACAAGCCGCTGCTGTGGCTCTGCTCCGGCAGCCTGATGTTCCTGACCGGCCTGACCGCCCTCGGGACGCTCGGCCCGTACTACGCCATCTACGTCCAGAACGACGCGCAGTTCATCGCCTGGAACGCCGTGGCCCAGGCCGTCGGCACCTTCTTCGTCGCCGCCTTCATCCCGCTCATCGTCCGCCGGATCGGCAAGAAGAACGGCTACCTCGCCCTCGGCGTCGTCGGCGTCCTGTCCGGTGTCCTGCTGGCAGTGGCTCCCCGCGAGACCCCGATGGTGGGCGTGCTGGCGTTCCTCCTCCTCGGTGTCGGCATGGGCGGCGTGAACACGCTCATGTGGGCCCTGGAGGGCGACACCGTCGAGTACGGCGAGTGGCGCACCGGTGTGCGCACCGAGGGCACCACCTACGCGCTGTTCTCCTTCACCCGCAAGATGGGCCAGGCGCTCGGCGGTGCGGCCGGTGCCTACGCCCTCGGCTGGGCGGCCTTCAGCTCCAAGGCCGCTGTCGACGGGACGCCGCAGGCGGCGAGCACCATCGACGGGATCCAGCTGTGGTCGGGTGCGATCGTGGCGGGCTTCATCCTGATCTCGCTGCTGATCATGGCTCTCTACCCGCTGACCGAGAAGCTCTTCCGCCAGATCGTCGCCGAGATCACCGCGCGCCGGGTCCGGCCCGAGGAGGCCGTGGTCGTCGAGCCGCTCGTGCAGGTCTGAGAAAGCGGCGGGTGGTTCCCCCCCCCCCCCCGGTCG
>DASXVR010000273.1:0-1758 GCA_036504175.1 Actinotalea sp. | reverse complement strand
GGCGAGACGTAGCCGTCCTCCGCCTGCAGCAGGTGCAGCAGCGGCAGCAGCGCGGAGCGCTCCTGCGGGTAGCGGGCGATGATCGCGGCGGCGTCGGCGGCGAGGCGCTCGCGCGTCGCGTCGTCGTACCCCGTCGCGTGGGTCTGGCCGAGGGTGCGGCCCTGCGGTTCCGTCATCAGCGGTCCACGCCTCCCAGCACGGGGTCGATCGAGGCGACCGACGCGACGACGTCGGCCAGGTTGCCGCCCTCGCACATGACGGAGACCGCCTGCAGGTTGTTGAAGCTCGGGTCGCGGAAGTGCGCCCGGTAGGGGCGGGTGCCGCCGTCGGAGACGACGTGGACGCCGAGGACGCCGCGCGGGTGCTCCACCTCGGTCCACGCCTGCCCCGCGGGGACCCGGAAGCCCTCGGTGACGAGCTTGAAGTGGTGGATCAGGGCCTCCATGGAGGTGCCCATGATCTCCTTGATGTGGTCGAGGCTGTTGCCCTGGCCGTCGGGGCCGACGGCCAGCTGCGCGGGCCACGCGATCTTCTTGTCGGCGACCATCACGGGCGCGCCCGGACGGAGGGCCACGAGCCGGTCGAGGGCCTGCTCGACGATGTGGATCGACTGCCACATCTCCTCGAACCGGACGACCATCCGGTCCCAGGCGTCCGCTCCGGTGCCCGTCGGCACGTCGAAGTCGTAGGTCTCGTAGCCCGAGTACGGGTTCGCCTTGCGGACGTCGTACGGCAGGCCCGCCGAGCGCAGGATCGGCCCGGTCATGCCCAGCGCCATGCAGCCGGCGAGGTTGAGGTAGCCGACGCCCTGGTAGCGCAGCTTGAGGATGGGGTTGGCCATCATGAGCTTCTGCAGGTCGCCCGCGAACTTGCGGACGCCGACCAGCGCCTCGCGGATCGCGTCGACGCCGCCCGGGGGCAGGTCCTGGACCACGCCGCCGGGCCGGATGTACGCGTGGTTCATCCGCAGGCCGGTGATGAGCTCGAAGATCTGCAGGATGTGCTCGCGGCCCTGGAACGCCAGGGTCATGATCGTCGTCGCGCCCAGCTCGTTGCCGCCGGTGCCGAGGCAGATGAAGTGGGAGGCGATCCGGTTGAGCTCCATCATCAGCACCCGGATGACCGAGGCCTTCTCCGGCACGTCGTCCGTGATGCCGAGCAGCTTCTCCACGGCCAGGCAGTAGCCGGCCTCCTGGAACAGCGGCGCCACGTAGTCCATGCGGGTGCAGAAGGTCACGCCCTGGGTCCAGGTGCGGAACTCCATGTTCTTCTCGATGCCCGTGTGGAGGTAGCCGATGCCCGCGCGGGCCTCGGTCACCGTCTCGCCCTCGATCTCGAGCATCAGGCGGAGCACGCCGTGGGTGGACGGGTGCTGCGGGCCCATGTTGACGACGATGCGCTCCTCGCCGAGGCGCGCCGCCTCCTCCGCGATCGTCGACCAGTCGCCGCCGGACGCCTCGAACGAGGGGACGCCCGCCGTGGTCTCGTCGTCCACCACCGGCCGGGTGGCGTGCACGTTGCTCATCAGGAGTACGACCTCCGCTGGTCCGGGGGCGGCGTGGTGGCGCCCTTGTACTCGACCGGGATCCCGCCGAGCGGGTAATCCTTGCGCTGCGGGTGGCCCGGCCAGTCGTCCGGCATCTCGATCCGCGCGAGCCCCGGGTGGCCGTCGAAGACGATGCCGAAGAAGTCCCAGGTCTCGCGCTCGTGCCAGTCGTTCGTCGGGTAGACGCCGACGGTCGACGGGATGTGCGGGTC
>DASXVR010000272.1:0-2277 GCA_036504175.1 Actinotalea sp. | reverse complement strand
GCCTCGTCGGCGTAGAAGGTGACCTGCTCCTTGAAGGCCAGGCGCTTCTGCTGCGCCATCGCCAGGACGGGGCCCTCCTCGCCGTTCGGGCCGAGGACGCGGATCTCGTAGCGGTTGACCATGAGGGTGATCCGCTGCTTGACCATGAACCGCTCGATCCCGATCAAGGTCTGCCCCTGCGTGGTCATGTCATCTCCTGAGCTGTGGGTTGCGCCGACGAGCGCCGACGCTGCGAGGTGAAGCCTGTCAGACCCGCGGTCGTCGCCCCCAGGACCGCCCCCGGGCTACGGGGCTGGTCACGGTCCGACGAGGCCCAGCAGGGCCGCGATCCGGCGCATCTCGTGCTCGAAGAACGCCTCGTAGTCGCCGATCACGTTGTGGCGATGCCCGAACACCTCGAACGAGACGGCTCCGAAGAGGTAGGTCCACGCCATCAGCCCGCGGACGAGCAGGTCGGTCGGCACCGCAGCGGGAACGACCGTCTCGTACAGCGGCGCGAGAGCGTCGCGGATCACCTCGGGAACGGCTGGCGCGGACGTCGCTCCACCGGCTGCACCGGCTGCACCGGCTGCACCGGCTGCACCGACTCCATCGGCTGAAGCGGCAGCGCCGGCCGCACCACCTGCACCACCCCCGTCGGCCGCCTCCGCCGAGGTCAGGTCGGCGAGCAGCCCGCCGAGCAGGAGCGGGATCCTGCTGGCCGGCGCCACGGTGTCCGTCGGCGCTGCGTAGCCAGGGATCGGCGAGCCGAAGATGAGCGCGTACTCGTGCGGACGGGCGACGGACCACTCGCGCACCGCGTTGCAGATCGCCATCCAGCGCTCCTCGACCGACCCGTGGTGGGCACCCGCCTCGGCTTCCTCGGCGGCGTCCGCGATGGAGCCGTAGGTGTCGATGATGAGAGCCGTCAGGAGGGCATCGCGGTTCGGGAAGTAGCGGAACAGCGCCGACGACGCCATCCCCATCTCGCGTGCGATGGCCCGCAACGAGATCGCCGGGCCGCCGCCCGTTGCCAGCTGCGCGAGGGCGCGCGCCTTGATCTCCGTCGTGAGCTCGCGACGCACGCGCGCCCGGGGCCCGAGTGGTGCAGTGGCATCTCTCGAGGCGGTGCCGGTCAACGCAGGGCTGTTCGACGCGGGGCCTGTCGGTGCGGACATGCCCCCATCCTTCCGCGAGTCCGAGAGCGATGGGAACAAACAAGAGCACTGCTCTTGACGATCGCACCGGAGCCTGAGAGGCTGACCAAACGAGAGCAGTGCTCTCGCAAATGAGCAGCGATCACGAAAGTGGGATCAGTCATGGCCAAGCACCTCGTCGTCGGCGCCGGCCCGGTCGGCACGGCGACCGCCCGGCTCCTCCTCGAGCAGGGGCACGACGTCGTCGTCGCTACGCGCTCGGGTACCGGTCCGGACGGGGCGCCGTCGGCTCGCGGGTCGCTCACCCGCGTCTCCGCCGATGCCTCGTCACCCGAGGCCATGTCCGCCCTGGCCAGGGACGCCGTGGCCATCTACAACTGCGCCAACCCGCCGTACCACCGCTGGCCCACCGACTGGCCGCCGATCGCCACCTCGCTGCTGGCCGCAGCCGAGTCCAGCGGTGCGGTCCTGGCGACCGTCAGCAACCTGTATGGGTACGGCCCCGTGGACGTCCCGATGACCGAGGACCTCCCGCTGGCGGCCCAGGGCGCCAAGGGTCGGACCCGCGCCGACATGTGGGAGCAGGCTCTCGCGGCGCACGACGCGGGCCGGGTCCGGGCCACCGAGGTCCGCGGCTCGGACTACCTGTGTGCCGGACCCAACGCCCAGCTGGGCGATCGCGTCACGCCGTCCCTGCTACGCGGCAAGGCCGTCTCGGTGCTGCGCAGCGCCGACCAGCCGCACTCGTGGACCTCCGTCGACGACGTGGCGCGGCTGCTCGTCACCGTCGCCTCCGACGAGCGGGGCTGGGGACGCCCCTGGCACGTGCCGAGCAACGCGCCGCGGACGCAACGGGAGGTCGTCGCCGACCTGTGCCGCGTCGCGGGAGTACCCCCGGTGACCGTCCGTGAGCACCCCGCGGTGCTCATGCGGCTGCTCGGCCTGGTCAGCCCGATGATCCGCGAGGTCGCCGAGGTCGCCTACCAGTTCGAGAGGCCGTTCGTGATCGACTCCACCGCCGCGCACCTGACGTTCGGCCTCGCACCGACCCCCTGGGACGAGATCCTGGCCGGACTCGTCGCCGCCTACCGGCCCGTCGCCGCACAGCGGGCCGCCTGACCCGCGGGCACGGACGACGGCC
>DASXVR010000271.1:0-3170 GCA_036504175.1 Actinotalea sp. | reverse complement strand
GACCGGCTCGTGGGCCGCACCTCGGTGCTGGTCGGTCACTCGGGGGTCGGCAAGTCGACGCTCGTGAACGCGCTGGTCCCTGACGCCTACCGGGCCACCGGCGTCGTCAACGACGTCACCGGACGCGGCCGGCACACCTCGTCGTCCGCCGTGGCCCTCCGGCTGCCCGAGCGCGCCGGCTGGGTCATCGACACGCCGGGCGTCAGGTCGTTCGGCCTCGCCCACGTGCAGGTGGAGAGCCTGCTCGCCGCGTTCGGCGACCTCTCGTCGGTGGCGACGGAGCGGTGCCCGCGCGGCTGCACGCACGCCGCGGACGCACCCGACTGCGCCCTCGACGAGTGGGTCGCGGAGGCGACCGGGGAGGATCAGGAGGCCCGGGCGGCGAGGGTGGACTCGATGCGCCGGCTGCTCGCCGCGCGGACCTCCGAGGCGTGACACCGGACGCGGGAGACCGGCCGCGTGACGCCGAGGTGACCTTGGCGGTTCCCCGCTGACGATACGGTGCAGCCATGACCGTTCGGCCTGGCTACGACGACGACCTGCGCCTCGCTCACGTGATCGCCGACCAGGTGGACTCGATGACGATGTCCCGGTTCCGCTCCCAGGACCTCAAGGTCTCCACCAAGCCCGACACGACGCCGGTGACCGATGCCGACGTGCATGCCGAGGAGATCGTCCGGTCCCAGCTCTCGCGGACCCGTCCCCGGGACGCCGTCATCGGCGAGGAGCTCCCGGACACCGGCCACGGCTCGCGCCAGTGGGTGATCGACCCCATCGACGGCACCAAGAACTTCGTCCGCGGCGTGCCCGTCTGGGCAACGCTGATCGCCCTCATCGACAACGGTCAGGTGGTGCTCGGCGTGGTCAGCGCCCCTGCGCTCGGTCGACGCTGGTGGGCAGCCCTCGGATCCGGCGCCTGGAGCGGGAAGTCGCTCGCGGCTGCGTCGCGCCTGCACGTGTCCGACGTGACGCGCCTCGAGGACGCCTCCCTGTCGTACTCGAGCCTGAGCGGGTGGGAGGAGCAGGGCAGGCTCCCGGCGTTCCTGGACCTGGGTCGGTCGGTGTGGCGCACGCGTGCCTACGGGGACTTCTGGTCGTACATGCTCGTGGCGGACGGCGCCGTCGACATCGCCGCCGAGCCCGAGCTCGCCCTGCACGACATGGCAGCGCTGGTTCCCATCGTCACCGAGGCCGGCGGCCGGTTCACCTCGATCGGCGGCGTGGACGGCCCGTTCGGCGGGTCAGCGCTCGTCACGAACGGCCACCTGCACGACCAGGTCCTCGCCCTGCTGGACCCCTTCGGCTCGCACTGACGCGACTTCGGGCGCGGGCGCGCGCGCGGGTCAAGGCCCGGCCACGCGCCCGTGCACGGGCCCGGTGTCAGCCGCGCGCTACCTTCGCCGCCAGGCGCTCGAGCTCGGAGGCGTCGTACCAGAGCAGGTCGCGCTCGGCGAGCCGCTCCAGGGCCGCCTCGTCCCCGGCGAGCGCCGCCACGACGTCGGCCTCGGCGGCAGGCTCGTCCACGTGGGCGCACGCCACGCTGTCCCAGCCGACGGACGTGGTCAGGACCACGGTGCTCGGTGCGAGGTCGCCTGCCTCGTCGACCGAGTCCACGACGGCTTCGGGGACGTCCGCTGCGACGACGACGCGCCTGCGTCCCGTCGGTGCCGTCCCGTCCAGGCGGTCGAGGCTGTCGTCGGCGGCGAGCAGCTGCGCGGCGTACTCCAGCCCCTCCTCGTCCTCGTCCGGCAGCGCCGCGCGCAGGGCCGGCGTGACGGCGTGGACGGCCCGGGGCGAGAGCCCACCCTTGACGCCGAGCTCGGCCAGGGTGGACGGGAGGTAGATGCGCACCCGATCAGTGTGCCCCGGCGGTCGCCCGTGCGGGTGCGAACTCACCGGCGAGCGCCACGAGCGCTCTCCGGGCCGGCGAGTGCGGCACCTGCTCCCGTAGCGTCCGCCCGCCCAGGACGGCGGTGTCGCAGCCGAGCTGGTCCTCGGGGACGAGCAGGGCGCCGTTGACGCCTGCGTAGCGCCGCAGGGCATCGGTGATGGCCTCGGCGGGTCGAGGGCCGCTCGCCGAGGCCCGGACCCGGTTCACGACCACGTGCCGCTGCGCCTGGACGCCCAGGTCCGTCAGCTCGGCGAGAGCGCGCACGAGGCGCTGGAGCCCGATCGGGTCACCGGCCCCGACGACGACCGCGTGGTCGGCCTCCGTCAGCGCGGAGAGCGTCGCGGCGTTGCGGTGCGGCGCCCGTGTGTCGTAGGAGAGGAGCTCGTCCTGCTCGATGCTGAAGCCGCAGTCGACGACCGTCACCGCGGCCAGCCGACGCGCCACCGCCCAGACCGCCTCGAGGTTCGCGGCCGTGACCTCGGGCCAGCGGTGCGCCCGGCTGATCCCCGTCAGGACGCGAAGGCCACCCTCGAGCCGGGGCGTCAGGGCCGCCAGCGCCGCAGCGTCCAGCCGGCCCGTCGCCGCCAGCCGCGCGGCGGCGGCCACCCCGGGGGCCTCGTCGAGCAGACCGAGCATCTGGGCGACGGTGCCCCCGTAGGTGTCGGCGTCCACGAGGAGTGCGTCCTGCTCGGCGAGCTCGGCAGCGAGGTTGACGGCCACCGTCGTCCGGCCCGGGGCGCCCGTGGGGCCCCAGACCGTGATCAGGGTGCCGCGGGCAGGTCGCGGGGGCGTTCCATCCCGACGAGCGCCCGAGTGGCCTCGGGCGAGGCCGCGGCCGGCCTGAGGCCCGTCCGTGGGCCGGGTGTCGCCCGGACCGGGCCCGGGGCGGGCGGGGTGCTCGCCGGCGCGGTCGGGCGGACGCGGACCCGGGCCCACGGATCGCGAGTGCAGCACGCCACCTGCGCGGTCTGCCTCGCCGGCATCCGCACGACCCGCTCGCTGGGCCACGGGCGCGGGCCGGACCCCCTGTCCCGGCCTGCTTCCTGCCTGCGCCGAGGCAAGGAGGTCCGTCACGACCCTCAGCACGGATCGCTCGGCGTGGAGAGTCTCGACCACAGCATCCGCACCGAGGGCCTCGGCGCGGTCGGACGACCATCCGGCTCGCTCGTCCGCGAGGACGACGACCCACACACCGACGTCGTGCAGGTGTGCCACCGCCTCGCGGTCGAGGTGCGGGAGCTCGGCGGACAGCACCGCCACGACCCCCAGCCCTGCCGCC
>DASXVR010000270.1:0-1988 GCA_036504175.1 Actinotalea sp. | reverse complement strand
CGGGCCTGAGCTGGTCGCGGACTGCTCGCGCTGCGCGGGTCTGTGCTGCGTGGTTCCGGCGTTCGTGAGGTCGGCGGACTTCGCGATCACGAAGCCGGCCCAGACCCCGTGCCCGAACCTTCAGCCCGACTTCCGCTGCGGCATCCACAGCCAGCTCCGCGAGCGTGGGTTCCCCGGCTGCACCGTCTACGACTGCTTCGGGGCCGGTCAGCAGGTGACCCAGGTGACCTTCGGCGGGGCGAGCTGGACGTCGCCTGCCACAGCGGGTCCCATGTTCGCGGTCTTCCCGGTCATGAGGGCTCTGCACGAGCTGCTCTGGTACCTGACCGAGGCCCGGCGGATGGCCACCGAGGCGGCACCGTCGGACCCGGACCTCGCGTCACAGCTCGCCTCCGGCTGGGAGCGTGTGGAGGAGCTCACGCGCGCGCCGGCATCGACGCTCGTGTCCCTCGACGTCGACGACCTGCGCGAGGCCGTGAACCCGCTGCTGCGGCGGACGAGCGAGCTCGTACGGGCGCGGCTCGCGAACGGTCCACAGAAGGCCGGGGGTTCTCAGGGCGCGAGGGGTTCTCAGAGCGCGGGGGGTTCTCAGAGCGCGGGGCGTCCTCAGAGCGCGGGAGCCGCGAAGGCGCGACGCGCGGTCGACGTCGGCGGTCGGCGGGACCTGATCGGCGCAGACCTGCGGGGGGCGGACCTGCGCGGCGCGGACCTGCGGGGCGCCTACCTGATCGGGGCTCAGCTGGCGCGGGCCGACCTGCGGGGGGCCGACCTCATCGGCGCGGACCTGCGGGGGGCGGACCTGCGAGGGGCCGACCTGACCGGCGCCCTCTTCCTCACCCAGTCGCAGGTCGAGGCTGCTCGGGGTGACTGGACGACGCGGCTGGAACCCCTTCGTCGGCCGACGCACTGGTGAGTGCGGTCGCGCTCAGGACGGAGCCACCCGCGAGGTGTCGTCGACCGCGTCGCTGGCTCAGGTGGTGACGACCGCGCCGCGGTCTCAGGCGCTGACGACGGGGCCGCGGTCTCAGGCGCTGACGACGGGGCAGCCGGCGAGGTGGTCGTCGACGAGCCCGCATGCTTGCATCGCGGCATAGGCCGTCGTCGGCCCGACGAATCGGAAACCGACCTTCTTGAGAGCCTTGGCCAGCGCGCGGGACTCGTCGGTCTGGGGCGGCACGTCGGCGAACGTCGTCGGCCTGGGCGTGCGGACGCGATCGGCGGGGGCGTGGGCCCACACCAGGTCGGTCAGCGTCGCGCCGGCGTCCCACAGGTCGACGACGACGCGGGCGTTCGCGATGGTCGCGTCGATCTTGGCGCGGTTGCGCACGATTCCGGCATCGGCCATCAGCCGCTCGACGTCGTGCTCGTCGTACCCGGCGACGGCGACGGGGTCGAAGTCCGCGAAGGCGGTGCGGAAGGCCGGTCGCTTGCGCAGCATCGTGATCCAGGCCAGGCCCGACTGGAACGCCTCGAGGCAGAAGCGCTCGAGCAGCTCGCGGTCGCCACGCACCGGGACGCCCCACTCGGTGTCGTGGTACTCCTCGTAGAGGGGTGTCCCGTCCCCGAAGCAGCGGCCGCCCATCTGCCCGCTCATCTACCGGGGACCCGAGTGCTCAGATGACGCCGCGGGTGCGGACCGCGAGCTGGGGAAGCGAGTCGTCGCGCAGAGAGCCGTTGCGCAGAGAGCCGTCACGGGCAGAGGCGTCGCGCACAGAGGCGTCGCGCACAGAGGCGTCGCGTACAGAGCCCTGACCGGCGGAGCCATCGTGTTCAGGCACGTCGACGGGAACGGTGAGCAGACCGTGGTGGACGGCTCCGAGAAGCCGTACGTCCGGTGCGGCCACGGACGCCGTCATCGCGGCGCGGGCTCCTGCCCTCTCGCTGGTGGTGTCCGTCATGGGCGCAAATGTAGGGGAACGGGGTTCGGGTGGACAGGATCGTCTCGGCCCGGCGGGTCGCGTCTCGCAGGCTTCACCCGCCGGCCCGCG
>DASXVR010000269.1:0-2110 GCA_036504175.1 Actinotalea sp. | reverse complement strand
GCGGCGTACAAGTACGACGTCACCGTCTACGCGCCGACCACCGACGCCGTCGAGCACAACCTGGTCACCGACCCGTACTCGGTCGCGCTGACGCTCAACTCGACGCACTCGGTGCTGGTCGACCTGGCCGACTCGGCCTTCCGGCCCAAGCAGTGGGTCCGCGCCGCACAGCCGGTCGTCCGGCCGGTCGACCAGACCATCTACGAGCTGCACGTGCGCGACTTCTCCATCGGCGACGACTCGGTGCCGGCGAACCTGCGCGGCACCTACGGGGCCTTCGCCTACGACGGCGCCGGTCGTCAGCACCTGCGTGAGCTCCAGCGCGCAGGCCTGACCACGGTCCACCTGCTGCCGACCTTCGACATCGCCTCGATCGAGGAGGACCGCAACGCCCAGAAGGCACCGCCGTGCGACCTCGCGTCGTTCGCGCCGGACTCGCCCGAGCAGCAGGCCTGCATCGCGCAGATCGCCGACCAGGACGGCTACAACTGGGGCTACGACCCGCTGCACTACACGGTGCCGGAGGGCTCGTACGCGGTGGACCCGCAGGGTGGGGCGCGCATCGCCGAGTTCCGCACGATGGTCGGGGCCCTGCACGCCGACGGCCTGCAGGTCGTCCTCGACCAGGTCTTCAACCACACCGCCGCGAGCGGGCAGGACGCCAAGTCGATCCTCGACCGCGTGGTGCCCGGCTACTACCAGCGGCTGAACGCCGTCGGCGCGGTCGAGACGTCCACCTGCTGCCAGAACGTCGCCACCGAGCACGCCATGGCGCAGAAGCTCATGGTCGACTCCGTGGTGACCTGGGCACGTGACTACAAGGTCGACGGCTTCCGCTTCGACCTCATGGGCCACCACAGCGTCCAGACCATGCAGGCCGTGCGCGACGCCCTCGACGCCCTGACGCGCAGCAAGGACGGCGTCGACGGGTCGAAGGTCTACCTCTACGGCGAGGGCTGGAACTTCGGCGAGGTCGCCAACAACCGCCTCTTCACGCAGGCCACGCAGGGTCAGCTCGGCGGGACCGGCATCGGGACGTTCAGCGACCGGCTGCGTGACGCCGTGCGCGGCGGCGGCCCGTTCGACGACGACCCGCGGATCCAGGGCTTCGGCAGCGGGGCCTTCACCGACCCCAACGGGGCGCCCATCAACGGGACCGCCGACGAGCAGCGCGCCCGCCTGGCCCACCAGACCGACCTGGTCGAGCTGGGCCTGGCCGGCAACCTGCGCGACTACTCCTTCACCACCAGTGACGGCCAGGTCCGCACGGGTGCGCAGATCGACTACAACGGGCAGCCGGCGGGGTACGCCGACTCCCCGGAGGAGGTCATCACCTACGTCGACGCGCACGACAACGAGACCCTGTTCGACTCCCTCACGCTCAAGCTGCCGACGAACCTGCCGATGGCCGACCGCGTGCGGATGAACACCGTCTCGCTCGCGACCACAGCCCTCGCGCAGACGCCGTCCTTCTGGCACGCAGGCGCTGACCTGCTGCGGAGCAAGTCGCTGGACCGCAACAGCTTCAACTCCGGCGACTGGTTCAACTCGCTCGACCTGAGCGGCCAGGACAACGGCTTCGGCCGAGGCCTGCCGCCCGCGGCCGACAACCAGGCCAAGTGGCCGTTCCAGCAGCCTCTGCTGGCCGACCCGGCGCTCAAGCCGTCGTCGGGGCAGATCCAGACCGCCACCCAGGCGGCCCAGGACCTCCTCCGGCTGCGCTTCTCGACCCGGCTCTTCCGGCTCGGGGACCCGCAGCTCATCGAGCAGAAGGTCACCTTCCCGACGAGCGGGCCGTCCGCCGCCCCCGGCGTGATCACGATGCGCGTCGACGACACGACGGGCACCGACGTCGACCCGTCGCTCGACGGTCTGCTCGTGGTGTTCAACGCCTCCGCGGCGCCGGTGACGGTGGCGGTGCCCGGCCTGGCCGGAGCCGACTACCGGCTCTCGCCGGTGCTGGCATCCGGCAGCGACCCGACGGTCAAGGCCACCACCTGGGACCGCACGGCCGGGGCAGTCACGGTTCCCGCCCGGACGGTCGCCGTCCTGGTGGACCCGCAGCGGCCGACCCACGGCCACGGTCACCGGTTCAGCTGACCGGCCCGCT
>DASXVR010000268.1:0-2291 GCA_036504175.1 Actinotalea sp. | reverse complement strand
GCTGGACGCCGCCAAGCAGGCCGAGCTGCGCCAGCGGGCCACGGCCTTCGTCTCCGAGCTGACCACCCTGGACACCCGGTCGCCCGAGTTCACCCAGAAGATCTCCGCGATCACGACCATGGGCGACCAGGACATGCGGTCGGCGTCAGCCGTCTCCGGACGCATGCTCGAGCGTCCCGCGACCATCGCCAAGGGCAAGAACACCGGCGACGCGCAGACCCGGGTGGCCAACACCCTGGTCAGCCTGCGCCAGACGGTCACCGAGCTGGACCCGAACCGGGCGGACCTCTCCGGCGCCAAGAAGATCCTCAAGTGGCTGCCGGGCGGCTCCGCGATCGACAGCTACTTCCAGCGGTACCAGTCGGCGCAGTCGCACCTCGACGCGATCATCAAGGCCCTCGCCTCCGGTCAGGACGAGCTGCGGAAGGACAACGCAGCCATCGAGACCGAGAAGGCCAACATGTGGACGACCATGGGCAAGCTCGCCGAGTACAACACGCTCGCCTCCGCCCTGGACTCCGCGCTCGAGGGCAAGATCGCCGAGCTCGAGGCAGCGGGCCGGACCGACGACGCCGCGGCGCTCAAGGCTGACGGCCTGTTCCCCGTGCGTCAGCGCCGCCAGGACTTCATGACCCAGATGACCGTCTGCGTCCAGGGCTACCTGGCCCTCGACCTGGTGCGCCGCAACAACCTCGAGCTCATCAAGGGCGTCGACCGCGCGCAGACCACCACCGTCGCGGCGCTGCGCACGGCCGTCATCGTCTCGCAGGCGCTGGCCCGCCAG
Organism: Actinotalea sp.; assembly: GCA_036504175.1. Classification (GTDB taxonomy): domain Bacteria; phylum Actinomycetota; class Actinomycetes; order Actinomycetales; family Cellulomonadaceae; genus Actinotalea. Next base: position 1,507 of record DASXVR010000268.1, on the reverse strand, counting down.
AAGCTCGTGCTGGACCAGGTCACCGCGCTGAACACGGTCACGTCGAACCTGATCGAGTCCACGTCGGAGCAGCTGCGCATCCAGGGCGGCGCCATCAACCAGCAGGCGGCGTCGGCCACCGTCGACGTCGCCAAGCTCCAGGCGGCGTTCGACAACGTCTTCGCGACGATGGACGCGCTCGACACGTTCCGCGCCCAGGCGGTCGACAGCATGGCGCAGACGGTCAACGCGCTCGAGACGCAGATCGCCAAGGCGCAGCCGTACCTCGAGCGCACCCGGCGGATGGAGCAGGGCGGCGCCTGAGCAGGCGGACCGCCCCTGACCGACGACGTGCGAGGACGAGGAGGACGCGGTGAGCCGGCTCTTCCGACGCCGAGACACGCCTCCGCCACCTCCGGCGCAGCCCGGCGCGACGCCTCCGGGCGGGCTCCCGGCGGCGCTCGGTGGTGACCCGACGGCGGCGCTGCGGCGCGGCATCCAGCAGCTCGTCACGACGATCAACCGCAACGCCGGACGGCTGCCGGCCGCGGCTGTCGTCAACGCCCGGGCGCTCACGGACACCCTGCTGGAGATCGTCGAGACCTCGGTGACCCGGCCGCTCGACGTCCACGCCGTCATCTCGCTCGAGGGGATGGTCGAGGACTACCTCCCGACCACCCTGCAGACCTATCTCGCCGTCGAACCCGAGCTCGTCACCGTTGCCCGGGCCGGCGGGAGCACACCCACGGAGTCGCTCATGATGCAGCTGTCCCAGCTCCAGCTGTCGGCAGCGGCCACGCTCGCCGCCGTCCACGCCCAGGACGCCGACGCGCTGATCACGCAGGGGTCGTTCCTGCGGACCAAGTTCTCGCGCTCCGACCTGGACCTGTGATGGCCGGACAGCCGATGCCGCGGGGCTCCAACGTCTCGCTGACCCGCGAGATCCCGAACCTCACGGGCGTGGTCCTGGGCGTGGCCCTGTCGTCCGCCGAGCCGGTGCTGATGGAGAACCTGGTCGTCGCGACCCTGCTCTGCGACGGCAGGAGCCACGTGCTGTCCGACGAGCACGTGGTGTTCTTCAACCAGCTGAGCGAGCCGGCCATGTCCGTCGCGCAGGTCGCCGCGGTCGCCGGTCAGGACCTCGAGCAGATCGAGGTGGACCTGCCGGCGGTCCCGCCCGAGGTGGCCCGCATCGTGGTGGTGGCCTACATCAACGAGGGCGTCGAGAAGCGCCGCACGCTCGGGCAGCTGCGAGATGCGACGGTCCGCATCCTCGACCTGGCTGACAACCGGGAGCTGGTGCGGTCGGCCAACCTGGCGCCGGCGCTGCAGGCCGAGACGGGGCTGGTGCTCGGCGAGCTCTACCGCCTGGGCGCCGAGTGGAAGTTCAAGGTCATCGGGCAGGGGTACGCGGACGGGATCACCGGCATCGCCGCCGACTTCGGGATCGGGTTGTGACACCGCTGGACCCCCGTGGCGCACGACGCCGCTCGGACCTCCCGTGGCTGCGGCGTCGACCGCTGCCCTA
>DASXVR010000267.1:0-2654 GCA_036504175.1 Actinotalea sp. | reverse complement strand
TCGAGCAGGGTGCCCGACGGGCTGTAGTTCGCGCGGGTCTCGCGGATCCGCTGGCCGTAGGCGTCTGACTGGAAGGTGGTGGTGATGTCCTGGACGCTGGGGCTGTCGATGTCGGTGCCGTTGCCGGGAACACCGTCGATGTAGTTGCTGATGGTCTTGAGCAGGACGAGCCCCGTGCCTGTCGTGGTGCACGAGGCGTCGTAGCAGGAGCGGGCGGTGACCGCCGGGTGCAGCGGATCCGCGGGGCTCTGGCCCGTGATCGTCTGGGTGACGTCGTTGTTGGCGTTGTAGGTGGAGTCGGTCGTGCGATTGCTCGACGCGGTCAGCGGCTCGGTGGTCCGGGACACGAGGCCCATCGAGTTCGCGACGTAGGTGTAGGCGGTGACGCGGGCGGGCGTCGAGCCCAGGGCGCCGTAGTTCGCGGTGACCGAGGCGGGCTCGATCGGATACGTCGCGTCGTAGGCCGTTCGCTCTTCGATCCAGACCGGGCTCGTCGAGCCCAGCTTGCGCCAGACCGACTGCACCCGCGCGAGCGCGTCGGATGCGGACACGAGGCCGTACTTGGTCTCGGACGCGGGGCTGCCGGGGCGCACGACGAGGACCTGGTCGGCCGCGGGCCGGCTGAACACCGTCCGCGCGGGCGTGCCCTTGCTCTGCTGCTCGGCATCGGTGACCGTGGCCGCCTCGCCGCCGCGGTAGGCGATCTCGGTGGTGATGGTGCGGGTCGTGGTCGTGAGCGCCGTGGCACCGGCGCCTTCGACCGTCTGGGTCTTGCTGATGGCGCTGACCAAGGCCGCGGTGCCCGAGGCGTAGGTGAGGCAGGTCAGGTGGCTGCCCGCGGTCGGGCACGCGCCGCTCGTGTTGAGCGGGTCAGCCCAGCCCGCGAGACGCCCCGAGGCGTCATAGGCGAAGCGGTTGACCCGGTTGCCGGTACCGCTCGCCTGGACGACGCCGCCGCTGACGACAGCCCAGTCGGTGATCGAGGCGAGGCGGTTCGAGGCGTCGTATCCGAACGTGATCGTGCGGCTCGCGGCCGTGTCGGTGATGGTGCTGATCCGGTTGGTGCCCGCAACATAGGCGAGGTCGACCCCGTTGCCGAACCGGTCCTCCTCGCGGACGAGCAGGCCCTCGGAGCCCGCGATGTCGAACTTGTCGCGCGACTGGTCGCGATAGGTGAGCACGAACTCGTTCGCGCTGACCGAGGTGTCCTTGACCAGGGTCGCGTACAGGGTGGCGGGACGGGTGTAGGTGGTGACGGTGCCCGCGGTCTGCGGGCTCGTGAACGTGTGGCGCGAGCCGTCGCCGTCGGTGACCGTGACCGAGCCGTCGGCGTTGAGCGCCAGGCGGCGGTGCATGTTGAGGCGCCAGCCCGGGCCCATGCCCACGTTGGCGGTGTCCTGGCTGTTGTACGCGAGGTCGATACCGACCGAGCTGCCGCGGATCGGCAGCGAGACGAGCGGGTGGGACAGGGTGACGTTGCCGGTGGCGACGTTGACCGCGAGGCCGTCGCCGGCACCGAGATCAAAGGACTCGAAGCGCCCGTAGCCCTCGACGCCGAGCAGCGCCGTTGCATCGCGGCGGACGGGCCCCGAGGTGATGGTGGTCGCGGTGTTGCCGTTCTGGTCCGTGGCGCCCAAGGTCCAGCGATAGCAGGACCCCGACAGCAGGGACTGGACCGAGGTCTGGTCGAGGGCGCTCGTGACCCCGGTGGTGACGGCGCCCGTGGCGGTGTCGGCGGTCCAGGCGCCGCAGGCGGCGCCATCCCAGGCGGCGATCTGGCGCGACAGCGTCCAGCCGTTGGCGCCGCCGAACGCGGCGACGGCGTCCGTGGCATCGAACCCGACGGTGTACGCGGCCGTGGTCACGGTCGCGAGAGCAGCGGCCTCGTCGGGGGTGTCGAAGTTGACCGCCGGTGCGGTCTTGTCGTAGGTGATCGTCTGGGTCGTGCCCGTGCCGTCGATCGTGAGGGCGTCGCAGTTGGCGCCCGGGCGGTTGTCGACGTTGGAGCCTGCGAAGGTCTCGGGGGCGCTCTCGCTGCCCTGGATGGGCTCGCCTGCGACCGTGCCCGAGTAGTAGGTGCCGCAGTCGGCGTGGATGAAGCTGAAGTCGCCGATCGTGTTGTGGTTCAGGTCGGCGTGGTAGACGCGCTCGCCGGTGAGGGTGGCCATGAGCGCGTACTCGGCGTCGGTGTCGGGGCAGTCGGCCGTGCTGTTGGCCTTGATGAAGTCGGTGGAGCCGACGAGGTAGTTGCACCCGACGCTCGTACTGTTGATGAGGTTGCCCCAGTCGAAGCGCCCGGCGGACGCCGTCGTGTTCCAGGCGACCCCTGAGTAGCGCAGGTAGGCGGTGCAGCTCCAGTCGGCGTCGACGTTGCTGATGTAGGCGTACACATCGGGGTCGGTGATCCGCGAGACGGCCGTGGTCGAGGATGAGCTCGCGGTGAGCCGCCCGGTGAAGACCGCGTTCGACGCACAGAAGGCGGCGAGTGCCGTCTTGGGCGCGAACAGCTTGTCCGCGACCTGCACGATCCCCTCGAACGGGGACGAGCCCGTCGTCGCGGGCGCGGTGGCAGGCGTGGCGGTGACGGCGAAGCCCGTGGCCGCGAGCACGGCGGCGAGCGCCGTGGTGCGCAGGCGGGCGGCGAGGGTCGGTCG
>DASXVR010000266.1:0-2551 GCA_036504175.1 Actinotalea sp. | reverse complement strand
AGCGCGCCCCGGCTCGTCGGCGAGGTGAGCAGCCGGTCCATCACACCGCGGTCCATGTCCTGGATGTACGCGGTGCCGGCCCACGCGCTCCCGAACAGCGCCATCATCATCACGATGCCGGGGGTGAGGAACTCCAGGTAGGAGCCGCCAGCGCCGAAGCCGGGGATCTCCACGACCGACCGGAACAGCTGGCCGAACAGCAGCAGCCAGATCATCGGCTGGAGCAGGTTCATCAGGAGGAACGCCGGCACCCGCCGGGCCGCGCGCAGGTGCCGCGCGGTCAGCAGCGCCGTGTGCTGGAGCGCCGTGAAGGGCCCGGGTCGCGTCGCCGTGGCGGAGCGGGCGGGCCGGACGGCCGTCGTCGTGCTCATGCAGCCACCTCCCCGGCCGCGCGCCCGCCGAGGCCCGAGGCGTCCGCCGAGGCGAAGCCGTGCCCGGTGTGCGACCGGTAGACGTCGTCGAGGCTCGGCCGCGCGACCGTCGCGGACGTCACGGTGACGCCCGCCTCGTCCAGCGCCGCGAGGGCGAGGGGGAGGACGGCGGCGCCGTCAGCCGTGCGCACGCGCAGCTGACGACCCTCGACGGTCAGGTCCGTGCTCCGGGCGACCTCCCGCAGCACCGCCGACGCCCGCACGACGTCGTCGGCCGTGCGCAGGTCGACGGCCACCGCGTCACCCTTCAAGCCCGCCTTGAGCTCGTCGGGGGTCCCGGAGGCGACCACGCGCCCACGGTCGACGATGGTCAGCCGGCCGGCCAGGTGGTCGGCCTCGTCGAGGTAGTGGGTGGTGAGCAGGACGGTCATGCCCTCGCCGCCGGCCATCTGCTGGATCTCGGTCCACAGCTCGGAGCGCGCCTCGGGGTCGAGACCGGTGGTCGGCTCGTCGAGGAAGAGGACCTGCGGGCGGTGCATGAGGCCGATGGCGACGTCGAGCTTGCGGGCCATGCCGCCCGAGTACGTCTTGACCTGACGGTCGGCGCTGGGCTCGAGCGAGAAGCGCGCCAGCAGCTCGGCAGCCCGGGCGCGGGCCGTCGACGGGCTCATGCCGTGCAACCGGCCGGCGAGGACGAGGTTCTCCCGTCCGGTGTCCATCGGGTCCGCGACCTGCTTCTGGGCGACGAAGCCGATGAGCCGGCGCACGCGGTCGGGGTGGGTGGTGACGTCGACCCCGCACACCGCAGCCGTCCCGGAGTCGGGGCGGGACAGGCTCGCCAGGATCTTGACGAGGGTGGACTTGCCGGCGCCGTTGGGGCCGAGCAGCCCGAACACGCTCCCCGCCTCGACGCCGAAGCTGACGCCGTCGAGGGCGACGACGCGAGGCTTGCCGCGCCCGCCGGGGTAGGTCTTGACCAGCGAGCGCGCCTCGAGCGCGAGCGCCGTACCTGGTGATGCCATGAGCTCCTCCTTGCGGTAGGAGCCGTACCCCTCGTGACGTGCGGCGATAGGATCGCAGCACGCTCTGAGCCGACTGTTCGCACAGGTTTCAGTTCACGCTGGGACGACTCGGATGCCAGGTGGCTCGGATGTTGGCGCATCCGGGCCACCGCTCTTCTGCTGGCCTTCTTGTGGCCCCCGGCGGTGCGGCCGGAGGGTCGTGCACCCGGCCTCTGGTGCAGCGGCCGGGAGATCTGGGGTCACGCGCCGGGCGGTCCGACCGTCTCGCGCTCGGCCAGGTGGGCCGCGAGCTCGTCCTGCAGCTCGTCGAACGACCTGCCCTGGGCGAGCTGGTCGTGCATCTGGGTCCACAGGTCGAAGCCGCCGAGCTCATGCCGCTCCATCCGGCTGATCAGTGCCGCGACGAACTCGCGCTCGGCCTTGAGCATCGCCACGCGGTAGGTGAACTCGACGATGAACAGCTCCGGGAGCCGCCGGACCTCGTCGCTCGCCTGGATCGCGTCACGCTCGGCGAGATCGGTGTCGATGTTCGCCAGGCGCCGCCGGAGCAGGCCGAGCACATCCGCCGGGCTGAGCAGCGGCATCAGGGAAAGCCCGGTCTCGAACGCCGGGTACTCCTTGACCGGCTCGGCGAGGAGCGAGCGCAACCAGGAGTCGGCCTCGGTCCGGCCCGCCGGGGTGATGGCGTACACGATCCGCTCGGGCCGGTTGCCCTCCCGCTCGGTCCGCTCGACCTCGATGAGCCCGTGCTTCTGCAGCTGCTTGATCACCGAGTACAGCGACCCGAAGTTGAGCCGGATGCTGTCCTCCTTGCCGCGCTCGTTCAGGGTGGTGGTGATCTCGTACGGGTACATCGGGCGCTCCCAGAGGCAGGCGAGGACCGCCAACGCCAACGGGTTCGACACGGGCCTGGTGGCCATCACTCACCTCCGGATACTCGCGCCAGAGTATTCACCTCCGACTGGCCTGGCAAGTCCCAGACTCCACCAGTGGAACGGCGGCCGCCGACCTACAGTGGAGGGGACGGCAACCCGCGACGAACAGGTGTGACATGGCCAGGAACCGCAAGCCCCCGCTCGACGAACGCCTGCGCCGCTACGGGCTCGCCCAGGACGTCAGCCGCGGGCTCTCGCGCGGCATCGACCACCTGCCCGTCGG
>DASXVR010000265.1:0-10029 GCA_036504175.1 Actinotalea sp. | reverse complement strand
AGGCCGTGGAAGAGCCCCTCGAGCCAGCCGACGAGCTGTGCCTGGGCGACGCGGAGCTCGGACTCGGAGGGGTTGGTCTCGTCGGAGAACGGCAGGGTGATGCGGCGCAGCTCCGCGACGAGGTCAGGGGACAGGCCGTCCTCGAGCTCGCGCAGGGAACGGTCGTGCACGGCGGCGAGCCGGCTGCGCGCCGCCTCGTCCAGCGGTGCGCTGCGGACCTCCTCCAGCAGCTGCTTGACCATGGTGCCGATGCGCATCACCTTGGCGGGCTGGCCGACGTAGGCGCCCTCCGGCCCCGGCGGGCGGACGTCCGGAGCGGGCGGGACCGGGACGACCGAGGCGCCGTGGGTCACCTCGATCCGCTGCCGGGAGGCACGGTCGTCGGCGACGGGGTGCTCGGGTGTGCGGGCGACCTCGTCCACTGCGTCTCTGCTGTCACGGCTGTCTCGGCTCTCGGGCATGGAGCCGATTGTCCCCGTCCGGCAGGTCCGACGCGCGGTAGCGTCGGTCCGGCTTCTCCCGCGTCGCGCCCAGCACGCCGGATGCGCCGTCCCGTCGAGCCTGCACGCAGCACTGGAGACCTGATGACCTGGCTGTCCTCGCCCGCGCACCACCGCTGGCTCGAGCAGGAGACCGACCGGCTGCTGGAGTTCGGGCGCGGCGCGCGCCTGGCGACCGGCGGGTTCGGCTGGCTCGCCGACGACGGCTCCGTCGACACCTCGCGACCCACCGAGCTGTGGATCACCTGCCGGATGACCTACGTGTTCTCCCTCGGCGCGCTGCTCGGTCGCCCCGGTGCCGGTGCTCTCGCCGACCACGGGCTCGCCGCGCTCGACGGGCTGTTCCGCGACACCGAGCACGGCGGCTGGTTCGCGACGGTCGGCGAGGGGGCCGGCCCGCAGGCGCAGGAGAAGGGTGCCTACCCGCACGCGTTCGTGATCCTGTCGACGGCGAGCGCTGCGGCTGCTGGGCGACCCGGCGCGCGGGCGCTGCTCGACGAGGCTCTCGAGGTCTCCCTGCGCCACTTCTGGGACGACGAGGTCGGCATGGTCGTCGAGTCCTGGGACCGCACGTTCAGCGTCTGCGAGGCCTACCGCGGCGTCAACGCCAACATGCACACGGTCGAGGCCTACCTCGCGGCGGCCGACGTCACCGGTGACGTCGCCTGGCTCGAGCGCGCCGCGCGCATCGTCAGGCGCGTCGTCCACGACCTGGCCCGCGGCAACCAGTGGCGCATCCCGGAGCACTTCGACACCGCCTGGCAGCCGCTGCTGGAGTACAACGCGGACGCGCCGGCCCACCCCTTCCGACCGTACGGTGCGACGATCGGCCACTGGCTCGAGTGGGCCCGGCTGACCCTGCACACCCGCGCGGCGCTCGAGGCGGCCGGGCGACCGACCGAGCCGTGGATGGTCGACGACGCGGTGGCCCTGTTCGACGCCGCCGTCGCGGAGGGCTGGGACGTGGACGGGACGCCGGGCTTCGTCTACACGGTCGACTGGGACGGACGTCCGGTGGTCCGCGAGCGGATGCACTGGGTGCTGTGCGAGGCGCTCGGCGCAGCCGCCGCCCTGTGGTCGGTGACCGGCGAGGACAGGTTCGACGACTGGTACCGGACCTGGTGGGACCACGCCGACAGGTACCTGCGCGACCGCGTCGGCGGCTCGTGGTGGCACGAGGTCAGCCCGCAGCTGGAGGTCTCCCGCACGGTGTGGTCGGGCAAGGCCGACCTCTACCATGCGGTGCAGGCGACGCTCATCCCGCGCCTGCCGCTCGCACCCGTGCTGGCACCGGGGCTTGCGCGGGGCCTGCTGGCCTGACCGGCGCTGCCGCTCAGGGGATCAGCAGCACCTTGCCGAACGCCTCACCCGACTCCACCAGCTCATGGGCGCGGGCAGCCTCCGCGAGAGGCAGGCGGGCGTGCACGACGGGGCGCACCCGGCCCTGCTCCACCATCGGCCACACGTGCTCGCGGACCTGCGCCACGATCGCCGCCTTCTCCGCGGCGGGTCGCGAGCGCAGGGTGGTGCCCAGGACAGTCAGCCGCCGGTCCAGCAGCATCCCGAGGTCGAGCTCGGCCCGTCTGCCACGCTGCAGGCCGATCACCGCGAGGCGCCCGCCCACCGCGAGCACCTCGAGGTTGCGGGACAGGTACGCACCGCCGACGACGTCGAGGACCACGTCCGCGCCATGACCACCCGTCACCTCGCGGACGCGCTCCACGAAGTCCTCGCTCCGGTGGTCCACGGCGACCTCCGCACCGAGGCCGAGGCACCGGCGCACCCGCTCGGGCCCACCTGCCGTGGTGATGACGCGTGCGCCGGCGGCCGCCGCGACCTGGACGGCCAACGTCCCGATCCCGCCCGACCCGCCGTGCACCAGCAGCCACTCGCCCGGCTGGAGGCGAGCGGCGGTCAGCGTGGACCAGACCGTGCACGCCGCCTCCGGCAGGGCCGCGGCGTCGACCAGGTCCACACCGTGGGGGAGCGGGAGGACCTGTGCACAGGGCACCCGGACCTGCTCGGCGTACCCGCCGCCGCCCAGCAGCGCGACCACGGGGTCGCCGAGGTGCCAGCCCGAGGGAGCCTCCGGACCGAGCGCGGCGACGTGACCGGACACCTCCAGCCCCGGCCAGGCCGGCGCACCGGGCGGCGCGGGGTAGTGGCCGGCGCGCTGGAGCAGGTCCGCGCGGTTCACACCCGCCGCCGCAACGGCGACGACCATGTCCCCAGGCCCTGGAACCGGCGCATCCTCCTCTGCCAGACTCAGCACGCCTGGGCCCCCCGGCTCAGCGACCCGCACGATCTGCATGGGAGAAGTCTCCCAGGGCGGGTGAAAAAGGCCTCCCGGGTGTCGCAGGACACACCCCGTTGCCCGAATGGGCTAATGGCGACCACCCGAAGCGCCGATGTGTTCCCGACGGCAGGTGACCGACCCGGCCCGCGTCGTCGTCCAGCACCACGTGCAGCAGTGCGCACTGCCGCGCAGTGAAGGAGAGACCATGCTTCGCAGGTTGGGCATCCGCGGGAAGGTTCTCGCAGCCCTCTCCGTGCCTGTGCTCGTCCTCGTGCTCCTGGCCGGCGTCATCTCGCTGCAGTCGGTCACCCAGGCGCGGACGGCCCGCACGGTCACCTCCATGCTCACCGTGCTGCAGACGTCCCGCCTGGCCGTCACGGCCCTGCAGGCCGAGCGTGTGGCGTCGGTCCCGTTCTCGGACGGCAACTCGTCCCTGGAGGTCCGCGCCACCCTGGAGAGCACCCGCACGGACGCCGACAACGCGATCGCCGCGTTCCGTGGCGCGGCGGACCAGATCGACTACACCACGCTAGACCCGACGGTCCAGGGCGCCGTGAAGGACGTGAAGGCAAGCCTCGCGACCATCGACGACGCCCGTGGCCGTGTCGACTCCCAGTCGGTGCCGTCGGAGTCCATCGTCGGCAACTTCAGCCGGGTCATCACCAGCACCATCGACTTCACGCGTGCCGTCGCCGACCACCTCGACGACCGGCGCCTCGCGCAGATCATCAGCGCGCACACGGAGGTCCAGCAGGCCGCCGAGGGGTACGCCGAAGAAGAGGTCCTCGGTGCGGCCCTGCTCCCCAAGCACGACGCGAACCTGGTCGACACCAAGCTGGCGACCGTCTTCCCGATCTCGCACCAGACCCACAACGACGCCGGTGACGCCGTGCGCGCGCTGAAGCTCGGCGACGGCGCGGTCGTGCAGCCCCTCGGCGCCTCGTGGGACGGCGTCCACTCCTTCGACGGCTACCGCACCCTGGTCGCCTCGGGTGACCCGACCAACTACGACTTCATCACCGCCGCCGACTGGTCGCAGTCCGCCCACAAGGAGGTCCTCGCGTTCGACGAGGTCCAGGGCCGTCTGCGCGACGCCGCCGCCGCCCGCGCCAACTCGATCGCGTCGAGCACGATGCGGACCTCCATCATCACGATCGGCGCCGCTGTCGCCGCGACCATCGTGTCGGTGATGACGGCCCTCGCCATCGCCCGCCAGATCATCGTCCCGCTGCGGCGTCTGACCGAGGCCGCCGGCGCCGTCCGCGACGAGCTGCCCCGCCTCGTCGACCAGGTCGCGATCCCCGGACAGGGCCCCGACCTGACCCTGACCCGTATCCCCGTCACGAGCCGTGACGAGATCGGCCAGCTGGCCTCGGCCTTCAACGAGGTCAACACGACGACCATCCACGTCGCCCAGGAGCAGGCTGCTCTGCGTGGCGCCATCGCGGAGATGTTCGTCAACGTCGCCCGTCGCGACCAGGTGCTCCTCAACCGCCAGCTGTCGTTCATCGACGCGCTGGAGCGCTCGGAGGAAGACCCCAAGACGCTGGCGGACCTGTTCCGCCTCGACCACCTCGCCACCCGGATGCGCCGCAACGCCGAGTCGCTCCTCGTCCTGGCAGGCATCGAGACCGGCCGCCGGCTGCGTGAGACCCTCGCGCTCTCCGACGTGATCCGCACCGCCTCGTCCGAGATCGAGCACTACGAGCGCGTCCAGCTCGACCTCCCGGTCGACCCGATGATGCTCGGCCACACCGCCCTCCCGGCCGCCCACATGCTCGCCGAGCTGCTCGAGAACGCCACCGTGTTCTCCGAGCCCGGCACGCCGGTCCAGGTGACCACGGGCACCGACGCGGACAACGTCATCATCACGATCCTCGACCAGGGCCTCGGCATGACGCCCCACGAGTTCGAGGAGGCCAACACCAAGATCCGCGCGACCTCCGCGAGCGACGTCCTCGGCTCGCAGCGCCTGGGCATGTTCGTGGTCGGCCGCATCGCCGCCCGCCTGGGTGCGTCCGTCGAGCTCTCGCTCGGCCCGGACGGCACCGGCACGCTCGCCACCATCCGCATGCCGCGCGTCCTGTTCCTCGACGCCAACGCGATCCCGCTGGTGCCGATGGCGCAGGTCCACTCGTCCGTGCAGGGCTTCGTGCTGCCGGAGGAGGCGGCCGAGGTCGTCCACGACGCGCTGTACGCACCGGCCCCCGAGCACGTCCAGGACGTCGCCAGCGGCGCCCTCGGATCGGCGGAGAACCCCGCCGAGGCCGTCGACCTCGAGGCCCTGACCGACGGCACGACGGGCCACGGCCTGCCCCGCCGCCGCTCGCGTGGCGCCGACGTGGAGGCGCCCGCGCCCAGCCTGAGCCACCGTGAGCAGGACGACGCCGCCGCTGCCCCGTCCATCCCGCTCGCCCCCGCACCCGAGCTCCTCGCCGGTGCTGCGCAGGGCGGCCAGGAGGCCGTCTGGCAGCCCCCGGTGATCCAGCAGTCCGCACCGCTCGTCACCCGCCGCCCGAGCGACGCCCCGGCGTTGCCGAGCCGCGAGACGGGTGCCGCTGCAGGCGGCCTGCCCACCCGCAGCCCGGCCCTGCCGACGCGCGAGCCGAGCACCGCCACCGGTGGCCTGCCGACCCGTCCCGCCGCGCCGGCGCTGCAGAAGCGTCAGCCCGCCGCGCCCGGTGGCCTGCCCACCCGTCAGCCCGCTGCCCCGGCTCAGCGCCAGGTTCCTGCTCCGGCTCCGGCCGACGCCGAACCGGTCAACCCCGAGGGGCGCTCCGCGATGTTCAGCGGGTTCCGGTCGCGCCGCGCAGAGCTGGCCGCTGCTGCCGTCGTGGAGTCCGGCGACGGCTCCTCGGCCGTCTCCGCCGAGCCCGCGGGCGACGGTGCCGAGCGCCTCGCCGCCGCCGCCGCCACGGCGTCCTTCTTCGGCCGGTCCGCCGCGCCGCAGCCGCCCGCCGAGCCCGTCATGGTCGTGCCCGCCCTGGTCGAGGACGACGACGAGCCCGAGTTCCTCCCCGGTGTCCTGCCGGCAGGTGCCGACGAGTCGGCGTCGTTCGAGGTGCCCGTTCCGTCCCGTCCCGAGGTGCCGCAGGCACCGGCATGGGCCGCCGCCCCCGCCCCGCAGCCCGCTGCCGTCGTCCCGGAGCCCTTCGCCGAGCCGGCTGCTGCGTGGTCCGAGCCCGTCGCAGCACCGGCCGAGCCGGCTGCTGCATGGTCCGAGCCCGTCGCTGAACCAGCTGAGCCGGCCGCTGCCGAGCCGGCCGCCGCCTGGTCCGCTCCTGTGGTGCCGGGCCCGGTCGCCGCGATCGGGACCGAGACCGGCAACATCCGCATCCGCCGTGGCGGTCGCCACGCGCTCCCCGGCCCCGAGGACGCCGAGCCGGCTCCGCGCACGGGCTCGCTGCCCGTCGTGCCGCCCGCCCCGGTGGTCCCGGCCGTCATCCCGACCTGGGAGGGCCAGGAGCCGGTCACGCCCGCCCCGTGGGCTGCCCCGGTCGCCGAGCCCGTTGTCCCTGCCGCCGCGAGCTGGGACGCCCAGGGCGCCGAGCCCTGGAGCCCCACGCAGGCACCGTCGGCCCCGGCGGCCTGGACGCAGACAGCGCCCGAGCCGTGGACCGCCCCCGAGCAGACGCCCGTTGCCGAGGCACCTGCATGGCCCACGCCGGCACCCGCCTGGGCTGGTCTGGAGGCTCCGGTCGGCGGTGCTCCTGGCGCCTGGCCGCTGCCCACCGACGGCACCGCCGTCGAGCCGGCACCGCTCCCGGTGGACCCGTTCGCGGCTGCCGCCGTGACCGCCCCTGCACCGTCCGCTGCACCTGACTTCTCCCAGCTCGTCCGGGGGGCCGACGCGTCGCCGACGAAGAAGCGTCGCTGGTGGCAGCGCGACCGCAAGGCGGCAGACGAGGCCGTTGTGGCCGCGCCGGCCGAGGCAGCAGTACCCGCGGCCCCCGTGGCAGCCCCGCTCCCCGCCCCGCTCCCCGACGAGACGGTCGCCCCCGTCCGCCAGTCGGCCTGGGGCTCGGCCGACCTGGGTGCCCACACCTCGGCGCCCGCGTTCGTCCCCGAGCCTGCCGACGCGTTCCCGCCGGTCGTCCCGCAGACCGACCTCTCGTCGTTCGCGCCGCCCGTGGCCGCTCCGGCCTTCGACGAGCTCGACGGCTTCACGCCTCCGACGCCCGCGACGCAGGCTCCGGCGGCCCCCGCCTCAGCCTCGTGGCAGGCTCCGGCGGTCCCGACCGCGTCCTGGCAGGGCCTGGCGGAGTCGGCAGTCGCGGCGCAGTCCTCGGCGCCTGCGTGGGCTCCGACGCCCGCGTGGTCGGCCGAACCGCCTGCCGTGCCGTCGGCGCCCGCAGCCCCGTCGGCCCCGTTGGTGGCCCGTGCCCCCAGCGTCCCGACGCCGCACCTGCCGGTCATGCCGCAGACCTCGTTCACGCCGCAGCCCACCTCGGGTGCGTTCGACGACGAGATGAACAACATGCTCGCGCAGCGCGCCGACCTCGCCCAGCAGGCGCTGGCCGAGCTCAGCCAGCTCTCGTCCTACCGGCCCAAGGCCGTCTCGGGCGGCGGGCAGAGCACGCTGGTGCGGCGTACCCCGGGCAGCATCCCCGCTGCACCGGCCATCGAGCTGCCGACCAGCGGCCATCGCACCGAGCGCGACGCCAACCAGGTGCGCTCGCTGCTCTCCAGCTTCCAGTCCGGGACGACCCGCGGCCGTCAGGCCTCGGACGCACCCATCGCGTCGAACGACGCCCAGAGCTCCGGCGAGGACCCCCACGCCGGTCACGAGGACGGTCCGGATGGCGTGCGGGGCGAACCCGTCACGACACCAGACACCGACCTGAACCAGCGGAGCACCTCATGGTGACCGACAGCACCCCCAGCCGCCGTCAGGCCGGCAACCTCGAGGAGGACAAGTGACAGCACTCAGCTCAGAGGCAGCCAACTTCGGCTGGCTCCTGGACAACTTCGTCAAGACAGTGCCGGGAACTCGGCACACGCTGGTCGTGTCCGCAGACGGCCTCCTGATGGCGATGTCCGAGAACCTCGACCGCACCAGCGGTGACCAGATGGCGGCGATCGTGGCCGGCATGTCGAGCCTGACCCGGGGCGCGGCGCGCCAGCTGCACGCCGGCGACGTCCGGCAGGCGATCGTGGAGATGGACGAGCTCTTCGTCTTCCTCATGAGCGTCTCCAACGGTTCGGTCCTGGCGGTCGTCGCCGACGCGACGTGCGACGTGGGCCTGATCGGCTACGAGATGGCGATGCTCGTCTCCCGCACGGAGACGACGCTCACGCCGCAGCTCGTGACGGAGATGCGCGGGCACCTGCCCGTCAACGGCGCAGTCCGGACGCCGGTCGGGTGATCCCATGGCCACAGACAGCACCGAGCTCGCGCGTCTGCGCGTCGAGGGGAGGCAAGCCATGAGCGGTGGAGGTTCGGACCACGAGGGTCCGGAGTTCGAGGTCGCCCGCACGGTGCGCCCGTACGCCGTCACCGGCGGTCGGGTCCGCGCTGCGAACTCCGACCTGCCGCTCGAGGCTCTCGTCGAGGTGCTTCCCGGTGCAGCCAGCAGTCAGGGGCTGCCGCCCGAGAAGCGCGCGATCCTGCAGCACGCCGCACACACCTTCGTGTCCGTCGCCGAGCTGTCCGCGATGCTGCGGCTCCCGCTCGGTGTCGTCCGCGTCCTGGTCACGGACCTGGCTGACTCCCAGTACATCCGCGTCCACACATCGACACCGGTCAGTGTTCACACCGGTCAGTCCCCCGCCCTGTCCCTGAGCGTGCTGGAGAGTGTTCTCAATGGCATATCTGCCCTCTGACACCGCTGTCACCGACCGCACACCGGTCGGCGGGGGTGTCGCACCTACTGTCGTCAAGATCGTGGTCGCCGGTGGCTTCGCCGTCGGCAAGACCACGTTCATCGGCTCGATCTCCGACATCGAGCCGCTCAACACCGAAGCGGCGATGACCGAGCACTCCGTCGGCGTCGACGACGCCGGTGGTGTCACCGACCGCAAGACGACCACGACCGTCGCGATGGACTTCGGCCGCATCGCGCTGCCGGGGAACCTGTGGCTGTACCTGTTCGGCACGCCTGGCCAGGACCGGTTCCTGTTCATGTGGGACGACCTGGTCCGTGGCGCGATCGGCGCCGTGGTCCTCGTCGACACCGAGCGGCTCGACCAGTGCTTCCCCGCGGTCGACTACTTCGAGAGCCGTGGCATCCCCTTCGTCGTCGCAGTGAACTGCTTCGACGGGGTGGCCCGTCACCAGCTCGACGACGTCCGCGAGGCGCTGTCGGTGCCGGCCCACGTGCCGCTCATGTACACCGACGCCCGGTCGCGTGCCGCGACGAAGCAGACGCTGATCTCGCTCGTCCAGCTCGCGATGGAGCGCCTGAGGGGCTGACCCAGCACGGTCTCGGACGCCCGCAGGGGCGTGACCCGGACGACGGCGGCGTGGTCGACGACCACGCCGCCGTCCCCGTGCCGGGGCGTGCACGCGTGCCAGGCGCCGGTTCGCGTTGGCTAGGCTCGGGGCCACGACGAGGGCGCACCAGGACGGACCGTGATGCTGATCTACGCCGACGGCTCCGCGCTGAGCCGTTCGCTGGCGACCGGTCCGGAGGCCGCCTCGTGGCTGCGCTGGGCCGACCAGAACGCCGCGTCGCTGGTCACCTCACCGTTGGGCCTGACGGAGCTGCGCAGGGCCGCGGACGGCCTCGACGCCGTGGCCCGCGCCAAGGCCCACGAGCTCGCCGCGTCCCTGACGGTCGTCCGGTTCTCCGACCAGTCGCTGAAGTCCGCGGCGATGGCCTCGACCGTGCTGCCGCCGTTCGCCGCCATCCATCTCGGCATCGCCGTCTCCCACCCCGACGTCGACCGTGTGGCGACCTACGACGAGCTGCTCGCCAGGGTCTGCGTCATCTACGGGCTGTCCGTCGTCTCGCCCGGCCGTCCCGACGGCTGGTGGGACGCCTGAGCGGTCCGGCGTGATCGTCCGGCACCGCTGACGGTCCCGCACGGAGCCTGCTGGCGGGCCGTGCGGCCTCGTCGGGCCTGGCAGAATGGCCGGGCGCCGCTCGCCCGGGCGTGTGGAGGGCTGCCAGAGCGGCCGAATGGGACGGTCTTGAAAACCGTTGTGGGGCAACCCACCAAGGGTTCGAATCCCTTGCCCTCCGCAAGCTGCCGGTCGCACCTGGGGACGTGTCAGCAACCCACGTCCCCGGG
>DASXVR010000264.1:0-4192 GCA_036504175.1 Actinotalea sp. | reverse complement strand
CTGCTAGATCAGTGGTCACCATGGCCTCGGTACCTACTTCGGCATGTTCTGGCTGGTCGTGAGCATCCGGTGCGGGCCAGTTCGGGACGAATGGTCCCCGCGGGGCGGCGTGGCGGCCAATTAACCTGGGCTGAACCGTCCAAGGAGCGCCCCATGCCCGTCATCGACCTGCCCGTCCAGGGGATGACGTGCCGCGCCTGCGAGGTACGGGTCGGCAAGGCGCTGCGCGCCGTCCCCGGCGTCGAGACTGTCCGCGTATCCGCGCCTCGGGGCACGGCGCGGGTCAGGACGAGCGGTCGCGTGCCGTCCGCGGCCCTGCGCGCCGCCATCACCCGGGCCGGCTACACCCTGGGGGCCGACGACCGCTCCTGGGTGAGCCGCGACCGGAGCGTCTGGACCGACGTAGGCATCGCTGTCGGCGCGCTGGCAGGGATCGTCGTCCTGGCTCGGCTGCTCGGCGTGGACGACGCCGCGGCTCGGCTGCGCGACTCCGCCACCGGCGGCAGCCTCGCGCTCATCGCGCTGCTCGGCGTGACGGCTGGCATCTCGACCTGCATGGCCCTCGTCGGCGGCCTCGTCCTGGCCGTCTCGGCGCGGCACGCCGAGCGGCACCCGGGCGCCACGACAGCTCAGCGACTGGTCCCCCATCTGGCGTTCAACGCCGGTCGCGTCGTGGGCTTCGGGCTGCTCGGGGCGGTGCTGGGTGCCGTCGGCTCGGCGGTACGCCTGAGCGGTGGCGCCGTCGCGCTGCTGACGGTCGTCGTGTCCCTCTCCATGGTGGCCGTCGGCCTGCAGCTCACCAAGATCAGCCCCCGGCTCGCCCGGCTGACCCCCGCCCTGCCCGCGGGCATCGCGTCGCGGATCAGGCTCGACCGGGCCGCGGGGAGCGGCTACAGCGCCGTGCGCACCGCCCTGCTCGGCGCCGCCACCTTCCTGCTCCCCTGCGGCTTCACGCAGGTCGCCCAGATCTACGCGCTCTCCACCGGCAGCCCGGTGCGGGCCGGCGTGGTGATGTCCGTGTTCGCCCTGGGCACGGTGCCCGGGCTGCTGGGCATCGGTGGCCTCACCGCCGTCGTCCGCGGTCGGGGGGCGCCGCGCCTGTTCCGGTTCGCCGGGGTCGTCGTGCTCGCGTTCGCGGTGGTCAACCTCTCGGGCGCGCTGACGGTGCTCGCGCCCCGCCTGCTCCACCCGGGCCCGGCGGCGGGGACCACGGTCTCGGCGAACGTCACCGTGCAGGACGGCGTGCAGGTGCTGCACACCGTGCAGGTGGCCACCGGCTACCAGCCTGCTCAGGCGACCGTCGAGGCGGGCACCCCGGTGCGGTGGGAGATCGACTCGCAGCAGGCCAGCTGCGCGAGCGCGATCTACGCACCCCAGATGGGGCTCGGCACGGTGATGCTGAAACCCGGGCTCAACACCGTCACGTTCACCCCGGAGCAGCCCGGGCGGCTGTACTACTCGTGCGCGATGGGGATGTACACGGGCGTCATCGACGTCATCGCACCGGCCGTCCCGGCGGACTGAGGGCCCGCGGGCTCACGCACTGCCGGCTGGCGGCCGGCCCGCTCACGCACTGCCGGTTGACGAGCTCCCCCGCTCGCCGGACCCGCCCTGCCGGCTCAGAACCGCCCGGCGGGCTGCTTGCGCTCGACCCGCTCCCAGCCCCGCCGCGGCCGCCGCGCACCCATCCGGTCCGACCGGGAGCGGTAGACCACGTACGGGCGCCACAGGTAGCCCACCGGCGCGCTGAACACGTGCACGAGCCGCGTGAACGGCCAGAGCGCGAACAGCAGGAACGCGGCGAGCCCGTGCAGCTGGAACCCCAGCGGTGCGTTCGCCATGAGCTCGGGGTGCAGGGCGAACCGGAAGATGCCGCGGAACCACACGGAGACGCCCAGGCGGTAGTCGTACTCGCCGTTGAGCTTGAGGATCGAGCCCGCGATCGTGTTCCACATCCCCAGGCCGATCACCGTCGCCAGCGCGAGGTACATGACCTTGTCCATGCGGGTGGTCGCGCTGAACACCGGCCCGACGGTGCGGCGGCGGTAGATGAGCAGCGCCATCCCGACGACGGTGCTGACGCCGGCCACGGCCCCGATGCTGACCGCGAGGAAGTGGTAGACCTGCTCGCTCATGCCGACGGCCTCGGTCCATGACTCCGGGATGCCCAGGCCCATGACGTGCCCGAGGAACACCGCGAGGATGCCGAAGTGGAACAGGGGGCTCGCCCAGCGCAGGAGCCGGCTCTCGTAGAGCTGGGAGGACCGCGTGGTCCAGCCGAACTTGTCGTACCGGTAGCGCCACAGGTGCCCCAGGACGAAGACGGCCAGGCACAGGTACGGCACGACGACCCAGAGGATCACGTCGCGGGTCGAGGTCATGGTCGTGCTCCGATCACGGGACGCCGCGTCGGCGTCGGCAGGGAGGTGGGCGCGGAGGCGTGCGCCGAGACGGGGGGCATGTAGGACGGCGGGGCGAAGGGTTCCAGCCCGACGTCCTCACCGGGCGGGCCCTCGGCCGCGAGACGCTCCACCGCTGCGCGGTCCTCCCCCGCGAGCTGGGGCAGGGTCGCACTCACGGCCACCAGCGCACCGGCGTACGGCGAACCGGCGTCCAGCAGAGCCAGCCGCAGCAGCTCCAGCCCGGCGCGGTGGGCCAGCAGCAGCCGCAGCCCCGCCTCGCGGTCACCCGTCGCGGCGAACTCGAGGACGACGGCGAGGTGGTCCGGCAGCTCGTCCTCGGGCGGCTCCAGGCCGGCGGCGCGGTACGCCTGCTTGAACTCCACGAGCGCGACGCCGCGCTTCCGGGTGTCGCCGTAGGCGTAGTAGGTCAGGTAGAGCGCGTTGCGGCGGGTGAGGTCGAACGTCCGCACGTACTCGGCCTCGAGCTCCGGCAGCGGGTGACCGCCGAGGTGGTCGAGCACCTGGTCGAGGGGCCCCCGGAAGGAGACGTCGAGCTCGGTGACAGCCGAGCGCAGCGCCGGGAGCAGGCCGAGCAGCTCGTCGGTCGGGTACTCGAGCAGCAGGGCAGCCACCCGGTGGACGACGGCGTGCTCCCGGCTCACGAGGGTGCGGGCGAGGGCCGCGCGCGCTGCGCGGTTCACGGCGTGCCCCCTGGCTCGTCGGGGCCCTCGGGTTCTCGCAGGTTCGCGCCGCCGTCGTCGGCCCGCGGTGGGAACAGACCGCTGGGGGCACCCTTGGCGTCCCAGTTGAGGAGGTTCACGCGCGCCTTGCGGGTCGACGGGTCGGCGACGGTGTCGGTCGTCTGCCGCTGCTGGAGCATGTGGAAGTTCTCCACCGCGATGGGCTCGGCGAAGCCCGGTCCCGAGCCCTCGCCGAACGGTCCGGAACCGCCCATGCCGGGACCGCCGTCGTAGTCCAGGCTGCACTCGGTGGCGAGCTCCTCGAGGCTGTGCGCCTGCTCGGCGTGCGCGCTCGGGATGACGTACCGCTCGTCGTACTTGGCCAGGGCCAGCAGCCGGTACATCTCGTACATGTCGCCGGCCGACATCCCGACGGCCTCGGGGATGGACACGTCGGCCTCGCGGCCCATGTTCAGGTCCCGCATGAAGGAGCGCATGGCGGCGAGCCGCTTGAGCAC
Organism: Actinotalea sp.; assembly: GCA_036504175.1. Classification (GTDB taxonomy): domain Bacteria; phylum Actinomycetota; class Actinomycetes; order Actinomycetales; family Cellulomonadaceae; genus Actinotalea. Next base: position 592 of record DASXVR010000264.1, on the reverse strand, counting down.
CTTCGTCACGGGCACCGTGTCACCCGCGGTGAACAGCTCGGCCAGGTACTCGACCGGGATGCGGAGCGTGTCGATGGCGGCGAACAGGTTGTGGGAGTCCTCGGAGTCCTCCCCCGTCTCGCCCACCACGTCGACGACCGGCGAGAGCGGCGGGATGTACCAGACCATCGGCATCGTCCGGTACTCCGGGTGGAGCGGCAGGGCGACCTCGTAGGTGCTGATGAGCTTCCAGATCGGCGAGCGCTGGGCGGCGTCGACCCAGTCCCGGGCGATGCCGGCACGCTCGGCCTCCCGCACGACCTCGGGGTCGAACGGGTCGAGGAGCACGCTGCGCTGGGCTGCCAGCAGCTCGCGCTCGTCGGTGACCGACGCGGCCTCGAGCACCCGGTCGGCGTCGTAGAGCACCAGCCCGATGTAGCGCAGTCGGCCGACGCAGGTCTCCGAGCAGACCGTCGGCAGGCCGACCTCGATGCGCGGGAAGCAGAAGGTGCACTTCTCGGCCTTGCCGGTCTTGTGGTTGAAGTAGACCTTCTTGTACGGGCAGCCGGTGACGCACTTGCGCCAGCCCCGGCACGCGTCCTGGTCGACCAGG
>DASXVR010000263.1:0-24378 GCA_036504175.1 Actinotalea sp. | reverse complement strand
GCCCACGCCCGGGCGTCGTCCGGGTGGCGACCCAGGTGCGCCTGGAGCATGTCGACGTCGTCGAGGCGCGAGGCGAGGCAGTGCGTGGCCGGCGCGGTGCGCGCCAGGTCGCGCTCGAGCTGGGCTGCCTCGACCTGGCCCGCGGCGTCGAGGATGCGGGCGGCGTGCAGACGGGCCAGCGGCCGGACCTCGACCTGCCCGAGGGCCGGCTCCAGCGCGGCAGCCGTGCGGAGCAGGCGGACGGCGTCCTCCCGGGCGCCGAGGGCGTCGTACTCCAGCGCCACGTCGAGCAGGGTCGGGGCGTCGGCCGCGACCGGCAGACCGGCGAGGTCGCGCGTCCAGACGTCCAGAGGGTCGCGGTCGAGAGAGCGCGCCAGCACCACGTCGGCCTCGGCCGCGCGGCTCGCCCGGCGAAGCAGGACGGCGTGCGCGGCCTGCGCCTGCAGCTGGTCGGGATCGGCGTCGGCGGCCGCTGCTGCGTGCGCCAGGGCGGAGGCGTCCAGGCCCCGGGCGGCGTCGATGCGCGCCATGGCCAGGTGGGCCGCTCCGCGCCACGCCTGGTTCCACAGGGCCTTGCCGAACGCTGCGTACGCCTCGTCCACGCGGCCGGTCCGGGCGAGCACCTGCCCGAGCCGGAACGTCGCCTCGCCGTCGCCGGGGTTGGTGTTGAGCCGGTTCTGACGTTCCATCGCCGAGCGCAGGTGAGCCTCCGCCTCGTCGTACCGCGCGGCCCGGTAGCGCCGTGCCGCCAGGGCGACGTGCGAGCGGTGGTCCCCGGGGTCACGGCGCACGGCCTCGAGCCAGTACGGCTCGGGTGAGCGGGTGGCGTGCCGGTACTGCTCGAGGTGCACCCCGATGAGGTACCGCTCGTCGATCGACTCGACGTCGGCCGGGGCAGGAGGTTCCTGGGCCGGGCTGGGCAGCTCGACCTCGGAGGCCTCGCGCGGCCGCCAGGTGAGGAGCGCGACGCCGTCGTGCTCGACGACGAGCGTCAGGTCCACGGCGCGCCGGACGCCCGCCAGCCGTCCGGCCTGGACGATCGGCCGGTCCGGCCCGCCGTCGGCAACCCGCTCCCACAGGCTCTCCCCGTCGGGTCCGTCCAGCCGCAGCGCGACTCCGTCGCGGGGGCGGGTGAGCGCCACGGCGACGCGGACCGCCGTGCCGTCCTCGTCCGGGCTGACGTCGAGCCGCACGGCCGCGTCGAGGTTCGCCTGGTGCACCGGGCCGGTCTCCTGGATCGGGTACCAGTACTGGCTGAAGGTCTTGGTCTCACCGGGGGCGAGGTAGGTGAAGTCGGGCTGGTTGTCGGTGAAGACGCCTGCCATGAGCTCGACGTACGGACCGTCGGTGTCGGTCAGGTTCGCGTCCCACGCCTTGCCGAAGTCCCCGTTGCCCCAGGTCCACTGCTTCTTGCCGGGGGCGACGAGGTGGTCGGCCCAGTGCACGAAGCCGGCGCGGCGTCCGTGGTCGTAGCCGCCGAAGAAGTCGTCCTGCGTCCCCAGGCACATGTACGAGGTGGGCACCGGGATGTTGCGGTACCAGTCGATGCGGTCGCCGTCCGGGTGGTCATCGCTCTTGCGGGCCGGGTAGTCCACGCCGTAGTAGGGACGGTCCGCTGCGGGGAACGCGGTCACGGCGCGCTTGGCGTGGTCGGCGACGGCGTGCACGTCGGTCGGGAAGAACGACTGGTAGTCGTCGTTGACCGCGGCGGCCACGTTCGCCCACCACAGGAACGTCTGCACCTCGTCGGTGCGGTTGAACAGACGGGCGCGCAGCTCGATGACGGACGTGTCCGGCCGGAGGCGGATGCCGTGCATGCCCTTCATCCGGGCGAACGGGTCGTGGTCGGAGCACCAGACCGTCACGGCGCCGTCGGGCTCGTGCTCGATGGTCGCCTCGACCGGGAGGAAGGTGGCCGGGCGGTGGTGCTGCGGCCAGTTGAACTCGACGCCGCCCGAGAGCCACGGCCCGGCCAGCCCGACGAGGGCCGGCTTGATCACGTTGTTCCGGTAGAAGAAGTCGTAGCCGTTGCTGGTGTCCATGCCGACGTGGATGCGCCCACCGAGCTCCGGCAGGATCATCAGCCGGATCCACGGGTTCTCGAGGTGGATGGCGTCCCAGGCGTGCGGTGCCTTGACCGGGCTGATCCGCTCGTGGACCGGCAGCGGGTACACCCGGCCGGACGAGCCCTGGTAGACGCGCTTCTCCAGGAACGCCGGGTACCGGTCGGCCGGGTCGGGCAGGTAGGTGTCGATCGTGACCGGCTCGCGCCAGGCCGCGACACCGCTGCCCGCGAGGTGCGCCGGGACGGCCGGGAGGTGGAGGCGGGACTCTTCGTCGAGCATGCGGGGAACGCTAGGCGGCCCAGTCGTGCTGCAGAATGGGTGTTCTCCCGAGCCACATGGACGAATCGATGATCGAGACTACGACCGAGCAGCAGCCCCGCCGGCCCGAGGGCTTCCCCGGTCAGCGCATGCGCGTGCTGCCCCGCCCGCTCGTCGCCCACGCGCTGGCCTCCCCGGCGACGGCCCAGCTGCTGGTCACCGACGTGGGCTTCTTCCCCCGCGCCTCCTTCCACGGGCGCGAGAGGAAGCACGGCGCCGGTCAGCACATCGTCATCGTCTGCGCGGCCGGCCGCGGCAGCGTCACCCTGCCCAGCGGCGTCCACCAGGTCCGCGCCGGCCAGGCCCTGGCGATCCCCGCGGGCCTGCCCCACCGCTACCAGGCGGACAGCGAGGAGCCCTGGACCATCTGGTGGATGCACCTGGTCGGACGTCAGGTCCCCGAGCTGCTGACCACCATCGGCGCGACCCCCGAGCAGCCGGTCTTCGGCCTCAGCGACCCCGCCCGGGTGGTCTCCCTGATCGACACGATCATCCGGCGCATGGAGCGCGACGAGACGATGGCGACCCTTCTGGCCTCCTCAGGCGCGGCCTGGCACGCCATGGCCCTGCTCGCCGCCGACCGCCGCACCATCAGCCGCCACCAGACCGACCCGATCGAGGCGACGATCGAGCACCTGCGCGCGAACGTCTCGACCCGGGTCTCGCTGGGCGAGCTCGCCGGGATGGCCGGGCTCAGCGTGTCGCACTACTCGTCGCTCTTCCGCCGGACCACGGGCTACGGAGCCTTGGAGTTCCAGACCCGCCTGCGGATGGGCTCGGCGCGTGAGCTGCTCGACACCACCGACCGCTCCATCGCGTCCGTCGCAGCCCAGGTCGGGTTCACCGACCCGCTGTACTTCTCGCGTCAGTTCCGCAAGATCCACGGCGTCAGCCCGACGGAGTACCGCGCGCACGACAAGGGGTGAGCGCCGCGGCCCCGGTGTCGGCTCAGGCTCCGACGTCGCCGCTGCGCCACCAGAGCACGGTGCCGACGATGCCGGCGAGCCCCCAGACCGCCACCCCGACGAGGCTGGCCGTCCCGAGGGCCACCCCGGGCACGAGCCCGGCCGCCACGGCCGGGATCGCCCACGGCACCGCCGACGCCCACCCCAGCGCACCTGCCACCTGGGCGACGACCACCATCCCCAGCGCTGTGGCGATCGGCGGAAGGTAGCCGCGTCCAGCGCTGGCGACGAGCACCACAGGGGTGAGCGCGACGGTCTGCAACCCCGCCGCGAGCAGCACGCGCAGGACGCCCGTCACGACGATGTGCGTCCCACCGCCGGGAAGGTGCAGCAGGGCACCCACGGCCAGGGTCAGGCCGACGAACCAGGTGGCGAGGGCCGCGCACCAGATCAGCAGGAGCAGCAGCTTGGCCGCGACCACCCTCCCCCGCGAGATCGGCAGAGCGAGCAGGTAGCGGGCTGTGCCGTCCGCGAACTCGCGCCCGAACACCCAGGCGCCGCAGAAGGCGAAGACCATCAGCCCGCCGACGGCCATGACCTGGGCTGCGAAGGCGAGCAGTCCCGTCCAGTCCGGTGCCAGGCCCGCGAGCTGCGCCTTCTGGCCCACCAGCCCGAGCGCCTTCGCCCTCTCGGGCCGGGCCGCGATGAACATGAACAGGCCCTCGATGCCCGCCGCGAAGGCGAAGACGCCGGCGGTCACCGCCGGGACGGCCGACCGCCGTGCCTTGCGCCACTCGACGGCCAGGCCGACGCGCACCCCGGTCATGCGCCACCTGCCTCGGTGAGGGCGAGGAAGTGCTGCTCGAGGTCCTGGTGGCTGACCACCAGGGACCTCGGCGGGACGCCCGCGAGGACGAGAGCCGTGGCGAGGTCCTCCGGATGGGCGACGGCGTCCGGCTGATCGCAGTCGAGGTAGCCGTCGTGATCGACGACGGCGAACCCGGCAGCGGCGAGGACGCGCTGAGCCTCGGGCGCGCGCCGCGGATCGGGCAGCGTGATCCGGACCCGACCGGCGTCAAGGGCCGCGAGCCGGCCCGTGTCGAGCTCGTCCACGAGGCGTCCCTCGTGCAGGATGCCGACGCGATCGGCGACCCTGGCCACCTCGGCGACCAGATGGCTGGACATGAGGACGGCGGCGCCGGCGTCGGCGAGGTCGCGGAGCAGGTCCCGCACCTCGACGACGCCTGCCGGGTCCAGCCCGTTGCCCGGCTCGTCGAGCACGACCACGGCAGGCGAGTGGACCAGGGCGAGTGCCAGCGCGAGCCTCTGCCGGTTGCCGAGGGACAGGTGCCTCGCCCTGACCGGCAGCTGGCCGCCGAGGGAGAGCCGCTCGACCACAGCGTCCAGAGCCCCGGCCCCGAGCCCCCGATAGGCCGCCGCCACCGCCAGGTGGTCGGTCACGGTCAGCTCGGGGTATAGCCCCGGCCCCTCGACGAGGTACCCGACCTGGGCCCAGACCTGTTCGTCGCCGCGGGTGCCCACCCCGTGGCCCAGGATCTCCACCGAGCCGGCCGTCGGTCGGATCAGGCCCAGCACCATCCTGATCAGCGTCGTCTTGCCCGCGCCGTTGCGCCCGAGCAGGCCGTAGACCTCCCCCGCCGCCAGCCCCAGGTCGACGTGGTCGACAGCCACCAGGGTGCCGAACGCCCTGGTCAGCCCGGTCGTGCGGACGGCCGTCATCATGTCGTCCCTGGTCCGACGAGCGCCGACCGCAGGACGGGTGCGAGCCAGGCGGTGACCTCGTCCGCCAGCTCGGTGCCCACATCTCGACGGTGCCAGCCGACGAAGAAGAGTGAGCGCAGGAGCCCGAGCAGCACGGCCTCGGACACGGCCGGGCGCAGCCCCGCCTCATCCATGGCGGCGAACACCCGCGCGACCATCCGCTCGTCGCGCCGGAGGAGCTCGTCCTGCTGCTCGGGGGACAGGCCACGCATGACGGCGAGCGCCTCGTCCGACATCACCACCGCCAGGAAGGGGTAGTCCTCGGCGGCACGCAGGGTCGCCGTGAGGAGGACGTCGAGCCCACGCGCCGGGTCGCTCCTCACGGCCGCCTCGACGGCCGCATGCGTGCGCAGCTCGTACTGCTCGAGGAGGGCGAGGAACACCGTCTCCTTCGACTCGAAGAAGGCGTAGAAGCCGCCCTTGGAGATGCCGGCGGCGCGGGCGAGCGACTCCACGGTGGTCCCTCGCAGCCCTCGGGAGGCGAAGGAGTCAGCGGCCGCGACCAGGATCCGCTCGCGGATCCGGGTGACCTCGTCGGCGGTGAACGCTCGGGGCATGCAGCGACCCTACGTCTCTATGACCGGATCGGTCTATATGGTCACACGCTGCACCCGGCCGCACTGCGCTCGGTCGCACGACCGCACGGGTCCTGCGCCGGACTACGTGCGGCGCCCCTCGGCCAGGAACCCCAGTCGGCGCAGGGTCTCGACGTTGCGAGGGACCAAGAGCGCGGTGCGGATGGGCTTCGGGATCACCGTGCCCGGGCCCCGCACGGCGTCCTCGCGCAGCTCGACGGTGCAGCCACCCCCGGCGCGAGGGCGCACCTCGATCTGCACCCGGGCCTCACCGGCCGGCCACGCCCGGGCCTGCAGGTCGATCCCGCGGTCCGGAGCCCAGCGGCGGACCACCGTGACGTCGTCGAGGAGCATCGGCCACAGACCGACGGAGTGTGCGATCCGCGTCCCGGGCGCGGGCCACTCGGGATCGACCGCGCGGATCCGTGAGGTGCCGACGACCCACACCGCATAGCTCCACCCGTCGGCGAGCACGGCCAGGACCGCCGCGGGTGGGCAGTCGAGGTCGCGCGTGACGGTGGCCATCGGACGAAGGTAGCCAGCGTCGGCGGATCGGCAACCGCTACGGCGTCGTCGGCTCGCGCAGCACCCTGCTCCACACCGTGCGAGCCAGGAGCCGGCGGACCGAGCCCGTGGGGCCGGCCGCCCCGAGCGCCGCGCGAGCCGCGTTCCAGCCGCAGGCACCGTGCACGCCGCCCCCGGGGTGGGCCGACGCGCTCGCCAGGAAGAGGCCTTCGATGGGGGTCTCGGGCCGTCCCAGCCCCGGCGTCGGGCGGAAGAAGAGCTGCTGGTGCACGGCCGAGGTCCCACCGTTGACGGCCCCGCCGCGCAGGCTCGCGTTCGCCTGCTCGAGGTCGCCCGGGCTCTGCACGTGCCGGGCGAGCACGCTGCCGGCGAAGCCCGGTGCGACCCGGCCGACGGCGTCCTCGATGCGGCTCACCTCGGCCTCGACCTCCGTGGCCGTCCACTCCACGCCGTGAGGCACGTGCGTGTACGCCCACGCCGACTCCGTCCCGGCCGGTGACCGGGTCGGGTCCGTGGTGGTCATCTGGCCGAGCAGGAGGAAGGGCCGCTCCGGGATGCGACCCGTCGAGAGGTCCGCGGCGACGTCCGTGAAGCCCAGCCGGTCGACGCCGAGGTGCACGGTCCCGGCTCCGCGTGGACCGTCGGCGGTCCATGGCACGGGCCGGTCGAGCGCCCAGTTGACCTTGAAGGTCGGGTGGTCCCACTGGAACCTGTCCAGGTCACGGATCAGGCGGGTCGGGAGCCGCTGCGCCCCGACCAGGTCCCGGTAGAGCGCGGGAGCGGTCACGTCGGCCAGGACGGCGTGGCGGACACGGATGCGCTCACCGCCGACGGTGCGGACGCCGACGGCGCGCCGACCCACCACGTGGATCGCGTCCACCGGGGACCCGGTCTCGAGCTGCCCGCCACCTGCCACGAGGCGGCCGACCAGCGCGTCGGCCAGCACGCCGGCGCCACCTTCGGGCACCGGGAAGCCCACGTCCTGCCCGAGCATCGCCAGCAGCCAGCCGAAGAGGGCACTGCCCGCGGCGTCCGGCGGGATGTCGGCATGCATCGCGTTGCCCGTCAGCAGCAGCCCGCCGCCATCACCGCGGAAGGTCTCGTCGCTGAGCCGGCGCACCGGGAGCAGGGCGAGCCGAGCCAGGTCGAGCCCACCGGCGAGGCGGACCCTGCGCAGCAGTCGCGCGGCGGAAGCCAGTGGGGGGAACGGCGTGAAGAGGGCATCGAGCAGAGGGACCCGGATCTGCTGCCACCCGGCGTACAGCTCCCTCCAGGCGTCGCCGTCGCCGGCCGCGAAGGAGTCGAGGTCCGCGGCCGTCTCCTCGACGCGGCGGTGCAGGACCGCTGCCCGCCCGTCGTCCAGGGCGTGGCTGAGCACGCGCGGCGCCTGCACCCACCGCAGCCCGTGGTCCTCCAGGTGCAGCCCGCGGATGACAGGTGAGGCGGCTGCGAGCGGGTAGAACGCGCTGAACAGGTCCGTCCGGAAGCCGGGAGCCGTGACGTCCGCGGACCGCACCGCTCCCCCGGGCACGTCCTGCGCCTCCAGGACGAGCACGTCCCACCCGGCGTCGACCAGGGCGTTCGCGGCGACCAGCCCGTTGGGTCCGGCGCCGATGACGACCGCGTCAACCGTCCGTGCGGGCATCGGGCTCCTCGGGTCGCCGGGCAACGAGGCTCGGACAGGTGCGCCCGGCAGGGCGCGGGCTCATCGCGGCCCACGCTAGGCATGGATCGCTCCGCGCGCGCCCGGGCGGCGTCCCGCACGCGCTGCGTGATTCGATGTCGAGAAGCTGCACCCCGCTCCGCTCACCAGATGAAGGGCGGCCACGACGGCGCCGCCCACGACGTCAGGAGACGACGATGCCGAAGTACCTGCTCCTCAAGCACTACCGCGGCGGCCCCGAGCAGTACCGCCCCGCGCCCCCGATGGACCAGTGGGACCCGCAGGACGTGGAGGCGCACATGAGCTTCCTCAAGCACGTCGCCGAGCTGCTCGAGGAGAACGGCGAGTACGTCGACGCCCAGGCCCTCACGCCCCAGCGCACGTGGGTGCGCTACGGCGGCCCGGACGCGGCACCGGTCACCACCGACGGTCCGCTGCCCGAGACCAGCGACCTCGTGGCCGGCTGGTACATGATCGACGTCGACTCGTACGAACGCGCCCTCGAGCTCGCCGCCTACGTCTCCTCCGAGCCCGGCCCGGGCGGGGAGCCGCTGTACGAGTGGATCGACGTCCGGGAGGTCATGTCCCAGGCGCCCGCCGACGACTGACGACGGGCAGCCGACGACCGACGGGTGACGACGTGATCGACCGACAGCCACCGCGGCTGGACGAAGGTGCCCTGCGCGCCCTCGTCCCGCGGGTGCTCGCCGGGCTGGTCAGGAGGGGCGAGGACTTCGAGGCCGCCGAGGACGCGCTGCAGGAGGCGCTGGTCGAGGCGCTGCGCACATGGCCGGACGCCCCACCGCGCGACCCGCGCGCCTGGCTCACGACGGTGGCCACCCGGCGGCTCGTCGACGCCCGTCGCAGCGAGGTCGCCCGCCACCGCCGCGAGGAACGGACCTGGGCCGAGCCGGGACCGGCCGCCTCCGAGGACGGCGACGACACGCTCGTCCTGCTCTTCTGCTGCTGCCACCCTGACCTCGCGCCCGCGTCCCAGATCGCCCTGACGCTGCGTGCCGTCTGCGGCCTGGCGACCCGCGAGATCGCCGACGCCTTCTACGTCCCCGAGGCGACGATGGCCCAGCGGATCAGCCGGGCCAAACGGACCTTGAGAGGCAGGCGCCTGGACCAGCCCGGTGACCTCGCCGTCGTGCTGCGGGTGCTCTACCTGCTGTACACGGCCGGGCACGGGGAACGGGTCGACCTGGCCGGCGAGGCGATCCGGCTCGCCCGCCAGCTCACCCTCGCCACCGGCGAGCCGGAGGCCCGTGGCCTGCTCGCGCTCATGCTGCTCAACCACGCCCGCCTACCCGCGCGGCTCGACGCGCAGGGCCGGATCGTCACCCTGGACAGGCAGGACCGCACCCGGTGGGACAGTCGCGAGATCGCCGAGGGTGTGCGCGTCCTGCAGTCGGCCCTGGCCGCCGGGCGGCCCGGTCGGTACCAGGTCGAGGCAGCCATCGCCGCCCTGCACGACGACGCGGCGAACGCCGCGGAGACCGACTGGCCCCAGGTCCTCGCCTGGTACGACGACCTCGTCGCCTTCACGCAGGATCCCGTGCGGCAGGACCCTGCCGCTGTGCTCGGGCGCGCGGTGGCCGTCGGCCAGGTGCTCGGCGCCGCCGCCGGGTTGCGCGAGACCGACCGGCTCCGGGAGGTGATCGGTGACCGGCACCGGTGGTGGGCGGTCCGCGGGTACCTGCACGAGCTGGCCGGCGACCTGGCTGCCGCCGCCACGGCCTACGCCGCCGCTGCCGCCCGGGCCACGAACGTGGCCGAGCGGGACCACCTGGTCCGCCAGGCCGCCCGGTCGCGAGCGGGTGCCGCCGGTCAGCCGCCAACGGACTGAGCCTGCGTCACCCTCACTGTCGCGGCACCCGCCGTAGACCCATCGCTGGTCGGGCGGCGCGGGGTCAGCGTCCCAGCACGGCGTCCACAGGCTGGTCCAGACGGATCCGGTCGACGGCGTCCTGGATCGCGACGGCGGCCGCACCCCGGGCCCAGGCCGTGAAGCCCGACTCGTCGACGTAGAGCTGGACATCGTCCGCGCGGGGGTCCCGGTGGGCCACGATCGCCGCCCGGACACGGTCCTCGGCGACGGAGAAGAGGGCGATGCCGTCACCGGCGAGGACCGCTGCGGGCTGCATCGTCAGGTTGCACGCCAACGCGACCAGCCGTCCGAGCGCGTCGGCCGCCGCCTCCACCACCGCCGTCGCCGCGGGGTCGCCGGCCCGGGCGAGGTCGAGGACCTCGTCGTAGTCGACCGTGCGCTGGAGGGCCGCCGACACCTGCGCCGCGATCGAGCCCGACGTGAGCATCGCCTGCGCGCACCCCCGGTGACCCTCGGCGCACAACGGCCCGGTGGCGCTCAGCGGGATGTGACCGGCGAGGCCGACCCCCGCCTCCCGCGAGCGCACCACCTCGCCGTGCGCCACGAGCCCGTAACCGATGCCGGCGCCGATCGTGATGACGACGAAGCCGGGCATGTCGCGTCCGAGGCCGAACCACCGCTCGGCCTCGGCGAGGGCGACGAGGTCGTTCTCGAGCACCACCGGGACGTCGAGCTCCGCCTGGAGGAGCTGCGCGAACGGCACGTCGGTCCAGCCCAGGAAGGGTGCGAACTCGACGAGCCCGTCGCGGACCGCCCCCCCGAGCGCGACGCCGACGGCCGCGACCCGGTCCACCTGCGTCGCCCGGATGGTGGTGGCGAGCTCCTTGGCGACCTCGGCGGGGTCATGGCTCGGGAGCGGTCGTTCGGCGGTGGCGATCAGCTCGGCACGGACGTCGGTCACCGCGACGTACATGGTGTCGCCGGTGAGCTTGACCCCGGCGATGTGGGCCAGGTCCGGCGCGACGTCGAGCGGGCGCATCGGACGCCCGATGGCACCGACCTGCCGGTCGCCGAGCTCGACCAGCAGACCCCGCTCGACGAAGGGCTTGACCAGCCGCGTGAGGCTCGAGGGCGAGAGGCCGAGCATGCCGGCGAGCTCGATCCGCGAGATCGGGCCGTGGATGAGCACAGCGCGCGCCAGTGCCTTCTCGCTGTCGGTGAGCATGCGACTCCGTTCGGTTGCTTCCATGCTGGCACGAACTCACCGTCAGAACGGCACACCGGACGATCGTGTCTGGGTCTTGCCGGAGCGATTATTTCCGTGGTAACAATAAGTCATGCACGCACACGACGACGTGATCCCCGCCGAGAGGACCCGCGCGGACCTCCCGGAGCTCCCGACCGGTGAGCCGGTCCTCCACCTACGCGCCGGCGGGACGAGCGTCGTCCTCGACCTCGCAGCGTCACCGCACCCCGCGATCGTGCACTGGGGCGAGGAGCTCACGGGCTCCTCCGGCGCGAGCCTCCAGGACCTCGCCCTGGCCAGTCGCCCCCAGCGGGTGTCCGGCGGCCTCGACGTCCCCGCGGCCGGGACGCTGCTCCCGACCCCGGCCGGCGGCTGGCTCGGCACGCCCGGCATCGAGGGCCACCGCGGCGGCGCATCCTTCAGCATCTGCCTCGAGCTGGTCGCGGTCCGGGCGGACGAGCGGCGCGCGGTCCTGAGCCTCGAGGACCCCGAGGCCCACCTCGCGGTGGAGGTAGAGCTGTCGGTGGGCGCCGCCGGGCTGCTCCACCAGCGCGCCACGCTCCGCAACACCGGCGAGACCCGCTACACGGTCCAGTCCGTCCTGCTCGGCTTCCCGGTCCCCTGGGACGCGACGGAGATCCTCGACACGACCGGGCGCCACCTGCGCGAGCGCTCGCCCCAGCGCCACACCTTCACGTTCGGCACCCATGTGCGCGAGAGCCGGCGGGGGCGCCCCGGTGCTGACAGCACCCTCCTGCTCGCCGCGGGCAGGCCCGGCTTCGGCTTCGAGCGCGGACGCGTCCACGGCATCCACGTCGCGTGGAGCGGGAACAGTCGCGTCCTGGCCGAGCGCACGACGACCGGCGAGGCGTTCCTGGCCGGCGGCGAGCTCCTCGCCGCGGGCGAGGTCGTCCTCGCCCCCGGCGCGGCGATGACGACGCCCGAGGTCGTCGGGTCCTGGGGCGACGGGCTCAACGCCCTCGCCCGCCGCTTCCACGACGAGTGGAGGCAGCGACCGGACCACCCGCAGCGCCCGCGGCCGGTCACCCTGAACACGTGGGAGGCGGTGTACTTCGACCACTCCCTCGAGCGCCTGACCGCGCTGGCGGACGTCGCTGCCCAGGTCGGTGTCGAGCGGTTCGTGCTCGACGACGGCTGGTTCCGTGGCCGTCGCGACGACACCGCCGGGCTCGGCGACTGGTACGTCGACGACGAGGTGTGGCCGGACGGTCTGCACCCGCTGGTCAACCATGTCAGGACGCTCGGCATGGAGTTCGGCCTGTGGGTCGAGCCGGAGATGGTCAACCCCGACTCCGACCTGGCCCGCGCGCACCCGGACTGGATCCTGCGCGGCCGCACGGCCCTGCCGCCCTCGGCGCGGCACCAGCAGGTCCTCGACCTGGCCAACCCCGCTGCGTACGCGTACGTCGCCGAACGTCTGCACGCGCTCCTCGACGAGTACCCGATCGCCTACCTCAAGTGGGACCACAACCGCGACCTGCTCGACGCCGGCTCGGGTCCCGCTGGGGCGGCACGCGTGCGCGTCACCACGCTGGCGCTCTACCGCCTGCTCGACGAGCTCAAGGCAGCCCACCCGGACCTGGAGATCGAGAGCTGCGCATCCGGCGGGGCCCGGGTGGACCTGGGGATCCTGGCCCGCACGGACCGCATCTGGACCAGCGACACCCTCGACCCGCTGGAGCGTCTGGTCAACCAGCGCTACACGGCTCTGGTGGTCCCGCCCGAGCTCATGGGCATGCACCTGACCAGCCCGGTCGTGCACTCCACCGGGCGCACCGTCGACCTCGACCTCAGCGCGGCCGTCGCGCTCTTCGGCCACGTCGGCATCGAGTGGGACCTGACCCGCACGGACGAGCACACCCGCGGGCGCATCGCCCGGTGGGTGCGCTACGCGAAGGAGCTCCGCCCGCTCGTCGCCGCCGGGCACCTGGTGGACGTCGACGGCACCGAGCCCGGGATCGACGTCCGAGGCCTCGTCGCGCCCGACCGTTCCTCCGCCGTCTTCGTCATCACCCAGACGACCACCACAGCGTCGTACCCACCAGGGCGCGTCCGCATCCCCGGCCTCGACCCCGCGCGGCGCTACCGCCTGCGCGTGGTCGAGCCCACCACCGAGCGTGCCGAGGCGGGTCAGTCGGACCTGGCCTGGCGCACGCACGGGATCGCACTGACCGGCCACGAGCTCGACGCCGTCGGACTCCGGCCACCCGTCCAGCTGCCGCAGCAGTCGACGGTCGTCGAGCTGACGGCCGAGGACTGACAGACCCACCCGGATCCACCTGAACCGCTCTGTGCAAGGAGGCACGATGAGACATCCAACGAGGCGACGCGCCGGCATCGCCGGGGTACTCGGACTCGCGGCCGCTCTGGCCCTCGGGGGTTGCGCGTCGACCCCCGCCGACGGCGTGACCACGCTGAACCTCTTCCAGTTCAAGGGAGAGGCCCTCGAGGACTTCAACGGGATCATCGCCGACTTCGAGGCGAAGAACCCCGACATCCGCGTGGTGCAGAACCAGGTCGCCGACGCGGACACCGCCATCCGCACCCTGCTCGTCAAGGACAGGGCTCCGGACGTCATCACCCTGAACGCGAACGGCAACTTCGGTCGCCTGGCTCAGGCCGGCGTCTTCTACGACTTCTCCTCCGAACCCGTCCTGCAGACGATCAACCCCGCCGTCCAGCAGATCCTCCACGACCTGGGGACCCACGGCGACGAGGTCAACGGGCTCGCCTACGTCAACAACGCCAACGGGATCATCTACAACACGAAGATCTTCGAGGAGCAGGGGCTCCAGGTCCCGACCACGTGGCCTGCGCTGATCGACGTCTGCAAGCGCCTCAAGGCCGCGGGCATCACGCCCTTCTACGGCACGCTCGCCGACTCGTGGACCGGACTGCCGTCGCTCAACGCGATCGGTGCCTACGCCGCACGCAACGGCTTCTTCGACAAGCTCCGGGCGGAGGGCGAGCACGTCGACTCGCGCTCCCCCGTCTCCTTCCAGCGCGACTTCGCCGACGTCCTGAAGAAGCAGCACGAGCTGTTCTCCTACATGCAGGACGGCTACCGCGGGAAGACCTACGACGACGGCAACGCGGCCTTCGCGAAGGGCGAGGTGGCGATGCTGCTGCAGGGCATCTGGGCGCTCTCGCCGATCAAGCAGGCCAACCCCGACATCCAGGCGGCGATCTTCCCCTACCCGGCGGCCGACAACCCCGCCGACCAGGTCCTGGTCTCCGGCGTCGACGTGGTGGTGACCATGCCCAAGAACGGGCCGCACCCCGAGGAGTCCCTGCGGTTCATCAACTACCTCTTCGAGAAGGGCGTGATCGAGAAGTTCGCCGCGTCCCAGAACATGGTCCCCTCCGTGAAGGGCGCACAGCTGAGCGACGACCCTGCGCTGCAGTCCGTCGCACCCTTCTTCGCCGCGGGCCGCATCGCCGGCTTCATCGACCACCAGGTCCCGCCGAGCATCCCGCTGGCCGCAGTCGACCAGCAGTTCCTCTTCGACGGCAACGCGGACGCCGCGCTCGCCACCCTCGACAGCGAGTGGCGCAAGGTCGCCGCACGCACGATCCCCGTGACGGGAGACTGACATGACGACGTCCACACCCGCCCTGAGAGCGGGATCGACCACGCGAGCCACGACCACCGGCCGACCGGCGGTCCGCATCAAGGGTCGTCGCGCCGCGTCCGCGTTCTACTGGATGGTCTGGCCCGCGGTCATCGCCTTCGCGGCGTTCCACACGGTGCCGGTCATCGTCGGCATCTTCTTCTCCATGACGAACTACGCCGGCTACGGCGGGTGGAACTTCGTCGGCCTGGCGAACTACGCGAACCTGTTCAAGGACGACCGCGTCCTGCAGGCGTACGGGTTCTCGTTCCTCTTCGCGTTCGTCGCGACCATCGTCACCAACATCATCTCCCTGGCGATCGCCATGGGGCTCAACGCGAAGATCAGGGCCAGGAACTTCTTCCGGGGCGTGTACTTCGTCCCGTACGTGCTGGCCATCCTCGTCGTCGGCTACGTGTTCCAGTTCTTCTTCTCGAACTCGCTGCCGAAGCTGCTCAGCAACATCCCGATCTTCCGGGACAACATCCTGACCAACGAGACCTGGGCCTGGACCGCGATCGTGGTCCTGGCGGTCTGGCAGGCGTGCGCCTTCTCGATCATCATCTATCTCTCCGGGCTCCAGACGATCCCGCGTGAGCTCTACGAGGCCGCCTCGCTGGACGGCGCCAAGGCGTGGCGCCAGTTCCGGTCCATCACGTTCCCGCTCATCAGCGCGTTCTTCACCATCAACGTGGTGCTCTCGCTCAAGGGCTTCCTGCAGGTCTTCGACCCGATCGTCTCCCTGACGAACGGCGGGCCGGGGACGTCCACCGAGTCGGTGACCCTGCTCATCTTCCGCGGCGGGTTCTCCGGCGGGGAGTTCGCCTACCAGACGGCGAACGCGGTGATCTTCTTCATCGTCATCACCGTCATCTCGCTCATCCAGTTCCGGGTCCTTCAGCGCAGAGAGGCCGACTTCTGATGACCACAGCAGCAACGACCCCCCTCCAGGCCGAACCGGTCCTGGCCACCCGACGGCGCCGTGCCCGCCCCGACGACGACGACACCCGCCGCATCAACTGGTGGGCGACGGCCCTGATCGCCGTGTGCTCGCTGACGGTCCTCGTGCCCCTGTACCTCGCCGTGGTCGTGGCCCTCAAGTCGCCCGACCAGCTCGCCGCCGGCACTGGCTTCGAGTGGCCGACGCACATCCGCTGGGAGAACTTCTCCGAGGCATGGAACCGCACCTCGTTCCCGCGGGCCCTGATGAACACGGCGATGATCACCGTGGGCTCGGTGTTCTTCACCCTGCTGACTAGCTCGGTGGTCGCCTACGCGATCGCCCGCAACATGCACCGGCCGTTCTTCAAGGGCGTCTACTTCTACCTGCTCGCGGCGCTGTTCATCCCGTTCCCGATCATCATGCTGCCTCTCGTGAAGCAGACCGCACTGCTCCACCTGGACAACCAGGCGGGCATGATCGTGCTCTACACGATCTACGGGCTGTCGCTGAACATCTTCATCTACACCGCGTACATCAGGTCGATCCCGATCGAGCTGGAGGAAGCGGCGCAGATCGACGGCGCATCGATCTGGCGGGTGTTCCGGCAGATCATCTTCCCGCTGCTGATGCCGATGAATGCGACGGTCGGGATCCTGACCTGCGTGTGGGCGTGGAACGACTTCATCATGCCGCTCGTCGTGCTGACGGACCCCGGTGCCCGCACGCTGCCGCTCGCCCAGTACGTGTTCCAGGGCCAGTTCAACACCGACTACACCGTCGCCTTCGCGTCCTACCTCATGGCGATGGCGCCGCTCCTGGTCATCTACATCTTCTCCCAGCGCTGGGTGATCTCCGGCGTCGTCCGGGGTTCGATCAAGTAGCCGATCAGATGTCCGCACGCCGATGGCCCGCCGGTTCTCCGGCGGGCCATCGGCGCTCCCGGGGAGCCCCTCGTCCCGGGCGCAGGCGGAATGATGGAGGCGTGCCGATCCTTCCCAAGGAGCGCGACCCACGACTGATCACGATCCGTCGTGGGGGGACGCTGACCGACCAGCACCACCAGCTCCTGGCTCAGTGGGCGGTGGTCTGCGCCGAGCACGTGCTGCCTCTCTTCGAGCGTGCACAACCGGACGACCCGCGGCCCCGTGAAGCCCTCGGGGTCGCACACGCCTGGATCAGGCGCGAGGTGCCGATGACCGTCGCGCACAACACCGCCTTCATCGCGAACGCCGCCGCGCGGGGGCTGCCCGGGGCCGCGAAGTTCGCGGCGCTCTCAGCGGGCCAGGCCGTCGCGGTTGCCCATGTCGCCGCTCACGCCCTCGGCGCTGCGGCCTATGCGATCCGGGCCACCATGGCCGAGGCGCCCGCTGATGGGGCTGAGCAGGCCCGGCTCCAGGAGCGCGACTGGCAACGGGACCGCATCCCGGCCGAGCTCCGCGACCTCGTCCTCGACGACCAGTCGCGTCGCAGCGCCATCTGCTGGCACGTCTTCGACGACTGAGTCCGCGAGTCAGCTCGAGCTGCGGCTCACCACTCGCTCAGGACGCAGAACTCGTTGCCCTCGACGTCCGCCATGACCACGAAGGTCTTGTCGTCGCCCTGCCCGACGTCGACGCGACGGGCACCGAGCGCCTCGAGGCGCGCGACGTCGTCGGCCTGGTCGGCAGAGTAGAAGTCCAGGTGGACGCGGTTCTTGACGACCTTGCCCTCAGGGACCGGCTGGAACACGATGCTCGGCGGCCCGTACGTCGTCTCGCCCTCACTCGCCTGGATCACCGCCTCGCCCCGCGGACCCGCCTCCCGGCCGGACCACCCCAGAGCCTTCTGCCAGAAGTCCGCCACCGCGGACGGGTCCGCGCAGTCGATCACGACGCCGCTGAAGCTGAGTGCCATCGGCCCATCATGGCCGCCGGGCCGAGGCGATGCCCAGGGACGCCTCACACGACGACGACTCCCTTGCCGCCGACGGTGCCGGCTTCCATGTCCCGGTGCGCCTGGGCGATCTCCTCCAGGCGGTAGACGCGACCGACCGGGACGCGTGCGCGACCCCCGGCGACCTCGTCGAGGAACTCCTGCAGCACCGGCGCGGGAAGGTCGGATGCCTCACCGGAGTACGCGGTGAGGCGCACCCCGTTCGGCAGCCAGTCCATCGGGTAGAACTCCGGGATCGTCCACTGGTCCGAGAGCATGCCGGTGAAGCAGACGGTGCCGCCGGGGCGCGTGGCGCGCAGGGTGTCGCCCAGGACGTTCACCCCGATCAGCTCGACAGCGCCGTCGACCCCGCCGGGGACGATCTCGCGGACGCGGTCGGCGATCGCACCGTCGTCGATCAGCACATGGTGCGCGCCGGCCCGCTCCAGCAGCTCACGCCGCCCGGGCGACCGGGTCGTCGAGATCACGGTGAGCCCGCCGAGCCGACCGAGCGAGGCCAGCGCGAGACCGACCGACGACGTGCCGCCCCGCACGAGGAGCGTCTGGCCCGGGGTCGGCCGCACGCCCACCGCCAGCGAGCCGTGAGCGGTCTGCAGCATCTCCGGTACCGCCCCGAGCACGTCCCACGGCAGGTCGCTCGTGAACGGGATCACCTGGGACGCGGGGACCAGCACGTGCTCGGCGTACCCGCCGTCGAACGCGCGGCCCATCCCTCCCATCATCGTCATGACCTGGGTTCCTGGGGGCACCTCGCCACCAGGCGCGTCCTCGACGACGCCCGTCGCCTCGATCCCCGGGACCCGCGGGAACGATCCTGTGGACGCCTGACCCCGGCGGAAGTGCAGCTCGGAGCGGTTGAGCCCGAAGGCGCGGACGCGGATCAGCACCTGGCCGGGAGCCGCCCGGGGCACGGGCACGTCACGCACCCGGAGCACCTCGGGGCCGCCGGGCGCGTCCACGACCACGGCCCGCATCGTCGGCGCGCTCATCGCGACACCTCCGCAGGTGCGGTGAGCGTGGTCATCAACCGCGTCAGCACCAGCGTCGCCTGCTCCACGCCCGCCTCGTCGGCCAGGTGGTCGGCGAGCGCAGCCTCCAGCAGCGCGACACCCTCGTCGTGGGCGACGTCACCCGCCGGCGTCAGCGTGACGAGGGACGAGCGGCGGTCGTCAGGGTTCGCGCCGCGCACCGCCAGCCCGTCCCGCTCGAGCCTGTCGACCACCTTGCTCGCCGCGCCCACGGTGATCCCCAGGTCGGTACGGAGCTCCTGCACGCGGCACTCCCCGGCATGCGCACGGACGACCCGTAGGGCCGAGAGCGTGGCGAGGGACACCTGACCGTCGGTTCGCAGGCGGTCGTCGAGGTGGTTCCAGAGGTGCGTCTCGTAGCGCACGAGCACGTCGAAGAGGTCCATGACTGGCGACAACTCCATGACAGGGAACTCTATTCCTGGGAATCTAACTGCTCTCATGCGCTGGCGGAGCATCCGGTTCCGCGCGCATGACCCCACCAGCGCCACTCATGACACCATCGCCTCTTGCCATGACACCACAGTGGTGTCACTATGGTGCACATGGAACTCGGGCCCTACGTGAGCGACCTCCAGCGACAGCTCGTCAGCGCCGCCGAGAACGGCACCGACGAGACGCGCACCGTCGCCGAGCGGCTCGTTGCCGGGGTCGACGCCGCGGCACGGCTCGTGCTGCTCGACGTCCTGTCGGCCGCTGTCGGCGAGATCACCCGCGACCTCGCACCCGGGTCCGTCGACCTGCGGCTGCGCGGCCGTGAGGTCGAGTTCGTCGTCGCGCAGGCGAGCTCCGAGCCGGACAACGAGGACGTTCCGCCGGCATCCGTCGACCTCGACGACCCGAGCACCTCACGCACGACGCTGCGCCTCCCCGACGCCCTCAAGGCCCGCGTGGACGAGGCGGCCGCAGCCGACGGGGTGTCCGTCAACACGTGGCTGGTCCGTGCGGTCGCCGCCGCGCTCCAGCCCCGGCAACGACGATCCGCGCAGCGCACGCTGCACACCGGCGACAACTTCGCAGGCTGGGCACGCTAGCCCGCTCAGCCGCACCACCCATCAGCCACGCGAACCCGCGGGGCAGGACGACCACGCCCACAGCAGAGGAAGGCGTCAGCATGCCCACCTTCACCACCCCCACCGCGATCGACCTCGCGATCAACCTCCAGGTCGGTGCGATCGACGTCGTCGCCGGCGACCGCGCCGACACGGTCGTGACCGTCTCGCCGACCAACCCGGCGAAGGCCGTCGACCGCCGGGGCGCGGAGGAGACCCGGGTCGACTTCGACGGTCAGCGGCTGACCGTCATCGGCCCGCGGCCGCGGCTGAGCTTCATCGGCCCGACCGAGTCGGTCGACGTGACCGTCGAGCTGCCGGCGGGGTCACGGCTCACCGCCGAGCTCGCCGTCGGCGGCGTGCGGACCACCGGACGGCTCGGAGCCACACGCGTCAAGGACTCGATGGGCCCCGTGGACCTCGACACCACCGGCGACCTGTGGCTGCGCGCCGGCCACGGGAACGCCACCGTCGGCTCCTGCGAGGGCAGCATCGAGGTCACGGCCGACCACGGTCAGATCCGGATCGGCGCCGTGGCCGGCGACGCGGTCCTCAAGGCGTCGCACGGCTCCGTCACCGTCGGGGAGTCGGGCGGCGACCTCGACGCGAAGCTCTCCTACGGCGACCTGGAGATCACGAAGGCCCTCGCCTCCGTCGCCGCCAAGAGCGCCTACGGCAGCATCACGCTCCGCGAGGTCTCGAGCGGCTCCATCCAGGTGGAGAGCGGCTACGGCCGGGTGACCATCGGCGTCCGGCCCGGCGTACCTGCCTGGCTCGACCTGTCCGCCAAGGACGGCCGGGTCCGCAACCAGCTCGACGGCGACCGCGCTCCCGACGAGTCCGAGCAGGCCGTCGCGGTCCGGGCCCGCACCCCGCACGGCGACATCACCATCCAGCGCGCCCGATGAGCTCGGGCACCGGCAGAGAGGAACGGGACACATGAGCACCGAAGCGATGACGCAGCGGGACCGCGGACCGGCGATCCGCGTGCAGGGCGTCGAGAAGTCCTACAAGGACCTGCACGTCCTGCGGGGCGTGACCTTCGACGTCGCAGCGGGCAGCATCTTCGCCCTCCTCGGCTCGAACGGAGCGGGCAAGACCACCATGGTGAGGATCCTGTCCACACTCCTGCGGTCCGACGCCGGCACGGCCACGGTCAACGGGTTCGACGTAGCGACCCAGCCCCACCCGGTGCGGGAGTCCATCAGCCTGACCGGGCAGTTCGCGGCCGTCGACGAGATCCTGACCGGCCGCGAGAACCTCGTGCTGGTCGCCAGGCTCTGGCACCGGGACAACCCCGGCCAGGTGGCCGACGACCTCCTCGCCCGCTTCGACCTCGTCGATGCGGCCTCCCGCAAGGTGTCGACGTACTCCGGGGGCATGCGCCGTCGCCTGGACATCGCGATGAGCCTGACGGGCCAGCCGAGGGTGATCTTCCTCGACGAGCCGACCACCGGGCTCGACCCCGAAGGGCGCATGGACGTCTGGAAGGTGGTCAAGGGGCTCGCGGCGCAGGGCACGACGGTCCTGCTCACCACGCAGTACCTGCAGGAGGCCGAGCAGCTCGCCGACCGGATCGCCATCCTCCACGACGGCCGCATCATCGCGAACGGAACGCTCGCCGAGCTCAAGCAGCTGCTCCCCCCGGCGACCGTCGAGTACGTCGAGAAGGAGCCAAGCCTCGAGGACATCTTCCTCGCGCTCGTGGGGAACGGCCGCACGGACGAGTCACGGAGGGACCAGTCATGAGCACTCACGTCGTCGAGGACACGGCCGCCCTGCTGGGCCGTTCCCTGCGTCACATCACGCGCAGCCCGGACACGATCATCACCACGGCGATCACCCCGATCGCGATGCTGCTGCTCTTCGTCTACGTGTTCGGCGGGGCGATCAGGGCGGGCACCGACAAGTACGTCAACTACCTGCTGCCGGGGATCATGCTGATCGCCATCGCCTCCGGCATCGCGTACACCGCGATGCGGCTGTTCCAGGACATGACCAGCGGCATCTTCGAGCGGTTCCAGTCCATGCCGATCTCCCGGTCGTCGGTGCTGTGGGCGCACGTCCTGACCTCGTTGGTCTCCAACGCGATCACCGTCGTGCTCATCGTTCTCGTCGGCTTCGTCATGGGCTTCCGCACCTCGGCCGGCCCGCTCGCCTGGCTCGCCGTCGCGGGAATCCTCACGCTCTTCACGCTCGCCCTGACGTGGATCGCGGTGATCGCGGGCCTGTCGGCGAAGACCATGGAGGGGGCCACCGGGTTCTCCTACCCGCTGATCTTCCTGCCGTTCATCAGCTCCGCCTTCGTCCCGACGGAGACGATGCCGGGTCCGGTGCGTGCGTTCGCCGAGAACCAGCCGGTCACCTCGATCGTGAACACCATCCAGAACCTCTTCGCCGAGCGGGCTGTCGGCGGCGACATCTGGGTCGCCCTCGCGTGGTGCGTCGGGATCCTCGTCCTGGGCTACGTGCTGGCGATGTCCGCCTACCGGCGCAAGATCAGCTGAGGGACGCGGTCGTCGGCCGGGTCGGCGCGGCGGCGGCGAGCAGGCGGTGGGCATCGGAGCCCGTGGGGACCAGGATCTCGATCCTGGTCCCTCCGGCTGTCACCGTGGCGACCACGGCCCCGTCGTAGAGCGGGTGCCGGGCGAGCTCCACGGCGTCGACCGAGCCGAGCGGGACGACGAGTCGCGAGGTCGCGTGGACCGGCGTCCGGCCGCGCACCAGCCACTCGTGCCTGGCGACGACCTCCAGCGCCACGCCGTCGGCGGCGAGGATGGCCCCGTGCAGCATCATCGGTGACAGCGCGTGCAGTGCTCGTTGCACCACGCCGCCGATGCCCCTGCCGCCGGGCGTGAGCTGGGTGCGGCCGTGACACGTCCAGGCGCTCACCTGCGGGGCGCGCCGCGCGATCTCGAGGTAGTCGCTGAGCAGCGCGAGGTCGTCGTTGCCGGGGTCCAGGCGCCCCGTCGCCCCTCCCCTGCTCGCCCGCGCGAGGCCACCGGCCTCGAGCAGGGCCCTGCCGGTCGAGCTCGGGGCCTCCTGCGCCGAGGAGGCCCGCAGCTCGCGCACCAGACGGCTCACGTTGGTCCGCGCCGAGCCGTTGTAGTCGACCGAGAGCTCGGTCCCGTTCTGGGCGTGGATGGTCAGGCGACCCTGGAGCAGGTTGACGACGTCACGGATGGCGACGACCTGCGGGAGCGGCACGGTGACCACGTCGTAGCCCTGCGGCGCGGGCGCCTTCGACCGCGGTGCGGGGCGACGCCGGCTCAGCACCGTCAGGACGTCGGCGTCGAGCACGATCAGGTGGTCGTACAGGTCCATGCCGGGCGTGGCGTCCCGCCGGGCGATGTCCCGCGGCACCTTGAGCACCAGGCGCGCACCCTCGAGGTCCACGGGGTGGTCCCGGAAGAGGCGCGGCACGTCGGCGGGGCTGACCACCTCGTCTATCCACGGACCGAATCGGGCGTACTCGGTCGCGTCGACGGCGGGGGCGCTCACAGGCACTCCATCTCTCGGGACTCAGTCGTTCTGGGTGATGCGGGACAGGACAGTGGTGCAGGCGTCGAGGTCGACGCCGTCCAGCTCGGCGAGCTTGTCGAAGACCCGGCGGCGCGCACTGTCGACCATGGCCGGCCGGACCACCGCGAGGCGCGCGAGACCCGCCTCCGTCAGGACGGCGTCCTGACCTCGGCCGTCCACGGCGCTCCGACGCCGCTCGACCAGGCCTTTGGCCTCGAGGAGCTTGACCACCCGCGTCACAGCCCCGAGGCTCAGAGCGCTCAGCGTCGCGAGGTCTCCCATCCGCAGGGATCCGCTGGGCGCCTCCGAGAGGTGCATGAGCGCGAAGAACTCGCTGGTCGACAGTCCATGGACGCGCCCCAGGTCGGCCTCCAGCACCCGCGGGATGAACACCACCGCGCGCGACAAGGCCTGCAGGAAGCCCTCTTCCTGCGCGCTCAGCGGCGCCGCAGATGGAGGCGTCAGGGCGTCGTCGTCGGGCACGGCGATTACTTTAGCAGTGAAGGAATCGCTCGACTGCCATGCTGGGCAGGTGCCGGACCTGACGCCGCCCGAAGCGACCCCGCCGGGACCCCACGCGCCGGCGCCGGAGCGCACGACCCGTCGGCTGGCGCTGTTCACGCCGGCGCCGGGCGACCTCGACGAGCTGTTCGCGATGTACTCCGACCCTCGCCTGGCCGAGGCCGACCCGCTCATCCACCACGCCTCGCGGGACAGGACCGAGGCGCTGCTGGCGCGCTGGGTCGCCGGCTGGCGGCAGCACGGTCACGGGATCTGGGTGCTGCGACAGCTGCCCGGGACGCCCGGCACGGGGCTGGTCGGTGTCGGCGGCTGCAACCTCCCGACCGACGTCGCGTGGAACCTCGCGTTCACCCTCCGGCCCGAGGCGTGGGGGCGGGGCTACGCCCAGCAGGTGGCGGCCGCCGGTATCGAACGCGCGCACGCGCTGCGGCCCGAGCTGCCGGTGACCGCCGCCGTCACAGGCCGCAACGTCCGCTCGCACTGGGCCGTGGAGCGCGCCGGGTTGGCGGAGGTGTGGCGGGGTCCGGACACCCACAACCCGGAACCGGGTGCGACGCTCGTCCTCTACTCCGACCGCCCGCTGTGCGAGGCCCAGGTCCGGGCCCTCGTCCACTAGGGCCGGGCGCCGCGCGATCGTCAGGGGCTGCCGAGCTCCACCGTCACGCCGAGGACCGTGCCGTCGTCGACGAAGAGGCTGACCGCGAACCAGTCGATGCAGGTGTCGATCGCGCCGTCCGCAGGCGAGATCCAGACCTGGGTCACGCCGGAGTACTCGGCGGGCGTCTCGACCCCGGTGGAGGGACAGCCGGGGTGGTCACCGACGTGCACCGAGAGGT